>JBDSLU010000366.1:0-69983 GCA_039916225.1 Vicinamibacteraceae bacterium
GCGGGACTCGGGGCGGGCTGGGCCGCTGCCGGCGGAGCCGGCGGGGGCTGTGCGGGGGCGGGCGCCCCCTGTCCGAATCCGGACATGGGAACCGCCGCCATCACGAGCGCCACGAGCGCGGCTCGCACTACGACATCAGGCCGGGTGTGCATCTTCGACAATCTCCAGGGAAGTCTCTCGCGGCGCGGGCCGTGTCGGCCCCGAACCGTCCGCGCTGCTCAATGCAAGAAGCAGGGCGTCGCGGACGTGGCCGGAACCGAACAGATAGACGCACCGGGCCGGCCTGCGGTTCGCCGGGGCCAGCCGGGGTCGAATTGTATAGGAGGCTGAGTATAGTAAGGGCCCGGTCAGGAACAGGTTGGTCATTGTGGGCGTCGAGGCGCCCGCCAGGCAAGGCGCGAGGAGCGCGCATACCGGGCGTATGAAAGCGACGAGCAACGCAGCATGGCGGGATGCATCGGCGGCCACAATGATCGAGCTGTTCCTGACCGGCCCCTGAGCGCTATGCGCCGTTTCGCGCCGCGGTGGGGTGGCCTGGCGGCGTGTGCCGGCACGGTCGCCCTCGTGGCCCTGTTCCTGGCCCGGCCCCTCGCCGCGCCTCTTTCCGCCGCGACTGGGCCCGCCGCCGACGCCTTCGCCCTCACCGTCGACAGCATCATGCGCGGGCCGGCCCTCGTCGGCTACCCGCCGAGCGCCCTGCGTTGGTCGGGCGATTCCGAGCGGCTCTACTTCGAGTGGCGCCCCCGCGGCGAAGACGAAGCCGCGACGTGGGAAGTCGCCCGCGCCTGCCTGCCGGCCGCCCCAGCGGCTCCCTCCGCTGCCAAGACGTGTGAACCGCGCCGCCTGACCGATGAGGAGCGCCGTCTTGCCCCGCCCGCCAGCGGCGCATGGGATCCGGCCCGCCGGCGCTCCGTCGGCATCGTCGACGGCGACGTGGTCGTCGTGGATACGGTGGCCCGGACGCGGACGCTTATCACCCGCACCGCCGCCACCGAGGCGCACGCTCGCTGGTCGGACGGCGGCCGCGCCGTCACCTTCGTCCGCGATCAGGGGCTGCACCGGGTGTGGGTCGATCGGCTGTCCGACCGGCCGGGCAGCGGCCCGGCGGCCCCGGCGTTCGAGCAGCTCACCGACGCCGGCCCGGCCAAGCCGCCCACGGCGGCGACCGACAGCCAGCAGTTCCTGAAGACCGAGGAAGCGCAGATCCTGACGGTCGTGCGCGAGAGCGAGGCGCGCAAGGCCCGCGCCGAGGCCCGCAAGGAGGCCCGGGCGGTCGTGCGCCTCACCGTCGGTGAGCGGAAATCGGTCGACGATCTGGTGTTGGCGCACGAAGGCTCGGTGGCCTATGCGCTGGTCGTCGACAAGCCGGCGGCGGCGCACCGCGCCGACGTGCCGGCCTACGTCACGGCGTCGAGTTATCCCGAGCTGCTGCCGGGGCGCAGCAACGTCGGTGACGCCCAGGAGGGGCGCCAGCTGGTCGCCGTCGACCTGGCCGCCAAGCGCGAGAGTCCGGTGTCCCTGACCGGCGCCGACGTCGATCCGCGGGCCGGTCCGCTGCTGTGGAGCCTGCCCGTCGTCTCGAGCGACGGACGCCACGCCGCGACCATCGTCGTCTCGTCCGACAACAAGCACCGCTACGTGGCCGCGCTCGGCCCGACCCCGGGCCAGGCCCGCGTCGTCGAGCACCTGCAGGACGCCGCCTGGGTCCGCGCCCTCGACGAATCGGGCCCGCCGCCGACGGCGATGGGTTTCGTCCCCGGCACGGCGCGCCTGTGGTTCCTCTCCGAGCGCGACGGCTGGATGCACCTCTACGTCGCCGATCTGGCCGCCGCGGATCCGTCGCCGCAGCAGCTGACGAGCGGCGCCTGGGAGATCACCGACGCCCAGGTGACGCCGGACGGGACGCGATTCGAGATCGTCTCGACCGAGGCCGATGCCGGCGATCGCCAGGTCTACACGCTGCCGGTGGCCGGCGGGCTGCGCACGCGCCTGACGTCGGGGCCGGGCGCGCATGCGGTCGAGATCTCGCCGGACGGGGCGACGTGGGCGCTGCTGTCGTCGTCGGCGACGCGTCCGCCCGAAGTGTTCCTCGCGCACGCCCCGAAGCCCGCCGCCGCCGCGTCGGCGGGCGCGCTCGATCCGTCGACGATCGTTCCGGTGACGACGAGCCCGACGGCGGAGTGGCTGGCGGGGAAGTGGGTCGCGGCCCGCGTCGTCACCTACAAGGCCCGCGACGGGGTGATGGTGCGGGCCCGGCTCTACACGCCGGAGATGGTCGGTGCCAAGCGCAAGAGCGGCGGGCCGGCCGTCGTCTTCGTGCACGGCGCCGGCTACCTGCAGAACGCGCACCGCTACTGGTCGTACTACTACCGCGAGTACATGTTCCACCACCTGCTCGCCTCGAAGGGCTACGTGGTGCTCGATCCCGACTATCGCGGCAGCGCCGGCTACGGCCGCGACTGGCGGACCGGCATCTACCGCCACATGGGCGGCGCCGATCTCACCGACGTCGTCGACGGCGCGCAATGGCTGGTGGCCACCGAGAAGGTCGATGCCAAGCGCCTCGGTGTCTACGGCGGCAGCTACGGTGGCTTCATCACGCTGATGGCGATGTTCACCACGCCGGACGTCGTCGCCGCCGGCGCGGCGCTGCGGCCGGTGACCGACTGGTCGCACTACAACCACGAGTACACGTCGAACATCCTCAACGAGCCGCAGACCGATCCGGCCGCCTACCGCCGCAGCTCACCGATTTACTTCGCCGACGGGCTGAAGGGCGCGCTGCTGATCTGTCACGGCCTGGTCGACGTCAACGTCCATGCCCAGGATTCGATCCGCCTGTCGCAGCGCCTGATCGAGCTGCGCAAGGAGCGCTGGGAGCTGGCGCTCTACCCGGCCGAGGATCACGCCTTCGAGCGCGAGACGAGCTGGGCCGACGAGTACAAGCGCATACTCGCGCTCTTCGAAACGTATCTGGAGTAACCCCTTCCTGGAGTCCATCTGGCCGTGCAGCCTGACGCCGTCCTCTCGCTCTTCCGCTCCGTGAGTGCGCTCCTCGAAGGCCACTTCCGCCTGTCCTCGGGCCTGCACAGCAACGGCTACATGCAGTCGGCGCTGGTGCTGCAGCATCCCGAGCACGCCGCCGCGCTCGGCCGGGCGCTGGCCGACGCCGTGCGTAAGCTCGATCCGCATGTCGTGCTGTCGCCGGCCCTCGGCGGCCTGATCATCGGCCACGAGGTGGCGCGCGCCCTCGGCGTCCGCGCCATCTTCGCCGAGCGCGTCGACGGCGTGCTGACGCTGCGGCGCGGCTTCTCGCTGGCCGCCGCCGAACGCGTGCTGGTGGTCGAGGACGTGGTCACGACCGGCAAGTCGACCCGCGAGACTATCGCCGTCGCCGAGGCCGCTGGCGCGACGGTGGTCGGCGCCGCCGGGATCATCAACCGTGGCGGCGACGTCGATCTCGGCGTCCCCTTCACGGCCCTGGCGTCGGTGTCGTTCCCGACCTGGCCGGCCGACCAGCTCCCGGAGTGGCTGGCTGCAGTGCCAGTCACCAAGCCGGGGTCGCGCCCCGGCGCGAAGTAACTTCCCTTACGACTCCGGAGTCGTCAATGGGGGCCAATGACTCCGGAGTTGTTCCGTTCCAATGTCTGAGCCCCGCACCTTCAAGCTGACGCTGGCCTACGACGGCACCGGCCTGGTCGGCTGGCAGCGGCAGGCCGAGGGCACGTCCGTCCAGGGCCTCCTCGAGGACGCCCTGACCCGGCTCACCGCGACGGCCGGGGTGACGGTGACCGGCGCCGGCCGTACGGACGCCGGCGTCCACGCCCGCGGCCAGGTCGCCAGCGTGACCCTGGCCACGCGGCTGGCGGCGGCGGATCTGCAGCGTGGCGCCAACGCGCTCCTGCCGCCGGCCGTCCGCGTGCTTGCGGCCGAGGTGGTGGAGCCGGGCTTCCACGCGCGCTTCGGCGCCAAGGAGAAGCGCTATGCCTACCATGCGGTCCTCGGCCCGCTCATCTCGCCCTTCGACGTCCGCTACGCCTGGCATATTCCGTTTCCCCTCGACGTCGCGGCGATGCGGGCGGCGCTGCCGCTGCTGCAAGGTCGCCACGATTTCGCCGCATTTCAGTCAACAGGGTCCGATATACAAGACACTGTGCGGACGCTGAGCGAGGCGCGGCTCGACGAAGACGCGGCGGAGGGGGGCGGCACGCGCCTGGTGCTCACCCTGGCCGGCGACGGATTCCTGCGGCACATGGTGCGGGCCATCGCCGGGAGCCTGGTTGAAGTCGGCCGCGGCCGCTGGCCGGCCGGCCAGATCGGCGGGATTCTGGCCTCGGCGGACCGGGCCCAGGCCGGCCCGACCGCCCCCGCGCACGGCCTGTTCCTGGTGTCGGTTCGATACTGGTGACAGCCCGTGGTGGAAGTGCCGCGTCGCATCGAGACGGGCGAGGCGCCCGTCGATCAAGGCGCGCGGAGTGAGAATATTGGGCGATATGCGAGCGACGAGCAACGCTGAGCGGCGGGATGCATCGCCCGTCGAATGCAGCGACACTTTCACCACGGGCTGTTAAGATCCCGGTTTCGCATGAGCCTCCCCGACGTCGTCGCCCGTCTGCCGCCCGGCTCACCCGAGGCCCTGCTCGCGCGGCAGATCGACGGCGATCGGCTGCCGGCCCACGTCGCGATCATCATGGACGGCAACGGCCGGTGGGCGGCGCAGCGGCACCTGCCGCGCGTCGAGGGCCACCGCTCCGGCACCGCCTCCGTGCGCGAGGTGGTCGAGACCTCGGCCCGGCTCGGCATCGGGGTGCTGACCCTCTATGCCTTCTCGATCGAGAACTGGAAGCGGCCGCGCACCGAAGTGATGGCGCTGATGGCGCTGCTGCGGCGCTACCTGCGTTCCGAGCTCCACATGCTGATGGAGAACCGGATCCGCTTCCGCGTCGTCGGCCGCAAGGACGCGCTGGCGCCCGAAATCCAGCGCGAGCTGAACGACGCCGAGGCTCGGACGGCAGCTCACACCGGCATGCAGTTCAACATCGCGCTGAACTACGGCGGCCGGGCCGAGATCGTCGACGCCGTGCGGGCGGCGCTGGCCGCCGGCATCAAGCCGGACGAGATAGACGAAGCGCGCTTTGCCGGCCTGCTCTACACCGCCGGTCAGCCGGATCCCGACCTGCTCATCCGCACCAGCGGCGAGATGCGGGTCAGCAACTTCCTGCTCTGGCAGATCGCCTACGCCGAAATCTGGGTGACCGACACGCTGTGGCCGGACTTCCGCGCCCGCCACCTGTTCGAGGCGATCGTCGACTTCCAGAAGCGCGAGCGGCGCTATGGCGGCGTCGGGTCCACCGGCGAGAGCGACCACGCCGGCGAGAGCCGCAAGACCGAAGTCGGCAGCCGTCCGTGACGCGCGTCCTCTCGGCGCTCGTGCTGCTGCCGGCGGTGCTCGGCATCGCGTGGTACCTGCCGCCGATCTACACCACGATCATGCTCGGCATCATCGTCGCGCTGGCCTTCGACGAGTACGCGCGAATGGCCCGGCTCGGCAGCGACGGCTATCCGCGTGTGATCGCCGGCGCCGCGACGCTGGCCGCCTACGTCGGCGTCTGGGCCGGGGTGCCCTTGGCGCTGGTGTTCGCCCCGGCGCTGCTCGTCGGCGCCGCCGCCGCGGTCGGCCGCGGCCGGCCCGACGAGGACGCCATGCGCCTGGCCGCGGTCACGCTGTTCCCGCTGCTCTACATCGCCGTGCCGCTCGGCATGGCTGCGTCGCTGCACACCGATCGAGGGCCGCTGGCGCTGATGGTGCCGTTCCTGGTCGTCGTCGCCAGCGATTCGGCCCAGTACTACGGCGGGCGGACGCTGGGCCGGCGTCCGCTGGCGCCGCGCATCAGCCCGAAGAAGACCGTCGAGGGCGCCATCTCCGGGGTGCTCGTGGCCGCCGTCGCGACGCCGTTCGTGGCGCGCATCGTGACGCCGGAGGCGCCGCTGCCGCTGCTGGTGCTGCTCGGCGTGATGCTCGCGATCCTCGGCATCATGGGCGACTTGTTCGAGTCGCTGCTCAAGCGGGCCAGCGGCCTCAAGGACTCGTCCAGCCTCATCCCCGGGCACGGTGGCATCCTCGATCGCATCGACGCGCTGCTGTTCGTGTTCCCGGCCTACGTGCTGTTCCTCCGCTACGCCCGCCTGTGATCGCCTGCCGGTAACCCGATGGCTTCAGCCCCGATGCGCCTCGCGATCCTCGGCTCGACGGGCTCGATCGGCCAGAGCGCGCTGGCTGTCGTCGACGCCCATCCGGATCGGCTGCAGGTGATCGGCCTCGCCGCCGGCACCAGCGCCGCGGCGCTGGCCCTCCAAGTCGAGCGCTACCGGCCGCGCGCGGCGGTGATGGCGACCGACGCGGCGTGCCAGGCGCTTCGCGCCGGGATCCCGGCCGGCGCGGCGTCTCAGCTCGATCACTGCGGCGCCGGACCCCAGGCGCTCATCGACCTCGTCACCCGCGACGACGTCGACACGGTGCTGTGCGCGTCGTCGGGCACCGCCGCGCTCGAGGCGGTGGTCGCGGCGATCACGGCCGGCAAGCGCATCGCGCTGGCCAACAAGGAAGTGCTGGTGATGGCCGGCCGGCTGGTGATGGACCTGGCGCGGGCGCACGGCGTCGACGTACTGCCGGTCGACAGCGAGCACAACGCCATCCACCAGTGCCTGCACCGGCGCGACCCCTCGGAGGTCCGCCGGCTGATCCTGACCGCGTCGGGCGGCCCCTTCCGGCACCTGTCGGCCGAGGCGCTGGCCGGTGTCACCGTCGACGCCGCGCTGAGCCATCCGACCTGGCGGATGGGCCGCAAGATCACCATCGACTCGGCCACCCTGATGAACAAGGGCCTCGAAGTGATCGAGGCACACTGGCTGTTCGGGACCCCGACCTCGGCGATCGACGTCGTCGTGCACCCGCAGTCGGTCGTCCACTCGCTGGTCGAGCTGACCGACGGCTCGATAATCGCCCAGCTCGGCGTGACGGACATGCGCCTGCCGATCCAGTACGCCTTTTCCTGGCCCGATCGCTGGGGCGGCGCGCTGCCGACCCTCAACCTGCTCGACTGCCGGCGGCTGGAGTTCGAGGCCCCGGACCATGCCCGGTTCCCCTGTCTCCGGCTGGCCTACCGGGCCCTCGAAGCCGGCGATGCCTATCCCGTGGTGCTGAACGCGGCCAACGAGGTCGCGGTGGCGTCTTTCCTCGAGGGCGCGGTGCCGTTCCCGGCCATCGCCGAGAGCATCGATGCCGCCCTCGACGCGGCGGCGCGCCAGGGTGTGCAGCCGCCCGCCACATTGGCCGCCATCCGGGAACTGGATGCCTGGGCCCGCACGTATACTGGGTCGAGACTCCAGGCCGCGAGCGCCAGCTGAGCCGCCTCTAGGACGAGAACGACGTGTCTTCCATCCTGCCGTTCATTTTCGTGCTCGGAGTCCTCGTGTTCGTGCACGAGCTCGGGCATTTCCTCCTGGCGCGCTGGCACGGTGTCCGCGTCCTGACCTTCTCCCTCGGCTTCGGTCCCAAGCTGTTCAAGTTCACGCGCGGGGACACCGAGTACTGCATCTCGATCATCCCGCTCGGCGGCTTCGTCAAGATGGCCGGCGAGACGCCCGAGGATGACGCGCCGCCGAAGAGCGACGAATTCTTCGCCAAGACCAAGTGGCAGCGCTTCCAGATCTACATCGCCGGGCCGGCGATGAACGTCCTGGCGGCGTTCCTGATCATGATCGGCGTCTACCTCAATGGCGCCACCGAGCCCTCCTACCAGCGCACGGCGGTCGAGGTCGGCCGCGTGATCGAGGGGTCGTCGGCGGCCAAGGCCGGCATCAAGATCGGTGACCGGCTGATCCGGATCGCCGGCAACGACACGCCGACCTGGGGCGACTATCAGAAGGCGATGATGCTCGCGGCCGGGCGCGAGATCGAGGTCGTGCTGGTCCGGCAGGGCGCCGAGCAGACGCTCCACTTCACCCCCGACCTGATCAAGGAAATCCACGCCGCCGACCTGGGTGTCCGGCCGATGCAGCACCTGCGGCTCGGCACCACTACCCCGGGCGAGCCAGCCGACAAGGCCGGCCTCAAGGCGGGCGACGTCGTGCTCGCCGTCAACGGTGCCGCGGCTGACGCCGAAACCACCCTCGAGGCGTTGAAGAACAACGTCGGCAAGCCGCTGACCCTCCGGGTGCGGCGCGACGGCGCCGAGCGCGACTTCACCGTGACGCCGATCCCCCGCGCCGACGGGACTGGGCGGGTCGGTGTCGAGGTCCGCTTCGAGCAGTCCACGGTCAAGGCGACCGGCTTCCTCGACGCCGTCCGTCTCAGCTACCACCACAACCTCGAATCAGCCGGCCTCGTCTTCAAGACGCTGCGCGGCTTGTTCCTCGGCGAGGCCTCGCCCAAGCAGTTGACCGGCTTCATCGGCATCGCCCGGGCGTCCGGGGCGATGGCCGCCGAAGGCGCCGGATCTCTCTTCATGTTCATGGCCATGCTGTCCATGAACCTGGCCATCCTCAACCTGCTGCCGATCCCGATGCTCGACGGCGGGCACATCTTCATCATGATGCTCGAGGGGCTGGCCCGCCGCGACTTCAGCCTGCGCGTCAAGGAACGCCTGCTGATGGCCGGCTTCGTCCTGGTGATGACGCTGATGGTGACGGTGATCTACAACGACCTGATGCGCATCGAGTGGATCGAGAAGCTCGTTCCCTGGCGCTAGGCCGGCCACCGTCAAGTCCCAACCGCCAATAGCCAACCGCCAATAGCCGACCGCCAACAGCCAACTCCCAATGCGAGCTCATCTGCCGCAGCTTCTCAGGTTTGGGAGTTGGGACTTGGGACTTGGGAGTTGGAAGTGGCTGTTGGGAGTCGCACTGTCGGCGATGGCGATGCCAGTGGCGCAGTCGCCTTCGTCTCCGCCGGCGTCGGCCGCCGCCCGCTGGCCGCCGCTGACGTTCGCCCCGCCCAACGTCGAACGCACCGACCCCACGCTGGCGCGCCTCCGCGATCAGCTGCTCGCCGCGATCCGCGAGCGGCGCCTCGACGGAGTGAAGGCGTTGATGGCGCCGACGATTCGCGATCAGGATGCCGAGGTGCCGGCCCAGGAGGTCCTGGACAGCTTCGGCCCGCTCGAGCCCGGCACACCGCCCGGCGACGAGTGGCAGGCCCTCGAACAGGCGCTGCGCCTCGGCGGCATCCGCCGCGGCAACCTCTACGTCGTGCCGTTCATCGAGCGATCGGCGTCGCTGTGGAAGGCGCGCGACGAGCGGCTGTTCATCGCCGGCCGCGACGTGCCGGTGCGCGCCAACGCCGATCCGTCGGCGTCCGTCGTGAGCCGCCTGTCCCATGCGCTGCTGCAGGAGGCCGTCGGCGTGCCGACGCGGCCCGGTGAGGCGGGCGCCGACTGCGCGGACTGGACGCCGGTGCTCGACGCCGAGCGGATGCTGGCCTGGGTCTGCACCGCCGACACGCGTCCCGTCAGCGGCCTCTACTACGCCTTCGCGCGCACCGGAGGCGCGTGGAAGCTGACCCGCATCTACGCAATCCCCGAGTAGACCGATGCCTACCTGCTACTGCGCGGGCAGCTTGCTGAGGGCCATCGAATCGGCCAGCGTGTGCAGCACCTTGGGATCGTCGATGTGGTTGCCTTCGATCTCGACGATGTAGCGCTTGTTGGCGACCAGCGTCAGCTCGCCGTTCTTGGAGTCGGTGTTCCACTTCTCGAGGCCGGGGAAGCCGGCGACCTTGACGGCCTTCTCGTAGCCGGTCTCGGTCTCCTTCTCGTAGCCCATGTTGCTGACCCACGAGAACGGCACCAGCATCAACGCGTTGTAAGCGCTGTCGGTGATCTTGACGCGGATCTCGGCGTCGCCCTTCTTGTAGCGGACGCCGGCGGTCGACATCTTGAACGGCGCGGTCATGGTCTCGCCCGTAGCCTTCATCTTCTCCCAGCCAGCGAGGTCGACGAAGCTGGCCTGCAGATCGCGGAACGACACCGGATCGACGGTCTTGCCGCCGTTGGCGACGCCGGCCGCGGCCCCGAGGCCCTTGGCGAGCGCCTCCATGCCGGCGGCCATCCCCTCGGCGCCCTTCTCGGCCGCCTTCTGGGCCTCGGTGCCGGCCTTCTCCATCTGCTTGGCGGCCTCTTGCAGCTGCTTGGCGGCTTCTTCCTGGCGCTTCTGCTCGGCCGACTTGCCGCAGGCAGTGGCGGCGACGAGAGCCAGGGTCAGGCCCGTGGCGGTGAACAGCTTCGACATCGCGAGTACTCCTCTGACGTGACGAACGAGTCCTACTTGCTGACGGGCGTGGGCTGGGTAATCGCCGTCGCCACGTAGCTGCGCCGGGCCCGCGCCTTGTTGGCCGGATCCTTGGACCGCACCTCGAGCTTGTGCACCTTGCCGTCCAGGTTCTTCGGGGTGAAAGCGAGCAGGTACTGGCTATGCAGCTCCTGCGCGACGCGCGTGAAGGCCGGACCCAGTTCCTCGGTTTTCTTCAGCTCGAAGTAGCCGCCGCCCGTTTCGTCGGCGATGCGCCGCAGGCCGCCGGCCGGGCGCGTGCGCGTCCGCTGGCCCGGGCCCGACATGTAGACGCTCTCCAGGCCGATGGCGTAAATCATCACTTCGTCGGCGCGGGCGTGATCGATCACCTTGCCCTGGCTGCTGCTCGACCCCTGGTCGTCGCCGTCGGTGAAGAGCACGATGACGCGGCGGCCCTCGACGCCCTTCAGCCGCTCGAGGCTCTGATCGGCGGCGTCCCACAGGCGGGTCGCGTTGCCGAAATCGAGCTCGCGGATGGAGCTCGACAGGTCGTCGCGGTCGTTGGTGAATCCGGTGCTCGCGAACTCGACCTTGTTGTTGAACGCGCCGACCATCGCCTTGTCTTCCGGCAGCAGACGGATGATGAACTGCTCGGCCGCCGCCTTCATGAGGTCGAGGTTGAGCGTCATGCTGCCGCTCGTGTCGAGCATCACCACCGACGTGATCGGGCGGATGGTGTTGTCGAACACCGAGATTTCCTGCGGCACTCCGTTGTCGAGGACGGTGAAATCGTCCTTCGACAGGTTGGGGACGAGCCGCCCGGCGTTGTCGGTGACGGTGATGTAGAGGGGCACCGTCTGGGTGCCGGAACGGAAGGTCGGCTGCTGCGCCCCGAGGGCCACCGACACACCGAGTACGAACGCTGCCGAGAGCCAACCACGCATGAGTCGAGCTTAGCAGATAGACTCGGGGCATGCCCCGTCTCTGGCTTGGATCTGCGGCCGCCGTGGTGCTCACGGCCGCGCTGCTGTCCGTCACCCCATCCGCCCAGGTCCGCCCCGTCTACAGTCGCGGCGTCGCCGGCCTCGTGCAAGCTGTCGAAAGGTTGCGGACCACGGCCAGTGCCATGCACACCGCGGCGCATCCTGACGACGAGGACACGGCGCTCATCGCCCGCCTCGCTCGTGGCGACCATGCGCGCGTCGCCTACCTGTCGCTCAACCGCGGCGAGGGTGGCCAGAACATCATCGGCACCGAGTTGTTCGACGCGCTGGGCGTGATTCGGACGGAAGAGTTGCTCCAGGCACGCACCCTCGACGGCGGCGACCAGTTCTTCACGCGCGCCTACGACTTCGGCTTCACCAAGACGATGGCCGAAGCCGGTGAGAAGTGGAACGAGACAGTCGTCCTCGGCGACATGGTCCGGGCCATCCGCCGCTACCGGCCGCTGGTGATCCTGAACGGGTGGAGCGGCACGCCCTCCGACGGCCATGGCCAGCACCAGTTGGCCGGCAAGCTGGCGCCGCTGGCGTTCGCGGCGGCGGCCGATCCGGCCAAGTATCCCGAGCAGATCGCCGAGGGCCTTCGCCCGTGGCAGGCCCGCAAGCTCTACGTCCGGCACGGCTTCGGGGCCGATCCGGCGAGTGCCACGCTCAGGCTGCCGACCGGGATCGTCGATCCGCTGCTCGGCCGCAGCTTCAACGAGATCGCGATGGAGGGCCGCAGCCAGCACAAGTCGCAGGAGATGGGCGTCGTCGAAGCCCGCGGGGTGAAGACCTCCAACCTGCGCCTGGTCGCCAACCTGACCACGACGCCGATCGCCGACGAGCGCACCGTGTTCGACGGGCTCGATACCTCGCTGACCGGTCTCGCTGCGCTAGCCGGTCTGCCGGCCGGGGCGCTGGCGGCCGAGCTGAAGGCGATGGACACGGCCGCCGCCCAGGCGCTCGCCAGCGCCGACATCGTGCGCGCTCCGGAGAAGCTGGTGCCGGTGTTGGTCCGCGGTCTGACGGCAGCCCGGGCCGCCCGCACGGCCGCGGCCGGCCTGTCGGCCCCGGCTGGCGCCAAGGCCGAGGCCGAGTACCTGCTGGCCATCAAGGTGGCCCAGTTCGAGGACGCCGTGGTGCGAGCGTCCGGCATCGTCGTGGACGCGCTCGCCGATCGCGAGATCGCCTCGGCCGGGGACGCCGTGCGGGTCAACGTCAACCTGTTCCAGGCGGATGGGGCACCGGTCACAGCCGGCCCGAGCGCGCTCGTCGTGCCGGCCGGCTGGTCGGCCAAGCCGGCGCCGCCGTCGACCGAAGGCGCCGGCACCACGTTCGCCCGCTTCTTCCGCGAGGAGCCGACCCGCGCCGAGCCGTGGGACGTGACGATCGCTGCGGACGCGCCGCCCACCGAACCCTACTGGCTGCGGACGCCGCGGACCGGCCCGGTATTCACCTGGACCGGCGTGCCGACGGCGCTGCAGACCCGTCCGTTCGATCCGCCGCTGCTCGTGGCCCGCGTGCCGCTGACCATCGGCGGCACCGAGATCACCGTCGAGCGGCCGGTGGTGTACCGCTACGCCGACGCGGTGCGCGGCGAGATCCGCCGCGAGGTCCAGATCGTGCCGGCCGTCACCGTCGCCTTCGACGAGCCGCTGGCCATCGTCCCGGCCGGCGCCGCGGCGCAGCCGCGCAACATCCGCGTCCGCGTGCGCAGCGAGACGCTGCCATCCGGTCCGGGCGTGGTCCGCGTGGTGCCGCCGGCCGGCTGGCAGGTGACGCCGGCGGGCGCGCCGATCGTCTTCGCCTCGCGCGGGGAGGGCATCTCGGTACCCTTCGTGGTGACCCCGCCCTCCGGAGTCGCGCCTGGCGCCTACACGCTGACCGCGCAGGTCGCCATCGCCGGCCGCACCTTCGACACGTCGATGCAGGCCATCGACTACCCGCACATCCAGAAGCACCGGCTCTATGCACCGGCGCAGATGACCACACGCGTGCTCGACCTCGCGGTGGCGCCGGTCACGGTCGGCTACGTCATGGGCGGCGGCGATCGCGTGCCCGAAGCGATCCGCCGGCTCGGGCTCGGCGTGACGCTGCTGACCGACGACGATCTCGCGTCTGGCGATCTCTCGCGTTATGGGACGATCGTGGTTGGCGTGCGGGCCTCCGAGAGCCGGCCGGCGTTCGTCGCCGCCAACGCCCGGCTGCTGCAGTTCGTCCGCGACGGCGGCACGCTGATCGTCCAGTACCAGCAGACCGATTACACCGGCCGCAGCCTGTCGCCGTTCCCGGCCGGCGGCAACGTCCGCGTCACCGACGAGCGGGCGCCAGTCACGATCCTCGAGCCGACGCACCCGGCGTTCACCACGCCGAATCGCATCACCGGCGCCGACTGGGACGACTGGGTCCAGGAGCGCGATCTCTACGCCTGGGCGACGTTCGATCCGCAGTACACGCCGCTGCTCGCAACCGGCGATCCGGGCGAGCCGCTGCAGCGCGGCGGAGAACTCTACGCGCGCATCGGCAAGGGCCACTACGTCTACACGTCGTACGCGTGGTTCCGGCAGCTGCCGGCCGGCGTTCCGGGCGCCTACCGGATGTTCGCCAACCTGCTCAGCCTGGGGCGGAAGTAGCGGGTGCTAGAGTCGATCCAAGATGAGCGGCGCGATGGAGATCTTCCCTGGTATTTCCATGAATCCGGACGTCCGGTTCGGCAAGCCCTGCGTCGCCGGCACCCGGATCGATGTTGCGACTGTGGTGGGCTTGATGGCGGCGGGCGAGACTGTTGAGACGGTCGCCAGCGAGTACCAGTTGTCGATCGAACAGGTCCGCGCAGCGCTCGCGTACGCCGCCCACGTTGCCGCCCACCTGCCGCCAGCCGTGCGTCAGGCGTCTTGAGGATCCTTCTCGACGAGAACTTCCCCCTTGCCCTTTACCGCACCCTCAAAGCGGCGGGCGAGGAGGTTGCTCACGTCATCACGCTTGGCTGGCGTGGTGCACCGGATCAGCAGATCCGGGAACGGCTATTCGACAAAGATGTCCTGTTCCTGACGCAGGACGAGGACTTTCTGTTCGAGGAGCCAACCGAGGCGATCGTCGTGCTCTCCCGCGTCCGGCAGTCGCGACCACTCGCCGAACGCATCGATGTTTGGCACGGGCGATCCTCGAACTCCTTTCCAAGAGACGCACTGAGCTCCGCTTCGAGTTGATGGACGACGGCGCCTTGGGAGCAGGGCCTGGCGGCGCCTGGAAGGCGAAATTGCCGCCTCCTCGAGAGGGCGGCCCCGAGGCACCATAGGGCGACGCCGCCCCCGCTCAGCCGAGACGCAGCCGGGCGCGGATCACGTGCATGCGGTCGTCGTTGCGCAGGCAGGCGAAGCGCGGATCGACGCCGACCGCGTCCAGCCACGGATCGCCGCTGACGCAGGCGCGCTGGAGCTGCGCGAACGCCGCCTCGTAGTCGCCGAGCGACGTGTGCAGCGTGGCGAGATGATACGGCGAGACCACGCCGTCCTTGCTGGCGCGCTCGAGTCGCCGGGCCAGGGCGCGCGCCTTGTCGGTGTTGCCGACCGCAGCCAGGGCGTAGCCCTTGACGGCGAGCGTCGCCGACGACAGCGTCCGTTCCGGTGTCGCGTCGAACGCGGCGACGGCTTCCTCGCCGCGTCCGAGCTGGACAAGTACCGCGGCGGTCGAGCGAATCGCGCGATCCGCCTCGGGCTCCATGGCCAGGGCGTGGCGGCAGCGGGCCAGGGCGCCCTCGAAATCGCCGGCCAGGTAGCGGATGTCGGCAGCCGACATCTGCATCACGATGCACAGGGGATCGAGACTGAAGGCCTGATCAGCCGACCGGAGCGCTTCGGCGCCGAGGCGGCGGACGCCCAGGAACCAGGCGTAGTAGCGGAGCGCGGCGACGGAGCTGGGGTTCAGCTCAAGCACCTTCTCGTAGGCGGCGCGGGCGCCGGCCGGATCGTGGTCCAGCACGCGCCGCGCTTCGCCGACCACGACCAGCGCGTCGCCGTCGTCCGGGTCGATGGCGAGCGATTGGTTTGCCGCCTCGCGCGCGGTGTGCAGCGCCTCGCGGCCGTCCATCACGTAGTGCTCCGCCATCGACAGGTAGGCGCGCGCCCGGGAGGAATGGGCGCGGCCGAAGCCGGCGTCGATGGCGAGCGCCTGATCGAAGTAGCTGACGGCGGTGCGCAGGCCGACCGAGCCGGGCCGGTTCCAGTGGAAGCGTCCCGTCAGGTAGGCCTCGTGCGCGCCGGGAACCCGCGTCGGCGCCGGCGCTGGCGGCGGCGGAAACAGTTCCCGGGTCAGCGCGACGGCGATCTCTGCAGCGACGTCGGCCTGCACGGCGAGGCAGTTGGTGTAGGGCCGGTCGTAGCTGTGCGCCCAGAGGTGCGTCTCGCCGCGCGTCTCGATCAACTGGGCGGTGATCCGCACGCAATCGCCGCCGACGCGCACGCTGCCTTCGACCAGGTAGTCGACGCGCAGCGCCTCGCCGATGTCGGCGGCGCCGCGCCGGACGTCCTTGTAGAGCATCGCCGACGTGCGGGCCAGGACGCCGACGCGGTCGGCGCAGCGGTGCCCGAGCTGCGCGATCATCTCCTCGGTGAAGCCGTCGATGAAGTAGTCGTGCGAGGAATCGCCGGTCAGGTTCGTGAACGGCAGCACCACCAGGCGCGGCCGCGGGGCCGGGGCCGGTTGGCGGGGTCGCGTGTCGCTGCCCTCGAGCGTGCCGATGAAGCGGTAGCCGACGCGGGGCAATGTCTCGACGAAGCGCGGTTGCATCGCGTCGTCGCCGAGCACGGCCCGCAGCCGTTTCACCACCGCGTTGACGCTGTGCTCGAAGTCGACCGACGTCCCGTCCGGCCACAGCCGTTGTCGAATGTCCTCGCGCGTCACGACGTCGCCCGGGCGACCGAGCATCAGCGCCAGCAGCTGGAACGGTTGCTCCTGCAGGCGCACGGCGTCGGCGCCGCGCCGGACCTCGCGCAACCGCATGTCGACCTCGACGCCGCCGAACTGCACGACCGGGCTGGGAACTTCGTGGCTCACGTCACCTCCTAGTGTGGCCGAGGCGACGGCCGGTGACCAGAGGGGTCAGCGTCATGTGGCCCCGAAGTCGCCACGTTTCACCTCCGTGTCACCTCGGTAGCATTGAGGCACCCGGCGCCGGCCCCCACTGTGGGTGCATGTCGATGCTGGCTGCCGCACTCGCCGTCACAATCCGGGTCTACGACATCTACGGGCTGCCGCCGGAGACGCGTGCCGAGGCCCTGGCCGTGGCGGCCGACACCCTCGAACGCGCCGGCATCCAGGCGGCCATCGTCGACTGCAACGCCCGGGCCGCGGCCTCGGCGTGCAAGGTCGGCCTCGGCGCCGACGAGCTGATCCTGCGCATCCACCGCCACCCGAAGGACGGCGCGCACGTCCTGGGCGACGCCATCGTCCGCGAGTCGGGACTGAGCACGATCGCCACGGTCTACGCCGCGGCGATCGCGGAGCGGGCGCGTCGCACGGGCGGCAGCCTGGCCACCTTCGTCGGCCGGGTCGCGGCGCACGAGATTGGCCACCTCCTGCTCGGGAGCAACAGCCACGCGTCGCATGGCCTGATGCGGCCGGCGTGGGACGTGGCCCGGCTCGATCGCGGTGACTGGGACTTCACCGTCGAGGACGCGGCCGCGATCCGCTCACGCCTGAAGCAACGGGACGCCAAGGCGCTGCTCGCGCGCGCCATCCCGTAGCGAGTCGCATCCGCGTGAGCGCGTCGCTGCCGCTCGGTGAAGACTGGCCTGCCGGTCGCGCTGATCCTGGGCCGCGTCACCGCGCACGAGATCGGCCATCTGCTGCTCGGCACGAACTCGCACGCGCCGACCGGCCTGATGCAGGCGACGTGGGACCTGAAGCGGCGGCACCCGTCGGACTGGCAGTTCACCAGTGCCAACGCCGCCAAGATGCGCAGCCGCGGGTTTACCCGCACCGAGGCCTTACTGCCTACGGCCGAAGAGTGAGGGCGTTGAACAGGAACGTGAACGTCACGTGCGGCTGGGGCACGCAGCAGCACGATGGGCCTCAAGTGGTCGCCGGGGCGGCCATCGAGACGATGCGCATCGCAACAACCGTCATGTCGTCGGCGCGCCCCTTCGCGCCCGCCATGTCGAGCAGCGCCCCCGGCACATCGGATAGATGACGCGTGGTCAGGCCCATGACCAGACGCTGAATCGCGGGCGGCTGAAGAGGCGTCCAGGCGCCGTCCGACATCAGCAGCACCACGTCGCGCGCTGCCAGGCGCTCGTGGATTGGCAGCGGCTCCGCTTCGCCGCTTCCCAGGCGGCGGCTGGTCCGTTCGGTGAGAATGCGGCAGCCGCGCTCGTTGACGAGATAGGCGCGGGAATCGCCACTCCAGGCGCCCACGAGGCGTCCGTCCATCGCCGCCACGCCGACGAAGGTCGTCTGCACCCCGCCGGTCATCGACGCGTCCACTGATTTCAGCCAGCGCGTCCACGCGGGGAAGCGATCGACCTCGAGCGTTCCTGACTGCACCATCTCCCCGAACAGCCGGACGGTGCGCCCCCCGCACAACTGGGCGTGACCGGCGCCATCACAGAGCGCGGCCACGCGCCCGTCCTGACGCGAGATCCAGAAGGCGTCCTCGTTGGTCGTGCCGCCGTCCCGCATGCGCGACCCGGCGTAGCACTCGACCTGCATGGGAGGATTATCGGCGAGTCGGCCCCCAGGATCGGGCCGACCGCACCGTCGCTGCCCCGCATGGTGCGAAAGGGTGCAGGTGAAACCACTCGCGGACAGCTCGCCCCCAGAACCACATCCAGATCGACGCTGAGCCCGAAGTAGTAGATGCAGTCGCTGGGGCCCATACCGGTCTATTTTCGCAGCGCGTTGAACAGGAACTTGAACGTCCCGTGCGGCTGGGCGCGGAACGTGATCTCCGGCCCGCACAGCACCAGCCGGCCCTTGCCGACCCGCGCCTCCGCGATCGCGACGCCGCCTTCGAGATAGTGCTGACCCCAGGCCCACCCGCTGCGCAGCGGCGCCGCTGAGTCGAACCAGGCGATTGGCGTCACGCCTCGTGCTGCGGCTTCCGGACCGAGCCGGAACACCGGGCTGTTGTCGAAGTAGACGTCGGCCTGCGCCGGCATGCCCCAGGCGAGCGGCTGCGACTGATCGACGCGCACCCGCAGCACCGAGCCCGGGATGTAGTACTCCTCCTGCTTGAGCGGCCGATCCCCGGTCGCCGTCCGCGTCACCAGCGCGCTCGTGATCGGCAGGCGCAGGTGCGCCGCCAGCGACGTCGACGGGCCGATGGCGACGATCGTCCCGCCGCCGTCGAGGAACGCCTGCAGCGCCGGCACCGTGCGCTCCACCGTGACGCGGCCCATCTGCGAGCGATACGGCTCCGGCACCGTCGCCGCATCGAGGGAGCTGCCGGCGCTGCGTCGTCCCGGCTCCGGGATCAGATCGTCGGCGACGATCAGGACGTCGTAGCGCGCGTTCAGCGAGCCGGCGTCGAGCATCGGCGGGAACACGACGTCGAACGGAAACTCGTACTGCTCGAGCAGCCAGCGGATCCAGCCGGACGGAATCGAGCCGCCGTACTCGTCGACCAGGCCGATGCGCGCCTTGCGGATGGGGACGCTGTCGCCGGCTGGTTTCGCCGCGACCGGCGTCACCGTGACGCCGAGCTCCGCGGCCGCCCGCGTCACCACCCCGGTCGCGGCCGCGCCCTCGACGAACCACGTGCCGGGGCCGGCCGGGTGCTGCGGATAGCGCGCCACGGTGGCTCCAGCGGCGAGCAGGCGGTTCACCGTCCGGGCCGCGTCGTTCTCGGCCGCCGACAGCAGGTAGCCGGCCGCGTTCGCCAGCGGCGCGACGGTCGCCTTCGGTTCGATGAAGGTGGTGAGCCGCTCGAACGGGCCGTCGAAGGCATCGAGGACGCGATCGAATTCCAGGCCCATCTGGAAGGCGAGCGTCCAGCCGGCGCTGTCGTAGGGCGGGATCGGCGGGCCACCCGGATAGGCGACGTCGTGCGGGTGATCCTGCGGCTCGAACATGTCGAGGACGTGCGGCCGGAACGCCTGCGCCGTCTTCACGACGATCGATCCGGCCGGGTAGGTCTGGCCGTTGACGGTGAAGCCGGCGGTGGCCCGATGGACGGTCACGCCGGTCTTCATCAGCGTGTTGGCGAACTTGATGGCGGTGGGGAAGTCGCGCTGCGCCGCCGACAGGATGTAGCCGCGCGGATCACGGTCGGCCGGCTCGCGGAGCAGGCTGGCGAAGGACGCCGGCACCTCGCTCAGGCGGCCGCCCATCGTCGTCGCCGGCGACACGCCGCCGTCGCGTTCGCCGAGACGCTGACGGAGCCGATCGATCCGCCGCGGCGTCACCGTCCAGGTATCGGTGCTGCCGCGCTCGATCGAGCGCTTGCCCATCAGGTAGGCGTTGTAGAGGAACGTCTCGCGATACCGTGACGCCACGTCGAGCACCGCCATGTTGGCGGTGACCTCGTATTCGATCGACTGGCGGAAGTGCCACGTCTGCGGGGCGATCGGGAACGGCAGATCGCCGCTGGCGATGGCCCGCGACGGCACGAACGGGATCTCCATCGGCGTCGGGTGGCCGATCGCCTCGGTGAGGAGCCCGATCATGTTGTGGTAGTAGGCGGTGGTGCGCAGCCCGCCGTTCCACCACGTCGAGTAGTTGGCGCCGCGGCGCATGGTCGCGCCGGGCTTGTTCTCGGCGACGAAGCGCTGGTGCATCGCCGCGCCGACCAGGTCGATGCCGAGCGGCACCAGCGGGTCGAAGACGTAGTTGAACGGATCGCGGAACGGCGGCGCGAACAGCACCGTGCCGGACGGGCCGGTCTGGTGGTGGTTGTAGAGGATCTGCGGGAACCACTCGCGGTAGAGCACGCGGTTCATGTTCGTGCTCTCCGGCTGCGTCGACATGTACGAGTCGCGGTTGTTGTCGTGGCCGATGTACTTCTGGTACAGCCGCGGCAGGCCAGCCATCGAGCGGCGGCGCAACTCGGGTTCGCGGAGGTACCACTCGGCGACCAGGTCGTGGCCGTCGGGGTTGGCGTGGACCATGAGGATGACCACGTCGCGCAGGATCCGCCGCGTTTCGTCATCCTGGCCGCTGACGAGCCGATAGCTGGTCTCGATGAGCTGCTGGGCGCCCAGCACCTCGTTGGCGTGCAGGCCGCCGTCGATCCACACGACCGCCTTGCCCTCGATGGCGAGCGCCCTGGCTTGCGCGTCGGTCAGCCCCTCGGCCAGGGTCAGGCGCCGGACGATCTCCTGGTAGCGCCCGAGCTTCTTGTGGTTCTCCGGCGCCGTGACGATGGCCATCAGCTGCGGGCGGCCCTCGGCCGTCTTACCGATGTCGACCAGCGACAGCCGATCCGATTCGGCGTCGAGCTTCCGCCAGTAGTCGGCCAGCTGGCGGTAAGTGGCCAGCTGGTAGTCGGCGCCGATGTCGAAGCCGAACTGAGCCTTGGGGGTGGTGATACCCCGAGAGCGGCCGGAGGACTGAGCGTCCAGCTGGCTGGTCGCGATGCCGACGACGGCGGCCGTGACCAGCGCGGCCGCACGGGCACGCGAGCGCAGCAACATGGCGGCATGTTAACTGGTCGCTGCCGGCCGCGTGAGGCGCCGCGGCGCGCCCAGCGCCGCCAAAACCAGCAAAGGCGTTAACATCTGTGCGAGTGGGCGACCAATCGGCCGCCCCAGGGGAGACGATCGACCATGAAGCAGGTACTGGTGGGAGTCCTCGTCATCGGGGCCGGCAGCCTCGGACTGTCGGCGCAAGCACCTCCGGCCGGCAAGGCCGCGACGGCCGCGGCCGCCAAGGCCACGGTGAAGCTGGCACCGACCGCGAATCAGACCGCGCGCGGCGAGGTCACGTTCACCGCCGAATCGGGCGGCGTCCACGTCGTCGGGACGTTCAGCGGTCTGGTCTTCGGCGAGCACGGCTTCCATGTGCACGAGAAGGGCGACTGCTCGGCGCCGGACGGCACCTCGGCGGGCGGCCACTTCAATCCCGCCACCAAGCCGCACGCGGCCCGCGAGGCGGCAGCCCGACATGCCGGCGACCTGGGCAACCTGAAGGCGGATCCGTATGGGCTGGCCCGTGTCGACTTCGTCGACGCGACGCTCTCCCTTAGCGGCGCGGACAGCATCGTCGGCAAGGCCGTCATCATCCACGAGAAGGCCGACGACTTCACGACGCAGCCCACGGGCAACGCCGGCGCGCGCCAGGCGTGCGGCGTGATCGAAGCGGCGAAGTAGCGCGTTCGCGCCCCGGCTATGCGCACCTTGCGGCTGCTCACGGCGACGGCACTGGTGTGGCTGGCGCTGCCGGCGGCACGGGCCGGCGCCGATCTCCTGCCGTCCCGCCCGATCACCTTCGGCGACGGGCGGGTCGTCGTGAGCGGCGACGTGGCGCTGTCGTTCGGCTCGGCGGACGTGGGCTATTTCAACCTGTTCGACTACTCGCACGACGCGTTCAACGTGCTGTCGCTGTCGCTCTCGGCCGAGTTCCGGGCCACCGACCGCATCGCGTTCGTCGGCCAGGTGCTCGACGAGGTGTCGCTGCGCGGCCGCGATCCGGACCCGAGCGACCGGCACGTCTTCTATCCGTACGCGCTCTACGTGCGCGTCCGGCCGGCCGCGGACACGCCGTTCACGATCCTGGCCGGACGGATCCCGCCGGCCTTCGGCGCGTTCGCCCGCCGCGACTACGGCGAGGTGAACGCCCTCATCGGCCTCCCGCTGGCCTACGGCTACTCGACCACGATGCGGTCCGAGCCGCCGCCGAGCCGTCGTGAGTTGACCCTCAATCGCGGCGGCGGCTGGGCGGTGCGGTACCCCCGCGCCACCGCCACGGTCGGCCCGCAGGGCCTGCCCCTGGTCTCGGCCCGGCGCTGGGACACTGGCGTCTCGGCGCAGTGGGACGGCAGCAAGGTGCAGGCCGGGGTGGCAGTCACGATGGGCACGCTGTCGTCGCCCCGCACCGACGACGACAACGACGGCAAGCAGATTTCCGGCCGGGTGGGCGTGACACCGACGGCCAGTTTCAGCGTCGGCGTCTCGGGCTCGCGGGGCGAATACCTGTCCGATCCAGGCGAGACGACCGAGTACGGCACCGTCGGCTGGCTGCCCGAGCCGGCCCGGTCGGCGACCCACCGCCAGGAGGCGCTCGGTCTCGACGCTGAATATTCGCTCGGGCACGTCGTCGTCCGCGGCGAGGTAGTGGCGAGCCGCTGGGACGTGCCGTTTCAGAACGGCGACCCGACCCTTCAGCTCGACGCCCTGGGCAGTTCGATCGAGACGCGCATCGCACTCTCGCCGCGCTGGTCGATGGCGTTGCGTGGCGACCGGCTGGGCTTCTCGCGGGTGACCGCAGCGAACGCCGCCATTCGCACCTGGGACGCCAACGTCCTCCGCCTGGAAGGCGCGGTCGGTTACCTGGTGCGGCGCAATGTCCGACTCAAGGCCGGCTATCAGTACAACTGGCGGGACGGCGGACGCGAGCAGTCGATCGGCCTGGTCGGCGCCCAGCTCCTCTACTGGTTCTGATGACGATGCCCGTCTCCGGCCGTCCGTCCTTCCTCGTCATCGCCCTGGCCCTGGCGGTCGCCAGCCTCGGCCTCGTGCACGCCGCGGTGCCGCGGGTGGTCGCGACCGGCACGATCCGCGGCACGGTGACGATGCCGGCGAGTTCCGCGGGCCGCCGGCCGTCGGTCAGCCGGCCGGGCGGCACGTCGGCCGCGGATCGCCAGCAGGACGCCCTCGATCGCCAGACCAGCGTCGTCTACCTCGACAACATGCCCCGCGGGATGGCCGGCGAGTTCGTCGAGCGCAAGGCGCGGCTCGATCAGCGCGGCCAGCGCTTCGTGCCGCACATCGTCGCCATCGGCGTCGGCGGCACGGTCGACTTCCCCAACGGCGACCCGTTCTTCCACAACGTGTTCTCGCTCTCGGACGTCAAATCTTTCGACCTGGGCCGCTACGCCACCGGCAAGTCGAAGGCGGTACGGTTCGACAAGCCCGGCGTGGTCCGCGTCTTCTGTGACATCCACGCGCACATGAGCGCGTTCGTCTTCGTGTTCGCGCATCCCTACTTCGACGTCACCGACGGGCAGGGGCGCTACCGCATCGACGGTGTCCCGGCCGGCACGCATGCCCTCGTCCTGTGGAACGAGACCATCGAGCCGGAGACGCGCCAGGTCATCGTCCCCGACGGCGGTGAGGTCGAGGTGAATCTCGCCATCGCCGCGGCGCCGGCGCCCAAGTAGGGGCGACGAGCAGGACGATGCTGTCGTCGCTCTCGAACCGGATCTTCCTGGCGAGCGCGCTCCTCGCCGTGCTGTCGATCGGCACGGCGCTCTACCTGGTCAACGTCGTCGTCACCCGGCAGGCCGAGGCCGAGCTCGAGGAGAGCCTGATCGAGGCCGGCGAGCTGGTCACGCAGTTTCAGTCGCTGTTCTTCACCGCGCTGCTGACCGAAGCGCGCATCGTCGCCGACGTGTCGGTCTTGAAGGCGGCCGTGGACACGAAACACGGCCCAACCGTGGCACCGCTGGCAGCGGAGTACCTGGAGGCCGTCCAGGCCGATCTTTTCGTGGTGACCCACCGCAACGGCACGGTCCTGGCGATCGTCGGCGAACCTGGGCTGACGCCCGAGCAGATCACCAATCAGCGGATCGTCAAGGCGGCGATGGCCGGTCGATCGGCGGTCGACGTGTGGTCGCAAGGCAGCGGCCTGCTCCAGGTCGTCTCGGTGCCGATCTTCATCGATCCGGCCCAGCCCGAGGTGCTCGGTACGCTGACCGCCGGCCTGCGCCTCGATCGCTCGCTCGCCGATCGCATCAAGACCATCACCCGCAGCGACGTCGTGTTCGTCGACGGGGGGCAGCCGCGCGGCTCGACGCTGCCGGCCAACGTCACGGCCGCGCTGCTGGCCGTGCCAGACGACGGCCGGGTGATGCGCGCGACGGTCAACGGCGAGGAGTACGAAGCGGTGCGGCGGCGGCTGGTGATCGAGGCACCGGGCACGCTGCGCACCCGGCCCGGACCCGGCGCTGGTGGCCCGCTGGCCATCGTCGCGCGATCGCGGACGGCGCACCTCGCGTTCCTGCGCAACCTGCATTCAGCGCTCGGCGCGACGACGGCGGTGGCGGTGCTCGTCGCGACCCTCCTCAGCTTCGCGGTGGCGCGCACTGTGACGCGGCCGATCCGCGCGCTGACGGCCACGATGCGAGAGATGGCCACGACTGGTGTGCTGACGGCGCCGGCCGAGCCGCCCAAGCCGACCCCGTGGGACGACGAGGACGCCCGGCTCCTCACCGGTACGTTCCACACGCTGGCCGGCTCGCTCGATCGCTTTCAGCGCGAAGCGGCGCAGCGCGAGCGCCTGTCCTCGCTCGGTCGCCTCTCCACCGTGATCGCGCACGAGATCCGCAACCCGCTGATGATCATCAAAGGGTCGCTGCGAGCGCTGCGCCGGGGCGTCGCCACGCCCGAGGAGGTCGCCGGCGTCGCCGCCGACATCGAGGGCGAGGTGACCCGACTGAACCGGGTCGTCAACGACGTCCTCGACTACGCCAAGCCGATCGCGCTGACCTACGACGCGGTCGAGATCGATCGGCTGGTCCGTGACGCCGCGCAGGCGGTGGTGGCGAGCCAGGGCGGCCCGCCCGACGTGGTCGTCGAGGCGGTCGAGGGCGTCACGGCGACGACCGACGGCGATCGCCTGCGCCAGGTCGTGATCAACCTGGTGACCAACGCCCGCGATGCCGTGCTGGCGCGGCGTGCCGACGCCGTTGCCGTCGCCGTCGCGCCGGCGACCGCCGACGATGCCGGGGCACCGATGCGGGTGCCAGCCGTCCACGTACGGGCCCGCCTGATCGACGCCGACCACGTCGAGATCGCCGTCGCCGATCGTGGCGTCGGCATGTCCGACGTCGAAGTCGCGCGCATGTTCGAACCGTTCTTCACCACCAAGCGGCGCGGGTCGGGCATCGGCCTGGCCATTGCCAAGAACATCGTCGACGGACTCGGCGGCCGCATCGATGTGGACAGCCAGCCCGGTGCCGGCACGACGATCCGCCTGACCCTTCCGCGTTCACGACCGGCCCCGCCTTCGCCGGATCCGACCTCTCCTTCGGCTTCGGCGCGGCAGGTCTGACCCGCTGCCCCCAGGGTGCTCATGACTCCCTTGCGCTCTCCCGGTTCCGTGCTCATCGTCGACGACGAGTCGAAGATCCGCCAGCTGCTGGCCAAGGCCCTGGTCGAGGAAGGCCACGACGTCGTCGCTGTCGACAGCGCCAAGGCGGCCCGCCAGATCCTCGGCGAGCGCATCTTCGACGTGCTGCTGGTCGACAACCAGATGCCCGAGGTGACCGGGCTCGACCTGATCCGCGACATCACGTCGACGATGCCGGAGAGCGAGCGGCCGCAGATCCTGATGATGACGGCGCACGCGACGGTCGAGAGCGCCCTGGCGGCGATGAAGCTCGGCGCCCTCGACTACCTGCAGAAGCCGTTCGAGATCGACGAGCTGGTGGTGGTGGTCGAACGTGCGCTCGATCACCAGCGCCTGCGCGGCCAGCACGGCTACCTCCTGGCCGAGCTCGACGAGGACTACGATCACTACGGCATCGTCGGACGCAGCAAGCTGATGCAGGAGGCGGTGCGGACCGCCGGCCTGGTCGCGCAGACCAAGAGCACCACGCTCATCACCGGCGAGACCGGCACCGGCAAGGAGCTGATCGCCCGCGCCATCCACGCCCGGAGCGCCGAGCGCGAGCGGCCGCTGATCAAGATCAACTGCGCGGCGATCCCCGAGAGCCTGCTCGAGTCGGAGCTGTTCGGGCACGTCAAGGGCGCCTTCACCGGCGCCGTCGCCAACAAGAAGGGCCGCTTCGCGCTGGCCGACGGCGGCTCGATCTTCCTCGACGAGATCGCCACGATGAGCCAGGCGCTGCAGGCCAAGCTGCTGCGCGTGCTGCAGGAGCGCGAGTTCGAGCCGCTCGGGTCGGAGCGGACGCAGAAGGTCGACGTCCGCGTCATCGCCGCCACCAACCGCGACCTGCGGCAGATGGCCAGCGAAGGCCGGTTCCAGGAAGATCTCTATTACCGCCTGAACGTGATCCCGATCACGCTGCCGCCGCTGCGTGAGCGGCGCGAGGACATCCCGGTGCTGATCGAGCACTTCGTCCACAAGCACGCGCAGCGGGCCGGCAAGCCCATCGAGCGCATCGAGGACGGCGTCATGCCCCGCCTGCAGGCCTACGACTGGCCCGGCAACGTCCGCGAGCTCGAGAACACCATCGAGCGCGCCGTGGTGCTCTCGCCGGGATCGACCCTGACGGCGCTGACCCTGACCGTGCCCGGCGGGGTGTCGACCAGCGCTTCGGCCAGCGTCCCGTCGCTCAACCTGCGGCAGAACCTCGAGTGGACCGAGAAGGAAACCGTCCGCAAGGCGCTCGACACGTCGAAGGGCGTCAAGAAGGACGCCGCCGAGCTGATGGGCATTTCGCAGCGGGCGATGAGCTACTACCTGGCCAAGCACCACATCGACTGACCGGCCAGCGCCTTCGTCGGCCCAGGACTTACGGCGCGCGTAAGCGCTTTCGGTCCACGTAAGCGTCCAGGGTCGCCTCGCTCGGAAAACGCCCGTATTTCCAGTGGTTCCACGGGCTGGCGTCGTGGCCGCCGGTTTGCTCTAGCGACCGGTGGGAGGACTCCGAACCTTGTCCACGACACTTTTCCGGTCCCTGCGCTGGGGCCTGTTCGTCGCTGTCGCCGGCGTTGCCATGGGCGCCTGCGACGAGAAGCTCTCCGACCTCACTGGCCCGACGCCGAACCTGACACCGACCCTCGCCAGCATCCAGAGCGAGATCTTTTCGCAGGGGTGCACGACGTGCCACACCAACGTCGGCCGCAATCCGGCTGGCGGGGTGAACCTCACCGAGGGCAATGCCTTCGCCGCGCTGGTCGGGACGCCATCGGTCGCCAAGGCCGGCGCGATCCGCGTGGCGCCAGGCGATCCCGAGAACAGCTATCTGATTCACAAGCTCGAGGGCCGACCCGGCATCGTGGGCGTGCGCATGCCTCGGAACGGACCGCCGTTCCTCACGGATGGACAGATTCTCGTGATCAAGCGCTGGATCGAGCTCGGCGCGCCCAACAACTAGACCTAGGCTAGGAGCCCCATCGTGACTCGCCATCTTTCGACCGCGTTCGTGCTCGCGGCCTTTACCTGGGGCTCGATCGCCAGCGCCCAGACGACGCCCGTGCCTCCGGCGCCACAGGCCACCGCCACGGCTCCGGCGACTGGCGCGGCTCCGGCTACGCCGCAGGCCGAAGCCGCGCCCGCTCCCGCCGAAGAGGAAAAGGACGACGCCGTCCTGAACCGCTCGCAGCCGGACTTCACGCTCATCAACCTGCCGACCGGCCTGCGGATGCCCAAGTGGAAGAGCGCCTTCCGGGTCACGCACCGCTTCACCCGGCCGCTCGGCGACGGTGACCTGGGCAACCTTGCCGCGGACGCCTTCGGCCTCGACTCGGGCGCCGTGATCGGCATGGAGTTCCGCATCGGGATCGTCGACGGCGGCCAGGTCGTGGTCTACCGCACCAACGACCGGACGATCCAGTTCTCCGGGCAGTACGACCTGAAGCAGCAGTCCACGTCGTTCCCGGTCGGGCTCGCCGCCTACGCCTCGGTCGACGGCACCAACAACTTCCGCGACAGCTACTCGCCGGCGGTCGGCCTGATCGTGACGCGCGAGTTCGGGGAGCACGGCGCGTTCTATCTCGAGCCGATCTACGTCAACAACACCAACGACAAGCCGTCCGAGCTGGTCGAGGACAACGACACGTTCCTGCTCGGGATCGGCGGCCGTATCCGCATCCGGCCGACCGTCTACGTGGTCGGCGAGATCGTGCCGCGGGTCAGCGGCTACGACCCGAAGAAGACAGCGGCCAGCTTCGCGCTCGAGAAGCGAGCCGGCGGGCACGCCTTCCAGCTGGTGTTCTCGAACACGTTCGGCCTGACGATGGCGCAGATCGCCCGCGGTGGCGAACCGAGCGCCGACGGCGGCACCAACTGGTACATGGGCTTCAACATCTCGCGCAAGTTCTTCTAGCCGCGAGGCTGGACGGACCGCGCACGAGAGGCCGGCGGGCTCGCGGGGGCGGGTTCGCCGGCCGTTTTTGTTTGTTGACGGCGCGTAGCCGCGCCGTCAACCTCACGACGCCTCCGGGCCTGGCGGCCTCGGCGTTCGTGTGGCGGCCGCGGCGTCGCGCGGGCGGCGGTTTCGCTCAGAAGCCACCGCAGACGACACGTCCGTGAGCGGCGGTTAGTAGAATGGCGCGGGAGTACTTGTGGGACGCCTCTTCAAACGCCTGATTCTCGTTGCCCTGGTCATCTTCGTCGGCATCCAGTTCGTCCGGCCCGCTCGCACCAACCCGGTGAGCGATCCGGCCAAGGCGCTGACCAAGAGGCTGGCCGTGCCGGCCGACGTCAAGGCGACACTCGACCGGTCCTGCAGCAACTGCCATTCGCACACTACGGTGTGGCCGTGGTACTCCAACGTGGCGCCGATCTCGTGGAACGTGATCGGTCACGTCAACGACGGCCGCGGCAGCATGAACTTCTCCGACTGGCCGGCCGGGCCCGAGGAAGCCGGTGACCTGCTCGACGCGATCTGCGACGAGGTGAAGAAGGGGCACATGCCCATTCCGCAGTACACCTGGATCCACAGCGAGGCCAAGCTCACCGACGCGGATCGCAAGCGCCTCTGCGACTGGTCGACGAAGGCCGCCGGCGACCTCTACTAGGCTGCGTCAGCTTCGACGTCGGCTTCGCGCCAGGAGCCGCGCCAGCCTTCGGCTGACGCCATCAGTATCCGCAGCAGCAGCACCGCGCCGGCGGCGAGCGCCGTCAGGATCGCGAAGCCCGACGAGAACGATCCGGTGGCGGCCCGGGCCTGGCCGAGGACGTTCGGCAGGATGAAGCCGCCGATGCCGCCGATGGCGCCGACGACACCGGTGACAAGGCCGATCTCGCGGGCGAAGCGCTGCGGCACCATCTGGAACACGGCCCCGTTGCCGAGGCCGAGGCACAGCATCAGCACCGCCAGCACCACGACGATGACCGGCAGCGTCGGCAGCGTGGCGCAGGTGGCGTAAGCGACGGCGATCACGCCGAGCAGCATCGACAGCAGCGGTGCGCCGCCGACCCTGTCGGCGACGATGCCGCCGATCGGCCGCGAGACGCTGCCGACGAACGCCACCAGCGCCGTGAGCAGGCCGGCGGTGACCGGCGTCACCTGGTACTGGTCGCGAAGCATCAGCGGCAGGAAGCTGCCGAGGCCGACGTAGCCGCCGAAGGTCACCGAGTAGAGCAGGCAGAACGACCACAGGTCGCGTTCCCTGAGCGATCGCATGTACTGCGCCATCGTCGGTCGCGGCCCGCGCCGCGGGCTTTCCTTGGCCAGCAGCACGAACACGATGAGCGCGATGGTCAGCGGAATCATGGCCACGGCCATGACCCCCTGCCAGCCGATCGAGGCGGCCAGCCGCGGCGCGATCAGGTTGGTCACCACCGTGCCGCTGTTGCCGGCGGCGGCGATGCCCATCGCCAGGCCCTGCTTCTCGGGCGGATACCAGCGGCTGGCGAGCGGGAGCGCTACCGCGAAGGACGCGCCGGCCACGCCGAGGAGGGCGCCGATGGCCATCAGATCGTTGAGGCTATCGCCCGCCAGCCAGCCCAGCGTGAGCGGCCCGTAGAGGCAGATCAGCATGATCGTGCCGACCTTCTTGCCGCCGAAGCGGTCGCTCAACAGCCCGAGCGGAACCCGCAGCAGCGAGCCGCTCAGGATCGGGATGGCCACCACCATGGCCTTCTCCGATGGCCCGAGCTTCAACCCCTCGGCGATGTAGACGCCCAGGGCGCCGAGCAGCACCCACAGCATGAACGAGACGTCGAAGTGGACGAAGCAGGCTGCCAGCGTCGGCGTGTGTCCGCGCGGTTCGGTGGTCATCATGGTCGACTGAATCAATCCTGGTCCTGGCGTGTGTTGAGCGTGTGAACGGGCGGCCGTCTACCGGGCGCCGCTTTCGACGGCGAGGTACTGCACGACGCGCTCGACGAGCGGCCCGAGCTTGGGCCGCGCCGGCTCGATGCGCGGGGTGATGCCGCGGGCGACGAGGGCGGCCGAGCAGGTCGGGCCGATCGACGCGGTGACCGTCCAGGCGTTGAGGGCCTCGATGAGCGGGGCCTCGCGCTCGGAGCGCGCGGCCACTTCGAGGAAGTGCCGCACCTGCACCTGACTGGTGAAAACGACGGCGTCGACGCGTCCGTCGATGGTCAGCCCGACCAGCTTGTCGAGCGGGCCGAGGTCATCGGGCAGGCGCCATTCGTAGATGCACAGTTCGTCGAGGACGGCGCCGCCCTCCTGGATGGCCTCGGCCAGCACGGTGCTGCGCTCGCCGAAGTGGACGAGAGCGACGCGCTTGCCGGCGAGGGGCAGGCTGCGCAGGGCGTCGACGCAGGCCTGCGTCGTCCACGGCTCGGCGACGGCCACGCTGACGCCGATGCGGCGCCGCCCGAGCGCCGCCGACGGCTTCGGGCCACGGGCGACGACGGTGGTGCGACCGAGCGCGGCACGGACGGCGTCCAGATGTCCGAGCCGCTCGATTTCGTCGAGCAGCCGGGTGACGCCGACGCCGGTCAGGAAGACGACGATGTCGTAGCGATCCTCGACCAGCGTCTCGACCCACGCCTTGATCTCGGCGGTGGCGTCGACGACGGCTTCGGCGAGGGCGGGAGCCCGCACCACCGCCGCCCCTTCACGCTCGAACAGCGTGGCGATGGTGTCGGCCATGCGCGCTTCGAGCACGCCGATGGTGCGCCCTTCGAGCGCCGGCGCGGCGCGCCGGGTGCTGGTGGTGACCGGGTTGGTAACCGGATCGGGCATCGGCGCTCCCATGGTTTTCACCGTCCTCCGAGCGTGACGACCACGTCCCCGGCGCTCGTCACGCCGGCCGGATACGTGGTCAGCGGAGCGCACGAATTGCCCTCGGGGCAGCCCGTCGCCAGATCGAAGCGATACGCGTGGAACGGGCAGACGACCTTGCCGTTGCCGACGAAGCCGTCGGCGAGCGGGCCGTTGGCGTGCGGGCACGAGGCCTGCGTGGCGAACACTTCACCCGATCGCGGCCGGAACACGGCGATCTCGAGGTCGTCGATGGCGAACGTCCGACCTTCGCCGACCGGGATCCGATCGAGCGATCCCAGGTTCACCTGGTGCGCGGCGTGCGTGCCGACGACTGCGCTCATCGCCCCGCCTCCGCGCCGCGGAAAGCCAGCGCTTCGGCGCGGCTGGCGCGCACCTCGACGGCGACCGGCACCGCGGCAGGCTCCAGGACCTGGCTGAACTGCGACGGGTGCACCGGCGCGTGCGCCTCGAGCCATGGATCGACGAAGCTGTCGACCGTCGTCTGCATGTCGGCGTCGAGCCGGGCCGCAATGCCCTCGGCGTCGTCGACGATCACCGCGCGGACGCGCTCGAGCCCCATCCGCGGCACGAAGTCGTAGGTGCGCTCGAGGTACTTGGCTTCCTCGCGGTACCACTGCATGAAGCGGCCGGTCAGCGTGATGACCTCGTCCTGGCTGTCGACGGTGGTCAGCAGGTCGCCCTTGCGGACGTGCGCGCCGGCCGCGCCGCCGATGTAGATCTCCCAGCGTCCGCCTTCGATGGCGACCGCGCCGATGTCCTTGACCGTGGCTTCGGAGCAGTTGCGCGGGCAACCGGCCGTCGCCAGCTTCATCTTGGCGGGCGACTCGAGGCCCTGGAAACGCTTTTCGATGGCGATGCCCAGGGCGGTCGAGTCGCCGACGCCGAAGCGGCAGAACTCGGTGCCGACGCACGTCTTGCAGGTGCGGAAGGCCTTCGTGTAGGCGTGGCCCGAGGGCATGCCGAGGTCCTTCCAGACCTCGGGCAGCTGCTCGCGCGTCAGCCCGAGCAGGTCGATGCGCTGGCCGCCGGTGATCTTCACCATGCGGACGTTGTACTTGTCGGCGACGTCGGCGATCTTGCGGAGGTCGGCGGCGCTGGTCACGCCGCCGAAGATGCGCGGCACGACGCTGTAGGTCCGATCCTTCTGGATGTTGGCGTGGACGCGGTCATTGATGAAGCGGGCGTCGCGCTCCTCGACGACGTCGTTGCCCCACATCGTCTTCAGCAGCGAGGCCAGGCCGGCCTTGCTGCCTGGGTCCTCGCGGCCGGCGGCAAGCACGTCGAACACCTGCGAGACGCTGCGCAGGTTCATGTCCTTGATGGCGCCGATCAGCTCGCGCTTGGCCATCGCCACGCCCGGCACGTAGTAGTGCGCCGCCGGATCGTCCTGCAGGTTGTCGCCGGCCACGGCCTCGACGATCGCCTTGACCTGCACCTTGCACGAGCCGCAGCCGGTGCCGGCGCGGGTCGCGTCGCAGACCGCCTTGAAGGTCTTGCAGCCGTTGCGCAGGGCGCCGACGATGGCCCCCTTCGAGACGCCGTTGCAGTTGCAGATCTGGGCGTCGTCGGGCATGTCGGCGGCGGACAGCTGCGCCGGCGCGTCGCCCATCGGGAACAGCAGCGAGGCGCGCGACTCGGGCAGCGACGTGCTGCGGTCGAAGAGCTGCTGCAGCGCCGGGGCGGCGCTGGTGTCGCCGAGCAGGATGGCGCCGACGAGCTTGCCGTCGCGGACGATCAGCTTGTGGTAGACGCCGCGGCCGGGCTCGGCGTAGGTGACGACCTCGTCGTCGGCGTCGCGGCTCTGCTTCTCGCCCATGACGGCGAGGTCGACGCCCATCACCTTCAGTTTGGTGGACGTCCGCGAGCCTTCGTAGACCTTGTCCTCCACGCGACCGCTGATCCGGTCGGCCAGCACCGCCGTCTGTTCCCACAGCGGCGCGACCAGGCCGTAGACCAGGCCGCGGTGCTCGGCGCATTCGCCGACGGCGCAGATGGATGGATCCGACGTGGCCATGCCGTCGCTGACGACGATGCCCCGCTTGATCTCGAGCCCGGCGGACCTGGCCAACGCTACGTTCGGGCGGATGCCGGCGGCGACGACGAGCAGGTCGCAGTCGAGCGTCGAGCCGTCCTTGAACTGCAGGCCGGTGACGGATCCGTTGCCCAGGAGGCCGGTGGTCGCTTTCCCCAGGTGTACTTTGACCCCCAGCGACTCCATCGACTTCTGCAGCATCAGCCCGGCGTCGCGATCGAGCTGCATCTCCATCAGGTGTTCCATCAAGTGGACCACGTTGACCTCGAGACCGCGCCCGGACAGGCCGCGCGCCGCTTCGAGGCCGAGGAGACCGCCGCCGATGACCGCCGCCGACTTGACGTCGGCCGCTCGCGCCAGCATGCGCTCGCAGTCTTCGAGCGTCCGGAACACGTAGACGCCGTCCTTGTAGGGACCGGGGCCGTGCGCAGGCTCGGTCGGCGCCAGGTTCTCGAAGGGCGGCACGAACGGCACCGAGCCGGTGGCGATGACCAGGGTGTCGTAGGGCTCGGCGCGACCGTCCGAGCCGTAGACCACCTTCGCCTCGCGGTCGATGCGGGCCGCACCGATGCCGGCGTGCAGCGTCACGTTGTTGTCGGTGTACCAGTCGAGCGGGTTGATGAAGATGTCGTCCGGCTGCTGGGTGCCGGCGAGGACACCCGAGAGCAGGATGCGGTTGTAGTTGCCGTACGGCTCGTCGCCGAACATGGTGACCTGGAAGCGATCGCCGTTGGCGCGGGCGAGCACGTCTTCGACGAGGCGGGCGCCCGCCATGCCGTTGCCGATGACCACGAGACGATGAGGTGACGTCATGAGCGTGTGTCCTTGCTGAGATCCCTGAGAACGGGGCCAAGGTCCGTGGAACCGGGGGCCTTGGTGCTGTCTTTCACGAGGGGGTCGACGCGCGCGGCGCAGACCTTGAACTCCGGCATGCGGCTGATCGGATCGAGCGCGTCGTTGGTGAGCCGGTTGGCCGACTGCTCGTCGGGCCAATGGAAGGGCATGAAGACGGTGTCGGGCCGGATGTCGCGGGTCACCTTGGCGGTGACCTCGACCGAGCCGCGGCGGGTCTTCACCGTCAGGCGGCCGCCGTCGGTGATCTTCAGCCGCGCCGCCGTCTGCGGGTGCAGCTCGGCGACGGCCGTGCCCGACATGGCGTTCAGCGCCGCCACCCGGCGCGTCATCGTGCCCGACTGGTACTGGGCGAGCACGCGGCCGGTGGTGAGGTAGAGCGGGTATTCCTTGTCCGGCGCTTCGGCCGGCAGCTTGTGCTTCACGGCGTGGAAGCGCGCCTTGCCGGACGGCGTGGCGAAGGCGTCGAGGAACAGCCGCGGCGTGCCGGTGTGCTCGGCCGACGGGCACGGCCAGAAGACGCCGCGCTGGGCTTCGATCTTGGCGTAGGTGATGCCCGAGTAGTCGGCCGGCGCGCCCTTGGTGGCGCGGGCCAGCTCGTTGAACACGTCTTCCGGCGTGTCGTAGGCGAACCACTTGCGCTTGCCGAGCCGTTCGGCCAGGCCGACGATGACGCCGATGTCCGAGGCGACGCCGAGCGGCGCCGCGACGGCGCGCTTGCGGCGGATGACGCGACCTTCGAGGTTGGTCATCGTGCCGTCCTCTTCCGCCCACTGCGCGGACGGCAGGACGACGTCGGCCATCTTGGCCGTCTCGGAGAGGAAGAAGTCGGAGACGGCGAGGAAGTCGAGGGACGCCAGGCGCGTCGCGACCTCGTTGGCCGACGGCGACGAGACCACCGCGTTGAAGCCCATCACGAAGAGGGCGCGGACGCCGCCTTCGGTGCCGCAGCTCTGGAGCAGCTCGTAGGCCGACTTGCCGGGGCCAGGAATCGAATCGGGCGAGACGCGCCAGACGCCGGCGACGGCCCGGCGAGCCGCCGGGTCGGTGATCGAGCGATAGCCGGGGAGCTGGTCGGCTTTCTGGCCGTGCTCGCGGCCACCCTGGCCGTTGCCCTGCCCGGTGAGGATGCCGAAGCCGCTGCCTTCCGTGCCGGGGAAGCCGCAGACCAGGGCGATGTTGATGTAGGAGAGCGTGTTGGCGACGCCCTGCGCCTGCTGCTCGGGACCCCGCCCGGTCAGCACGAAGCCGCGCGCCGACGTGCCGAGCAGGCGCGCCGCTTCGACCAGCTTCTTCTCGGGGACGCCGGTGATGCGCTCGACGAGCTCGGGCCAGTAGCCGGCGGCGACGGCGCGGACCTTGGCGAAGCCTTCGGTGCGCCGCTCGATGTAGGGCTGGTTGGCCAGGCCATCGCGCAGCAGGACGTGCAGCAGGCCGTTGGCGAGGGCGGTGTCGGTGCCCGGCATCGGCTGCAGGTGGATCGTGGCCAGCTGGGCTGTCGCCGACCGGCGCGGATCGATGACGACGAGCGCCCCGCCCCGCCCTTTCAGCGTCTCGAGGTAGCGCACGAACGGCGGCATGGTCTCGGCCGGATTGCTGCCGGCCAGCAACACGACGTCGGCGTGCTCGAGATCCTCGAGGGGGAAGGGCAGCCCGCGGTCGAGCCCGAAGGCCTTGTTCGAGGCCGCGGCGCCCGACGACATGCAGTAACGGCCGTTGTAGTCGATGTTGGCGGTGCCGACGGCGACGCGGGCGAACTTGCCGAGGAGGTAGGCCTTCTCGTTGGTCAGCGCCCCGCTGCCGAGGATGCCGACGGCATCGGCGCCATGCGTGCGGATCGTGTCGCGGATGCCGAGCGCGATGCGATCGAGGGCGTAGCGCCAGCCGACCGGCACCAGTCGGCCAGCCCGGTCGCGGGCCAGCGGCTCACGCAGCCGCTCCGGATGATCGACCACCGCCGCGGCGTTCCAGCCCTTGGCGCACAGCGCGCCGGCGTTGACCGGAAAGGCCCGATTGCCCACCACCGACAACGTCGGTGACGTGCGCGCGACGATGCCGCACTGCAGCGCGCAGTAGGGGCAGTGCGTCTCGACGACGTCGACAGCGGCGGGTGCGGTCATGCCGCACCGTCCCTGTGCAAGATGCCCTCCGGCCGGGCACATCAGCCGTCAAATTGCTCAAAGCCTTCGTTTTGCTGGGAAAAAGGCCAGAAGTGAGGGTTTGGCGGGCGCTCCGGGGAGGGCCCACAAGTGGACGTGATTGTTTGCTGCGTACGTTAAGACAAACGGAAATGTTTGAAATCGCCTTCCGAGGGGCTATTCACCGCGAAGTTCTCGATGCGGCAGGCAGCGATCCAATTTGCAGGTGGCTCGATCGGACGTCCACTAATGTCGCCAGGTCGATGATATGGACACATTACTGTCGCTATTGCCCGTGGGTCCCGGAATGACCAGGGATTGCCTGGCCAGCAAATTAGCGACTCTTTCGTTGACTTTACAAATGCAAACAACAATTTAGTAACCACAATAAACCAGTTATTTTGGGCTGTAAGTCGTTGTCAATGCACAACTTGCCTGGGTCGCCGTCGAAGCTCGGGTGTGGCTGGCTGTGGCCTTGCAATACGGGCGGCAGCCGCAAGGCTCGCGACGCCGTTTTGGCCGCCATCCTGGCTGGCCCGGCGAAGCACACGAGGTCTGGATTGTCAGGAGCGCCAGTGAACTCACGCCGTCGATTCGTCAAGGTCAGTACCGCTGCGCTCGGCGCGGCCCTGTTGCCCGCCGGGCGGGTGTGGGCGAGCGAGTCGCCCGAAGTGCCGGCGATGAAGTTCGGGATGATCGCCCTCACCGACTGCTCGCCGATCGTGATCGCGCACGAGAAGGGCCTGTTCAAAAAGTACGGCATCGAGTCGACCGTCAGCAAGGGCGCCAGCTGGGCGGCGATTCGCGACTCGCTGTCGACCGGCGATCTCCAGGCGACCCACATGCTGACCGGCATGCCGATCGCCTCGACCATGGGGCTGCTCGGATCGCCTCGCAAGCCGATGGTCATCCCCTGGCTGATGAACCGCAACGGCCAGGCGATCACGCTCAAGGCCGCGTTCAAGGGCAAGGTCCAGGCCGACCCGAAGGCGCTCAAGCCGATGGCCGACGCGGCCAAGGCGGCCGGTTCGCCGCTGACCTTCGCGATGACCTTCCCGCCGGGGACGCACGCGATGTGGATGCGCTACTGGCTCGGCGCCGGCGGCATCCACCCCGACACCGACGTCTCGCTGATCACCATCCCGCCGGCGCAGATGGTGGCCAACATGAAGGTCGGCAAGATGGACGGCTTCTGCGTCGGCGAGCCGTGGAATGCCCGCAGCATCGCCGACGGCATCGGCTACACGGCGATCACCACCCAGCAGCTGTGGAAGAACCATCCGGAGAAAGTCTGCGCGTTCACCGCGGAGTTCGCCGACAGGAATCCGAAGACGGTCAAGGCGGTGCTCAAGGCGCTGCACGAGGCGAGCGTCTGGCTCGACAAGCTGGAGAACCGGCCGGAGCAGTGCGACATCGTGTCGCAGCCCACCTACATCAACTGTCCCAAGGATCTGATCCTCGGCCGCCTGCAGGGCAAGTACGACTTCGGCGACGGACGCACGCTGCAGGACCCCGACTACATGATCTTCAGCGGCCGCAACTGCAACTACCCGCAGCCGAAGTACGCGGTGTGGTGGCTGACCCAGTTCCGCCGGTGGGGGATGGTCATCGGCACGCCGGACTACGCCGCCGTCGCCCGGCAGGTGATGCGTCCCGACATTTACGAAGAGGCGATGAAGGAGATCGGCTACAAGCACGGCGGTCTCGACAGCAAGCCGGAGACGCTGTTCGACGGCATCACCTTCGATCCCACCAAGGCCGAGGCCTACGCCAAGGGCTTCAAGGTCCACGGGCTCAAGGGGTGAGCACCATGTCCAATCTCGCCTCGGTCGACGTCGCGCCGGATGCGCCGGCGCGGCTCGCCGCTGGTCCGCTCGGCAGCAGGATGACGCGCCTCGCCGCCCGCGTCGGGTCGGCGCTGCTGCCGTTCGCGGGCATCGCGGCGCTGCTGGTGCTGTGGGATCTGGTCAGCCGCTTCGGCGGCACCGACCTGCCGTCGCCGATGCGCACCTGGGAGGTCAGCAGGCCGCTGATCGTCGAGCCGTTCGCCAAGCGCGGCGAGCTCGACCAGGGCATCCTGCGCTTCACGTGGTATTCGCTGATCCTGGTCGCCAAGGGCTACGCCCTGGCCCTGCTGCTCGGGACGCCGCTCGGCTTCCTGCTCGGTCTCTCGTCGCTGTTCCGGAAGGCGTTCGACCCGATCATCCAGATCCTGCGCCCGGTCTCGCCGCTGGCGTGGCTGCCGCTCGGTCTGGTGCTGTTCCAGAACTCCAAGCCGGCGTCGCTGTTCACCATCGCCATCTGCGCGATGTGGCCGACCGTGCTCAACACGGCGATGGGGGTGCGGGCGATCCCGCAGGACTACCTCAACGTCGCGCGGGTGTTGCGGCTGTCACCGGCCAAACGCTTCTTCAAGGTGCTGGTGCCGGCGACGCTGCCCTACATGTTCACCGGCTTCCGCCTGAGCCTCGGCATCGCCTGGCTGGTGATCGTCGCCGTCGAGATGCTCACCGGCTCGCCCGGCGTCGGCGGCTTCCTCTGGCAGGAATACAACAGCCTGATCTACGAGCACATCATCCTGTGCATCCTCACCATCGGCGTGGTCGGCTTCGGGCTCGATCGGATCATGAGCGTCATCGAAACGCGCCTGCGCGGCGCCTAGGAGGTTCACATGGCGTGTCTCGAATTGCAGGACGTCTCCAAGGGATATCGCAACGGCGGCCGCACCGTCGAGGTGCTGTCGCACGTCAACCTGCAGGTGTCCGAGGGGGAATTCGTCGCCATCGTCGGCTACTCCGGCGCCGGCAAGACGACCCTCGTCTCGCTGCTCGCCGGCCTGGCCGCGCCGGACAGCGGCCGGGCGTTGTTCGAGGGCCAGCCGATGAGCGGGCCAGGCCCCGAGCGCGGCGTGGTCTTCCAGAACTACTCGCTGCTGCCGTGGCTGTCGGCCTACGACAACGTCCGGCTCGCGGTCGACGAAGTGCACAGCGGCTGGACGGCGGCGCGGCGCCGGAAGCACATCGAGGCGTGCCTCGAGATGGTCAGCCTGCTGAACGCCCGCGATCGCAAGCCGGCCCAGCTCTCCGGTGGCATGCGGCAGCGGGTCGCGCTGGCACGCGCGCTGTCGCTCGACCCGAAGGTGCTGCTGCTCGACGAGCCGCTCTCGGCGCTGGACGCCCTGACGCGGGCCAGCCTGCAGGCCGAGATCGCGCGCCTGCACGGCGAGGAGCGGACCACGGTCGTGCTCGTCACCAACGACGTGGACGAGGCGATCCTGCTCGCCGATCGCATCGTGCCGCTGTCGGCCGGGCCGCGCGCCACGCTCGGCCCCTCGATTGCGGTCGATCTGGAGCGGCCGCGCAGCCACACGTCACTGAACCGGTCCCCGGAGTTCAAGCGCATCCGCGAGTCGGTCATCGACTACCTGCTCGGATCGGCCGGCCGCGTCCGACCGGCAGCGCGCGTGCCGGATCACGTGGCCGCGGCGGCCACCGTCGACCTGATGACCGCGGAACTGGGCGACGCATGAGCACCGGCCTGACCCTCGAGGGGCTCACCAAGACCTACCCGACGCCGGACGGCACCGGCCGCGTCGTCGTCATGCGGGACTTCACGCTGACGCTCGAGCCCGGCGAATTCGTCTGCCTGGTCGGGCATTCGGGCTGCGGCAAGTCGACGGCACTCAGCATCGCCGCCGGCCTCAACACCGCCGACGCCGGCCACGTCACCGTCAACGGCGCGGTCGTCGACGGGCCGGGCCTCGATCGCGGCGTCGTCTTCCAGGCGCCGTGCCTGCTGCCGTGGCTGACCGCGCTCGACAACGTCCGGCTCGGCATCGATCAGGCCAAGCCGAAGCTGGCGAAGAAGGAGCGCGTGGCGCTGGCCATGCGCTATCTCGAGAAGGTCGGCCTGGGCGACGCCGCGCACGTCAAGCCAGCCGAGCTGTCGCAGGGCATGCAGCAGCGGGTCGGCATCGCCCGGGCGTTCGCACTCGCGCCGCGTGTCCTGCTCCTCGACGAGCCGTTCGGGATGCTGGACTCACTGACGCGGGTCGAGCTGCAGGAAGTGCTGCTGCAGCTGTGGCGGGCCGAGCGCACCACTGCATTGATGGTCACGCACGACGTCGACGAGGCGCTGTTCCTCGCGGATCGCGTCGCGTTGATGACCAACGGGCCTGACGCACGGCTCGGCGCCGTCCTGAAGGTGCCGTTCGCGCGGCCCCGGGAGCGGCACGAGGTGATGGCGCATCCGGCCTTCTTCGAGCTTCGCGAGGACATCATGACGTTCCTCGAAACGCACGCTTACCAGCGGGCACCGGCCGCCTGACGCCGCGCGCCGCAGGGCGGCGCCATCGAGTCCTTTCACCATTTTGCCAACGCCCCCAGTGTGTCGAATCGCAACCGATTCGACGCCACGGGAGAGGTCTACTTACCGACACATGGATACGCTTACTCGCATCGCCGCCCCCGTCGTTCTCGCCTTCGCGCTGACGGCTGCCGCCCAGGCCCAGACGCCCGCCCCGGCTCCCGCGACGCCGCCGCCCACCGCGCCGGCCGCGGCCGCGACCCCGGCCAAGGCGCCCGAACCGATCAAGGTGACGCCCTACGGCATCGCCTACTTCAATGCCTTCTCGAACTCCGACGCGGTGAACAACGGCGACGTGCCGCTCTTCGCGGCGGCCAGCGGGCCGGGTCACCTCGGCATGACCGCGCGGCAGAGCCGTCTCGGCATCCGCGTCACCGGCGCCACGCTCGGCAAAGCCAAGGTGTCGGCCGTGGTCGAGGGCGACTTCTTCGGCGGCTACCCGACCGTCGGCATCGGCGACAACATGGGCGTCTTCCGCCTGCGCCTCGCCAACGCCCGGATCGACTGGACCAAGGGCAGCCTCGTCGTCGGGCAGGACTGGATGATCTTCGCGCCGGTCAACCCGCTCTCGATCTCGTCGGCCGGCATTCCACTCTTTGCCGCCGGCGGCAACCCGTGGTCGCGCCTGCCGCAGGTCCGCGGCGAGTGGAAGACGAAGAAGGTGCTGCTGCAGGGCGGCCTGCTGGCGCCGCAGACCGGCGATTTCAACTCGGCGTTCTTCTACCAGCCAGGAAGTGGCGCGCTCTCGGAGACGCCGTTCCTGCAGGGCCGCGCCGCCTTCACGCTCGCCAACTTCGCCGCGTCGAAGAAGGCCGCCACCATCGGCGTGTCCGGCCACTTCGGCCAGTCGCGGGTGACCACGCCGATCGATCGCACCGTCGACTCGAACGGCGTCGCGCTCGACTTCGTGCTGCCGCTCGGCACCAAGGTCACCGTGCAGGGCGAGGCGTTCACCGGCACCAACCTGGGCGGCTTCCAGGCCGGCGTGTTCCAGGGCCTCGTCGCCGACGGCGCCATCGTCGGTCCGACCGGCGCGCCCGTCCTCGATGGCCCGCGCGCGCTCGACACCACTGGCGGCTGGGTCCAGGTCGTCGCGGCGGTGACGCCGAGCGTCACGGTCCACGGCGGGTTCGGCATCGACGATCCCGACGACGCCGACTTCCTCACCGCGACGCGCCGCGAGTCGCGGCTCGAGAACACCGCGCTCTCGTTCGGCTTCCAGCACAAGGCGTCGGCGCAGATTTCGTGGGGCGTCGAATACCGCCGCCTCGAGACGACGTATCTGATCGCCGGCGACAAGGACAACAGCCACGTGAACGTCGGGTTCACGTTCACGTTCTGACCCTACGGTGATGCCGGCTGCAACAATCGGCCGAGGCGTCGCCCGATGAGCGACACGAGAAGGCCTCCGGCCGCTGAGATGGCGGCGTGCATCGCCCAGAACTGGGCTGGGCTCATCTGCTCGTAGAAGCCGCCGATCCACCCGACCAGGGTGTTGGCGACGAACAGGCTCATGAAGGCCAGCCCCATCAGGGTGGCGTTCACGCTGGCTGGCGCGGTGCGCGAGACGAGCGCGAGGAGCGTAGGCCAGTAGTACAGGAAGCAGAGGCCCAGACCCGCACTGTAAAGGATCGGCCAGATCGGGTGGACCGGCGCGTCGCCAGAGGTCAGGATGGCCGCGACCAGGATCAGATTGCTGGCCGCCGCGACCCAGGATCCCGTGCCGATCTTGGCGAGCTCGTCCGGCTCGCGCCCCCGCAACGCCTGTCGACGCCATATCCAGAAGAGGAGCGGTACGAACACGATGCTGGCCCCCGCATTCACCGCCTGATACCACGGCACCGGGATCCGGAAGCCGCCGACGTCGAGGGCGACGTGCTGCTGAATCCAGATGGGACTGACGTTGAAGACCTGCGAGTAGGCCACTGTCTGGAAGATCGTGATGACGATCACGGCGATGAGCGCGTAGACGATCTGTCGTTCGGGTGCGGTGAGTCGAGCACCTTCGAACGTACGCCGCTCCACCCTCGCCGGCAGATACCGGTATCCGTAGAGATACGTAGCCAGGCCAACCAGCATGAAGATCGCGGCCACACCGAAGCCATAGTGCCAGCCATAGACCTGCGCGAGCAGGCCGCACACGACGGGGCCGGCGACCGCTCCGATGTTGATGGCCGTGCTGAAGATGATGAACCCGCGGGTGCGCCGGGTCTCGTCCTCGCGGGGGTAGACGGCGCCGACTTGCGCTGAAATATTGCCCTTCAGGAAGCCCGAGCCGACGACGAGCGCCAGCAGGGCGAGCAGGAATGACTGGTCGAACGTCATGGCGATATGACCGGCGCTCATACACAGGGCGCCGATCACCACACCATTGCGCTGTCCGATCCAGCGATCGGCAATGACGCCGCCGAGCAGCGGCGTGAAGTAGACGAAGCCGGAGTAGAGGCCGAAGATCTGCGAGGCCAGAGCCTGCGTCGACAGCGGGCCGACGAGTGATTCCACGGCGGCCCGGAACCCGGCAAATCCGGCGATGTGCTCGACATGGCCCGGCAGCAGGAGCTGGTTCACCATGTACAGGGCAAGCAGCGCCGTCATGCCGTAATAGGAGAAGCGCTCCCAGGCTTCGGTGAAGGCGAGATAGAAGAGGCCTCTCGGATGGCCCAGGAAGGCCACGTCATCGGCGGGCGTGGCCGCAATATTCATCGTGGTCATCGTACGACTTCGGGGATCACCGAGGCGCGGCGGCGGGCAGCACGCGCGTAGCGACGCCGACGGCCAGCGACTGCAGGTCGGCATCGTCGCCGTTACCGAGCACAATCACCGCGAGGCGCTCGTCGATGAAGCGCAGGTAGAACGCACGGAAGCCTGGGAGCGACCCGCCGTGGTGCACCGCGGCCCGACCGGCGAGCGTCCCGACGGACCAGCCGAAGCCGTAGCCGGCGGGACTGCCGTCGTTCAGCCGCACGTCGGTCCACATCTGCTTTCGGGCGGCCTCGCGCAGCACGGCGTCGGTGACGAGCACGGCTTCCCAGCGTGCCAGGTCTTCGACCGTCGAGAAGAACGCGCCGCTCGGCCGCACCGCCGGCCAGTCCACGGCTGGCGCGAGACGGTCCTTGCCGGTGTAGCCCGTGGCCTTGTTGGGGAACGCGTCGGTCGTGGTGGGGCGGCTCGCCGTCATGCCCGACGCCGCGAACACCTTCTCGCCGATGTATCGGGTCCACGGCCGACCGGACACGCGCGTGATGATTTCGGCCAGCGTGAAGTAGCCGAGGTTCGAGTAGGAATACTTCTCGCCCGGTTTCGACTGCAGTGCCCGCGCGTAGCCGCTCCGGACCACGTCGATGTCCGGCTTCGGCGTGAACGGCTCGAACGCCGGTCCCTCGCGGATCAACCCGGCGGTGTGCGAGAGCAGGTGCCGCAGGGTGATGCCGTTCCACGCCTCCGGCGCATCCGGCAGATAGGTGCGAACCGGATCGTCCACCTTCAGCTTGCCGTCCTGGGCGAGCAGCATGATGGCGGTGGCGATGAACTGCTTGCTGACCGAGCCGATCTTGAACGCGGTGCTGGTCGCGACCGGGATGTTCTTCTCCCGGTCCGCCACGCCGTAGCCGGCGATCTTCGTCACCGTGCCGTCGCGCACCACCGCCAGGGCGATCCCCGGGATGTGCTGGCGCTGCATCTCCGCCTTGACGTAGTCGTCGACGCAGTCGGCAGGAGCCTGGGCAAAGGCCGCTGGCGCGAGAATGAGCGCGAGCAGGGCGGCCAAGGCGGGTCGACGCATCATGCGCGTCATCCTAGCCTACCGAGGTGCCGGCAGCTCCCACCGCATGTCCAGGTCCTGTCGGCGGTGCACCGGGACGCGGGCTCGACGGTCGAGCGTGCGCATGTGGCCATCTTCGACGACCAGCCGGACGTCGAGGAATGATGGCGTCCTGGAGTGCAGCCCCAGTCGAAACGCGACTGTGATCACGTCGGACTCGGTGATCACGTCGGATGCGGTGATCACGTCGGCCTCGGTCGAGCGGGAGACCACCGCCTCGTTCGCGTGGAGGATCGTCCCGGTGGAGCGGGTCGCGCAGCCGGAGGCGCCGGGCTCCCACCACCAGATGCCGTGCGAGTCCCGCGGGTCGACGGCGATGCAGAGGCCCATGCCGTTGCTGAGGCCGACCTGGAGCGCCGTGCTGGTTACGAGATAGCGGCCGTCGCCCGGCGAGGATGGCTGACGGCAGCCCGCCACCGCCAGGACGCTCAGGAGGGCCGCGCTGCGTCGCCAAGGCACGGCATCAACCCAGACTCTTCTTGTGGCGCCGGCCGTCGCGTCCGCGAGTGCCGCCGGGCGGATCGCCATCGCCATCGACGTGCTTAGTTTCTCGGCCCCGACAGCCCGACGTCCACGCCATGCCGTCTCGCCCATTTTGCGGCGATGCCGGGGAACTTGAACACCAGGATGAGGCCGAACAGTGGGACCGAGGCCAACGTGAGCAGGCGCGAGTCGGCGTCGACGAGCGCCAGCAGCTTGGCGCTGAAGATCCGAATTGGAAAGGTCACGCCGATCATCACCAGCGCTGCCGCTGGCGCCTGCGGCCCGTTCACGAAGACCGCGTAGACCAACGACATCCATTGGATGGCGACCAGGGTGACAAGAACGCGATGCGTACGGGCCACGGCTTGGACGTCGCCCAACGGCAATTCGACGGCCGCGGGCATCAGGATGCCTCGCCGCGACTGCTCCGCCCGGAGAATCGCCTGCGCCTCGTCGCCGTAGTCGGAGAGGACCTCGAGTGCTTCGCGGACCTGCTCGTCGTTCCGGTTCCTCCACAGAGTCTGCAGATCGGACATCTCACGCCTGCTTTCGAAGACGCCCAGCCCGTATTCTGACGCCGCCGCGACGCGCGTGCGGCTTACTTCGCGCCGAGCGAGAACAGCTGGTTGCGACTGGTGATGAACAGCCCGCCGTTGATGGCGATGGGCGTCGAGTAGACCGAGCTGCCCATGTTCATTTCCCCGAGCACCTTCAGCGTCTTGCCCGGCTGCAGGATGGCGATGTCGCCGTCCTCGTCACCCAGGTAGATCTTGCCGTCGGCGACCATCGGCGAGCCCCAGATCGCGGCGAACATGTCGTGCGTCCAGTAGGCCTGGCCGGTCTTCTGATCCAGGCAGTGCAGGAAACCGGAGAAGTCGGGCCAGTAGATCAGGCCGTCGCTGATCGCCGGCGTCGACACCGAGCGGCGGATCTTGTCGTAGTGCCAGAGCCGTCCCGTGGTGGTGATGTCGCCGCGCTTGGTGGCGTCGATGGCGTAGGCGTGACCGACGCCCTCGCCGTGCTCCGGATCCTGGCCGTTCGAGATGTAGACGACGTCGCCGACGATGACCGGCGTGCTGATCACCTCGTTCCGGGTCTTCGGCCAGACCGAGTCCTTCGGGTTGGTGTCGAACTCCCACAGCTTCTTGCCGGTCAGCGCCTCGTAGCCGCGGATCCAGCCGTCGCCCTGGGCGTTGACCACCTGCACCTGGCCGCCGATCGTGCCGACGGCCGGCGACGACCACTGGCCGTGCAGGATTTTGTCGAACACCGAGTTGTCTTCCCACGCCAGCTTGCCGGTGGTCTTGTTGATGGCGATGATTGCCGGCGCCTTGGGCGACGGGATGTTGACGTGGCTCTCGTCCTGCCCGTTCGACGTCATCACGTAGATGAGATCGCCGTGGATTACCGGCGACGAGTTCGACAGGTTGTGCGGGAAGGCGCCGACCTCCTCCATCATGTCGAACTTCCAGATCACGTCGGCGTCCTTCTCGGAGGTGAACTTCTCCTCCTTGAACGGGCCGTCGTTCTCGTTGGCATCGCGGAAGCCCTCGACGTCGAGGCACATCACCTCGCCGCGGTTGCTCACGTAGTAGTAGCGCTCGCCTTCGACCAGACCGGAGCTGGCGACGCCCTGGAACGGCCAGTCATTGACGCGCCCGGCCGCCACCTTCTCGTGGGTGTTCTGCCACAGGAACTCGCCGGTGTCCTGCTTGAACGCCATCACCACGCCGCGATCACCGGTCTGCTTGGGATCGCGGAGCAGCTCGTTGTTGGTGCCGACGAACACCCGCCCACCGGCGACGGTGGCGTTGCCGTAGGTCTGCGAGCCGAGGTCGGCCACCCACCTCACGTTGGCTTTGGTCTTCACGTCCCACTTGTCGGGGAGGCCGGTGGCCGCCGACACCATGTTGCGGGACGGGGTGCCGCCCCACATCGGCCAGTCGGTGGCGCCGGCCATCGGCACGCCGTCACCGCGAAGAACGGAGGCGGAAGCGGCGAGTACGACGCCGCCCGCGAGGGCGAAAGCAGCGGTTGCGCGGATCCAGGCAGTCCGCGGTGGAACTGGCGCTGCATTCGACGGGCGATGCATCCCGCCGCTCGTCGTTGCTCGTCGCTCGCATGTAACCAACATTCTCGCTCCTCGCGCCTTGACCGACGGGCGCCTCGCCCGTCTCGATGCGACGCGCCACTTCCACCACGGGCTGCTGGCCATCGTCTCAGTACACCTTGATGTTGTCGAACGACGCGCCCCACGGCGCATCGGAGTAGAGGCCGGGGCTGCCAGCCTTGTGGCCCTGCTTGTCGATCGTCTCGACGAGCCAGGCGGCGGGCTCGGTCTCCCCGCGCGGCCACGCCTTGCCGCGGACGCGTGTCGTGCCGTCCTTCTGATTCAGCACCTCGAGCTTGACCCGATACCAGGCGTCGCCCTTCCAGGCGAACGGCGCCGACTTGGTCATCTCGACGTTGGGCTGCCACGGCTGCAGCTCGATCTTCTGGCTGTTGCCGAACAGCACCAGCACGTAGCGCTGCGCGATCACGCCGACATCGCCTTGCTGGCGCCGCTTTTCGGTGGTCCGGACGTCCATCTCGACGGTGTAGTTGGACATGTCCGGTGCCCCGAAGAAGAGGCGGGCCCGGCGCGTCAACGTCTGATCCTCGCGGCGCTGCAGCACCTTGCTGCCCTCGAGGTCCTTGACGTCGAACTTGTTGGTCGCGTTGACCCAGCCGCTCGGCGGTGCTTCGCTGGTGAAGGCGTCGAAGTTCTCCTCGAACTTGCCGGAGATGGCGACCCGGACGCGTGCCGTGCCGGCGAGCGGGCCGGCGCCGACGGTGGCCTTGAGCGCGCCACCCTGGCTGCCGGCGGCCGCGTCGGGCGTGAACGTGCCGTCCGGCGCCGCTGTGCCCTTCAGGCCTTCCGCCGCCCAGGCGATCGTCGTGCCTGCCGGCGTCGGCACCTTGATGCCGTTGGCGTCGTAGAGCGTCACGGTGAACTTCTGCGCCTGGCCCGGCTTCAGCGTGACGTCGGACGGGAACACGAGCGCGGCGGTCGGCGCGCCAGGCGTCGCCGCCGGCGCGGCTGCCGGGGCCGGAGGCGCCGTCGCCGGCTTGAGAGCCTTCGGGCCGATGGCGTAGAGCGCGTCCATCGAGGCGATGTAGACGCGGCCGTTGGCGACCGCCGGCGAGGCGACGATCGATTCCGGCCCCGGCACGGCGTCGCCGGTGCCTTCGTACTTCGACTGCGGCAGGGTGTCCTCGTCCAGCACCTCGACGCCGGTCTTCGACGGCTTGAGGATGTAGACCTTGCCGTTCTCGGTGCCGACGTAGAGCTTGCCGTCGGCGAGCACCGGCGATCCCTTCTGCAGCGTGCCGAGCTTCTTCGTCCACAGCTCGTGACCGTCGGTCAGGTCGAACGCGAGCAGGATGGCGCCGTTGTCGACCGCGTACATCACGCCAGCCGCTTCGTCGACCACCGGCGTCGGGAACCCGATCTGCGGCCCGTGGACGAACCACTTGGTCTGGTCCTTCTTTATCTCGCCCTTCAGCGTGCCGTCGAACCGCGTCACCAGGCCCATCTCGCTGGTGTCGAAGTTCTCCTCGCTGTGGGTCGCGACCACGTCGTTGCCGACCAGCACCATCGAGTTGTTGAGGGCGCGCTTGCTGACGTCCAGGCGCCACACCGGTTCGCCGGTGGCGGCCTTGAGCGCGTGGTAGACCCCGTCGGTGCCGCCAGCGATGGCCAGCCGGACGCCGTTGATGGTGGCGATGATCGGCGTCGAGTAGTTGGTGTCCCAGTGCCGCGTCTGCGGCGAGCTGACCCACACCGCCTGCCCGGTCTTCGTGTCGAAGGCGAAGTAGCGGTTGCCGCCGCGCGCCAGGGTGCCCCAGGCGGAGATCAGCGTGCTGACGATGACGTGGTCGCCGTCGATGACCGGCGACATGGCCCGGCCGCCGTGCGTGGTGACCGCGCCGAAGTCCTCGATCAGCGAGCGTTCCCACAGGCCCTTGCCGTCGGGCGACGTGGCCCGCAGGTGGGCGTTGCCGCCGAACGTATAGATGTTGCCGGTGGCCGGATCCACCGACGGTGAGGCCCAGGCGACGCGGTGCGCTGGGATGTCGGTGAGATAGACCGGGAACTGCCGCTCCCAGAGCGTCTTGCCAGTGGCCGCGTCGAGCGCGACCAGGCGCTCCTGCCGGTGCGCGACGTCGCCCGCCGGCGCGTAGACGTAGACGCGGTTGCCGAACACCACCGGCGTCGAGCGGCTGCCGATGGGGACGCGCCAGGCCAGATTCTCACCGGCTGGCAGCTTGTCCGTGGGCGGCGCCCACTTGGTGGGCAGACCGGTCTCGGCCGAGCGGCCATCCCGCTTCGGCCCCCCGCGCCACTCGGGCCAGTTGTCGGCCGACGGAGTGGCCGTCAGGACGGCCAGGATCAGGGCGGTGGCGCCACCCAGCACGGCGAGCCGGTGGCGAGGCGTGACGGACGTGCGGGGAACTGGGATGCGCATAGAAGGCTGACAGCTAAGATGAGGGAACTTCAGGACGATAGCCGAGCCCCTCCCATGAGTCCACTACGACACGTTGCTGCCGCCGCGTTGACCACCGTCGTCCTTGGCACGTCCGTCTCGGCCGGCAATTGGCCGCAGTTCCGGGGACCGCACGGCCAGGGCGTCTCGGACGAGACGGCGCTGCCGTCGACCTGGGGACCGGGCACCAACATCGCCTGGAAGACCGCGGTGGCCGGCCTCGGCCATTCCTCGCCGATCGTCTGGGGCAACCACGTCTTTCTGACGACCGCCATCGAAGGGGAGTCGCTGCCCGGGGCCAAGCCCCCGGTGCACCTGCTGCAGCAAGACCCGGCCAAGCCGGCCGAGCCGTTCGTGCATCCCGACTCGCTCGGGGCCGACCGCAAGCACACCTACAAGGTGATCGCGCTGGCGCTCGACACCGGCGCCGTCCGCTGGGAGAAGGTCGCCTACGAAGGACCGGTCTACGACGGCCGCCACAAGCGCGGCAGCTACGCGTCACCCACCCCGGTGACCGACGGGAAGACGGTTTACACCTACTTCGGCTCCGAGGGCGTCTTCGCCTACGATTTCGCGGGCAAGCTCCTGTGGACGGTCGACGTCGGCGACATCAGGACGCTCGGCATGGGCACGGCCAGCTCGCCCGTGCTCTACAAGAACCTCGTCATCCTGCAGTGCGACGAGGACAGCGGCGACACGTCGTTCATCACCGCGCTCGACGCCAAGACCGGCAAGACCGTGTGGAAGACGAAGCGGCCGACGTCGGTCACCTGGACGACCCCCGCGCTCGTCACGGCCGGATCGAGCGACGAGCTCGTCGCCGCCGGCAGCGAATTCATCATCGGCTACGACCCGGCGACCGGCAAGGAGCTGTGGCGGACCAAGGGCCTCGACAGCAACACCATCGCGACGCCGCTGATCGGCCACGGCTTGGTGATCGTCTCGGCGGGGTATCCGACGAAGAAGGTCCTCGCCATCCGGCCAGGTGGCCGCGGTGACGTCACCGCGACGCACGTCGCCTGGAGCTACGAGAAGGGCACCTCGTACATCCCGTCGCCGATTCTCTACGGCGACTACGTCTACCTGATCAGCGACGCCGGGCTGCTGACCTGTCTCGACGCCCGGACCGGCGCCGTGAAGTACGAGGGCGGGCGTCCGCCGGTGCCAGCCAAGTTCGTCGCCTCGCCGGTCGCCTTCGGCGGCAACCTGTACCTCACCAGCACCGACGGCGACACGTTCGTGGTGAAGGCCGGCCCGTCGCACGAAGTGCTGCGCACCAACGAGCTCGACGAACCGGTCTACGCCTCGCTGGCGCCAGCCCAGGGCCGCCTGTTGATCCGCGGCCAGGGCCACGTCTACTGCATCAAGGGCGCCTGACCGGTCGCGTCGGCGAAGCCGGCTCCGAGCCCGGCTCCGAGCCCAGCTCCGAGCCCAGCTCCGAGCCAGGCTCCGAGCCCGGCTCCGAGCCCGGCTCCGAGCCCGGCTCCGAGGCGTGCAATTATTGCGACGTCGAACCCGGGCTGCGCAGGATCACGCGCCGGTAGCTGGTCAGGTTGGGCGTGCCGTTGTCGGTGACCTCGAGGATCACGTGCGCGACTCCCGGCACCAGCAACGTCGCGGCCGCCCGTGACGCCGTCGCCGCGGCCAGCTTCACGCGGACCGGAGGCTGCGGCGGGCCGCCATCGGGCGCGGACGGAATACCGCCGGCGGCGGCATCGCCGCCTCCGCCGACCCGAGGTCGCGCGGCGAGCACCGGCTGGCCGGGGATGCCAGTACCGGCTTCGGGATAGAAGAACCAGCGATAGGTCAGGGCGTGCCCGTCGGGATCGGTCGTCCCGGTGGCATCGAGCAGGACTGGCGTGCCAACCGGTGCGATCAGCGTAAGCGGAGCCGTGCCCGACTCGGTGTTCACGATGATGCGCGGGTTGTGGTTGCTGCCGCGGCCCGACGCCCAGGCCATGCGCGCGGCGAAGTCACGCTGGAACGCGTCGCGCCAGCGCCAGATCGTCGCCTGGTCGGTGGTGTGCGCCTGGCCGTCGGTGCCGATGACGGTGTCGCGCGAACTGTCGCGGCCGGGATACGAGTCGCCGCCCTGCGTCCAGAACGGACGCGACTCACCGGAGGGCTGGCGCCAGACGTAGCGTCCGCCCCAGCCGCCGTAGGTCGGGCTCATGGCGCTGCCGAGGCCGTTGTCGAGCAGGCCGAGGAAGGACGGCGTGTCGCCCTCGTGGATGCAGCACGGCCGGATGTACAGCGTGCCGAGCGGGCCGTGGCTGCGGATGTTGGCCTGGACCCAGGCGTCGGTGAAGGTCGTGAAGTCGGCGCCGTTGGCGTTGCGATAGAAGCGATCGCCGCTGATGCCGGTCCACGTCGCGCGGTAGTACTCGTCACCGTCCTGCGACGACGGGATGGCGATGTAGTGCAGGTTGACGAAGACCCGGCGCAGCCAGGGGCCGGCGTCGTCCTGATCGGAGATCGCGTAGACGCGCAGCTTGGCGACGAACGCGTCGAGCTCGGGCGTCGGGCGCGTGCGGCGGACGTGGAACAGCGCCTGCGCGAGGGTGTTCGTGCCGCCCCAGGCGAGCACCCACAGCGGCCGCGGATCCTTTCGATCGACCGCCTTGATGATGGCCTCGGCGCCGGGCGAGAGCCGGTCGGCGCCGACGACGGCCATGCCATAGCCCTCTTGCCCTTTGACGACGAGGGCGTCGAGCGCGTCGGCCGTGGGGTAGCCCGGTGCCTGGGCCTCGAGATGCGGCCTCGCTTGCGCGTAGGCGGCGATCACCGTGTGCAGCACGTCGGGGCGCACCGTCGCGCGCATCCAGGTGGACGTCGTCGCGACGAGGCCTTCGATGTCCAGCGTGTTCGAGTAGACGAGCAGCCGCACCATCGACATCTGGTCGTCGGGCTCGTTGGCGATGTCGGTCATCACCATCACGCGCGGCTTGTCGACATGCGGATCGATGCGCGCGGCGATGGCAGCCCAGCGCTGCTCGGCCTGCGCGGCGTGGCGGGCCGTCGTCGTCGCCAACGTCTCGGTCTCCGTCTTCGCTGGCGGCGGGGGTGGCGGCTCGGTCGTGCCGCAGGCCGTCACGCCGGCGCCGATCGCCAGCGCGGTGGCCAGCGCGACGAAGCCGCGACGGCTCATTTCGCCGCCGGCGGCAGGGCGTAGGTGAACGCGTAGAAGTGCTTGCCGCCGGGCTGGATCTCGATCGTCATCGAACCGGTGAGACCGATCAACTCACCGGTGCCGGAGTCGGGCACGACCGAGATCTTCAGTTCCGGCGTGCCTTTGTCCATGATGCCCCAGTGCTGCAGGGCGAACGTGCCCTTGCGGCCGGCCAGCGTCCCGGTGACGCGCTCGAGGGCGACGTATCCGGCCGAGCCGGCGACTGCCGATCGGACGGCGAGCATCTCGCCGACGCTGGTCGCGTCGATGTCGCCGTGGAAGGCCTTGTCGAGGGACATGCGGCCGACGGCGGCGGGATCGGTGGCATCGCCCTGCGGCGTGAGCTTGACGTCGAACGGGCCTTTGGCAGTCGCAGTCATCGGGGCGGTCGCGGTCATCGAGGTTCCTGTACGGGAAGGGGCCGGTGGGGGCGCAGTTACGGCCGGCGCCTGCGCGCGGGCCGGACGCGAGGACAGCCCGACGAGCGAGGCCATCAGCAGCGCGGTAGCCGAGAACGTCATGCCGGTCGAGTACGGACGCGGGCGGTACATCAGGCGAGGTCCTTCGCGATCGGCAGCGCCGGCGGATAGGTGAGGGTCGGGAGCAGCGCCTCGATCTGGCCGCGCTGCGTTTCCAGCCACGGTGGCAGTACCAGCGATTCGCCGAGCGCGTGGGCCGCTTCGTCGACGGCGAATCCGGGGCCGTCGGTGGCGAGCTCGAAGAGCACGCCGCCAGGCTCCTTGAAGTAGACCGACTTGAACCAGAAGCGATCGATCACCGGCGTCGGGTGCGCGCCGGCGTCGGCGATGCGTCCGCGCACGTCGGCTTCGTGCGCGTCGTCATCGACGCGCCAGGCGAGGTGGTGGATGCTGCCGGTGCCCCAGGCGCCGCGCCGGGCGTCGGCGGCAGCGGGCCGGACGTCGAGGTGGCGTCCGCTGACGCCGGACAGGAGTCCGCCGGACGACCGCTCGTGATCGCCGAGGGCCGGGTTCGGGATCACGAAGCGCTGCCACTCGCCCTCGGTCGCGTGCGGCACGAAGCCGAGCACCTGCGTGAGGAGCATGGCGGTGGCGGCGGCATCGCGCTCGACGACGCGGGCACCGTGCAGGCCGCGGATCTGGCGCTCGGCCGGCACCGGGCTGGCGTCCCACGGCGTGAAGCCGCGGCCGACGGCAGGCGCGGTCTCGACCAGCGCGACGCGCAGGCCGTGCGGATCGATCAGCGGCAGCAGGCGCTCGCCGAACCGCGTCGCGATCGCGTCCACGCGCGCGCCGTAGCCGGCGAGGCGTGCGCCCCACCAGTCCAGCGTGCCGGCGGGGACCGCGAGCGACACCTCCGTCGCGAGCCCGTGTCCATCGCGCGACGGCGCCATGTGCGCCCACGGGAAGAACGTCAGGTCGGTGCCGGCGTGCCCCTCGGCGTCCGCGTAGAACAGGTGATACGTCCCGGGATCGTCCTGGTTGACGCTGCGCTTGACGAGGCGCATGCCCAGGACGCCGGCATAGAAGTCGAGGTTCTCCTGAGCCGGCCCGGAGATCGCGGTGACGTGATGCAGCCCATTGACGCTCCGCATGAACCTGAGGTTATCAGTACGGCCCCGGCTCTGAGCTCGGCTCTGAGCCCAGCTCTGAGCCAGGCCTGTTTCATGTTGCTGTTTCTGCGATCTGCCGATGCCAGGTGGCGGACTACTTCCGGTCGGTAGCTGCGTCCCTGATCGGTTCGGCGATGGCGGAAATTGCGTCGACCTCCTTGGCCTCGCCGATCGGCAGGCGGTTGAGTGTCTGCAGTCGGATGTAGTCCAGATCCGACTGAGACTCGACTCCCTCGACGAAGGATCGCCAATGCGATGGTCGCGGCACCGGCCACTCGGCTCGCTTGATGCCCTGCACCGCGCCTACTGGCGATGCGCTCGACCACAGCCACTCGTGGGTGCGGTCGACGAGCGAAGCCCGAACTGGATTTCGTTCGATGTAGCGGGCGACGCGACAGAAGTACAACTCCTTCTGAACCGGACTTGCCCAGTAGCGAGACTGATAGACGGCGCCACGCCCGATCGTGCCGCTCCATCGGCGAACACCCATCGCGTGCCGCGACGTCAGCCACTGCATGAAGGCTACGAGATCCCGCTCGCCGGTGGGACGCAGCAGGAAATGCACGTGGTTCGGCATGAGGCAGAACGCGAACATGTCGATGGGGACGCGGTCGAGAGCGCGCGCCATCAACCGCGTGTAGGCGAGGTAGGCGCCGAAGTCGCGGAACAGCAACTGTCCCTCGATGGCGCGGTTGACGACGTGGAAGGTGGTTCCGGCGATGTCACCGAACGGACGTTGGCGCATGGATTCCTGCCGCGGGGAGCACACGGCAGACGATGTCCGTTTCAATCAGCGTGCCGTCCCCGAACCCTGCCCAGCCGATCGCGAATTCTGCGATCTGGCTCCCCGGCTCAGAGCCCGGCTCAGAGCTCGGCTCAGAGCCAGGCTCGGAGCCGGGAGCTTCTCTCGGTGCTACTCGTAGCGGAGGGCATCGATCGGGTCGAGGGCCGACGCCTTGCGGGCCGGGTAGACGCCGAAGACGAGGCCGATTGCCACCGACACCGAGAAGGCGAGGACGATCGACGTCGGGCTGATCAGCGTGGTCCAGCCGGCGAGGCGGCCGATGATCCACGAGAGGACAACACCAGCGACGACGCCGACGACGCCGCCGGCGCACGAGATCAGCGTCGCTTCGAGCAGGAATTGGCGGACGATCGCGCGACGCGGTGCTCCGACCGCCCGGCGCACGCCGATCTCGCGCGTCCGCTCGAGGACGCTGGCGAGCATGATGTTCATGATGCCGATGCCGCCGACCAGCAGCGAGATCGACGCGATCGCGACCATGACCAGCTCGAAGATGCGCTGGGTGCGGCGCTGCTCGGCAAGCAGCTCGGACGGGACCACCAGCGAGAAGTCGTCGGCGCCGTTGTGCGTCTCGCTGATCAGCCGCCGGACGACCCGCGAAGCCGGCACCGTCGCGTCCGCCGTCGGCATCTGCAGATAGATCCCGTCGATCTCGTCCTGGCGCTGGCCCTGCGCGTCCTCGAGCCGCAGCAGCGCCGTCCGCAACGGAACGTAGATCACGTTGTTGCGATCCTCGGCCGGCGCGCCGTCGGTGCCGCTCCTGCCCGAGACTACGCCGCCGCAGACGCCGATGACACGCAGCCACTGCTCGTTGACCTTGACGTGCTCGCCGAGCGCCGCCCGCCCGCCGAATAGCGCGACCCGCGCGCCTTCGCCGAGCACCGCGACCGGGGCCGCCGCGGCGTCGTCCGCGGCCGAGAAAAAGCGGCCTTCCGCGATCCCGAGCCCGGCGATGCCCTGGAACGCCGGCTCGACGCCGAACACCGTCGGCGGCTCGGCGAACGGCTTGGGGATCAGTTTCGACGGGACGACGCGCTTGCGCGGCGTCGACGCCCCGACGCCGTCGACGGTGCTGCGGATCACGCGGACGTCGGCCAATGACAGGCCGGCCGAGACCTGACGCGTCCGCTGGAACGCCTGGTCGTCGGCCGCCGGCCGCGATTCGACGATCAGGTTGCGGACGCCCATCGCTTCGATCACCGCCATGACTTGCTGCTGCGCGCCGGCGCCGATCGACAGCATCGCGACCACCGCGGCGACGCCGAAGATCATGCCGAGCATGGTCAGCAGCGAGCGCAGCTTGTGCGCGACCAGGTTGTCGACGCCCATGGCCAGCGTCGGCAGCACGTCGCGAGTCATCATCGGCGGACCCCGACGGCCGGCGATCCCGCGCCCGGCAGCGCCGGCCCGCTCGCGGCCGCGCCGCCGGCACCTCCGCCGCCGCCCCGCGTCGGATCGGCGAGCGCGATCTCGGTGCCTTCGGCGACCCCTTCGACGACCGCTGCGGTCTCGGTGCGCGCCGTGACCTTGACTGGTGCTGGCGTGAAGCGGCCGCCGTCGCGGACGAAGACGACTGTCGCGCCGTCGCGCAGGAAGACGGCCCCGCGCGGCACGTGCAGCACGCCGGCTCGCGGCGCCGCGGCGATCGTCAACAGGCCGGTCAGCCCGGGTCGCAGATCCACGGCCGGAGCCGTCAACGACAGCGTCGCCTCGAAGGTCCGCGTCGGCGTCGTGTTGCGGTTGAAGCGCTGTGGCGTGAAGCCGCCGACGTTGGCCACCTTGGCCTCGAGCGAGCGCCCGTCGAGCGCGTCGAGGACGAGCGTCGCCGGCCGGCCCGCCGTCAGCTGCGTGCGCTGGCTCTCGTCGATGGCGGCGCCGATCTCGAGCTGTGACAGGTCCAGCACCTCCGCGATCGGCGAGCCGCTCTGCACCTGGTCGCCGGTCCGGAATTCGCTGAAGGTCATGCCCGGGAAGAAGTAGCCGACGTTCTGATTGTCCTTGACTGACACGACGCCGTCGAACGACGCGCGCAGCGTCATCTGGCCGAGGATCCGGGTCGCGGTGTCGATGGCGAAGCGGGCCTTCGTCTCCTTCTCGCGGGCAACGGCCATCGCCGCCTCGTCCGACTGCGTCCGCGACGCGCGATCGCGGCCCAGCTGCGCCAGCCGCTGCTGCGCCTCCTCGAGCGTCAACTGCGCCTTGCGTGCCTCGAGCTGCGGCCGCACTTCGCTGGCCTGCACGTCGAGCTCCGCCTTGCTCAGGTCGAAGCGCGCCGTCAGCAGGTCGAGGTCGTCTTGCGCCTGCCGGGCCGCGGTGTTGGCCTGCGTTTTGGCGATCTCGAGCTCGGCCTCGCGCAGCGTCGAGCGCTGCTCGTCGACGATGCGCTCCTGGTCCGACGGATCGAACGAGACGACGAGGTCGCCCTTCTTGACGCGCGCGCCGGTCGACACGAGTGTGAGGATACGGAGTGGCACGCCAGTCGGCGGCACCATCAGCAGTTCGGCCTTGGCGGCCTTGATCTCGCCGGTGGCGACGACGTCGGCCTTCACCGTCCCGCGTACCACGCGCCCCGTCGGCACGGCGGCGTTGCCCGCGGAGAGCACGCCCCTTGCCGTCGGAGCCCCGAACGCCGCGGCCCCGATCGCCGCCAGCCCGCCGATCCCGACCAGCCAGCGCATCATCGCTCGTCCTCCATCGGCGGCTGCTCGAGCGCGACCCGATCGCCCGGCTGCAGCCCCTCGGCAATCGCCGATCGATCCGGCCCGCGCCGCGCCACGCGGACGGCGCGCCGCTCGAAGCCGCGGCCGGTCCGCACGTAGACGTCGGCCGGCGTGCCGGTCGCGCCGGGCCCGCTGCCAGCGGTCTTGGCCGACGGCGGGAACAGGGCGCGGGTCGGCACCAGCAGCGCGTTGGCGAGCCGCTCCAGCTTGATCTTGATCGCGGCGGTCATGCTGGGGCGCAGCCCGGGCTCGGGCGCGCCCAGATCGATCTGCACGTCGAAGAGCCGGGCCGGCGGCCAGGTAGTGAAGTCGGCCTTGGCCAGGGCGCTGAAGCCGGTCACGCGTCCCGCGATCGATCGGGTGCCGAGGGCCTGCACTTCCACGTCGGTGTCGAGCCCGGTATCGAGCCGGCCGCGATCCGATTCGTCGACCTTGCCGAGCACGTAGAGCGATCCGAGCTCGGGGACCTGCGCGATCCAGGCGCCAGCCCAGGCCCGATCGCCCGGCCGCCATTCGCGCTGCTGGAACGGGCCGCCGGCCCGGAAGTTCATGCCGAGCGCGATGACGCCGGCCACCGGCGTCCGCACCGTCAGCGCCACCAGCCGCGTCTCTTCGAGGCGCACGTCGGCGAGCGCCTTGTCACGGCGCCGCTCGAGCGCGCCCATCGATGCCCGCGACGTCGCCTCGTCGGCGTCGATCTTGGTCGTCGCCTCGCGGGCCCGCTGTTCGGCCGCGCCCAGCGACAGCGTCGCCTTCTCGGCGTCGAGGCGCGAGACCACTTCGCTCGTCGAGACATCGAGCTTGGCCCGCTCGACGTCGTAGCGCTTCTTGCTGTGATCGGTGCGGGCGGCCTCGGCGCTGATCCGCGCCTCGGCCTGGGCCCGCGCGATCTCGGCCTCGGCTTCACGCAGGGCGGAGCGCCGTTCGGCCAGCTGCTGCGCCGCCGTCGTCGGGTCGAAGCGGACGATCACGTCGCCGGCGGCGACGGTAGCCCCGCTCTTCGCGATGTCGACGATCTGCAACTCGCCGGCGCCCCGTGGCGCGTTGATCGGCACCGTGCGGCGGGCCCGCACTTCGCCGCGTAGCGGCAGCACGTCGACGAACTCGCCGCGGACGACGTTGGCGGTCTCGATCGTGTCCGCGGCGGCAGCCGGCCGCAGCGCATACCAGGCGCCTCCGCCGACGACCAGCATCGCGACGATGCCCCAGACACGCCAGCGCGAGCGCGGCGGGCTACCGAGCGGCACGAGCGCCCTCCGGGAACACGAGATCGACGGCCGCCGAGAGGTCGGGCGCCAGTTCGGCGGCCGCGGCGTCGATCGCGAACAAGGCCGCGAACGTCCGGACCTTCTGCGAATAGAAGCCGGACGTGGCGATGGGCGAGACCTGCGCCAGCCGCGCCGGATAGCTCTTCGCCGGGTAGGCGTCGAGGGTGACGCGGGCCGGCATCCCGACCTGCAGGCGATGCAGATCGACCTGATTCACCTTGACCCTCACCCGCATCGGGCCAGGGCCGACGATGTCGAGCAGTCCGAAGCCGGGCCACACTTCATCGCCTTCCTCGACGTCGGCCATCGTGCCGTTCTTCCACGTCGGGCGCGGGACGACCAAGCCGTCGATCGGCGTGCGGACCAGGAGGGCATCGGCGGTCGTCTGGGCGCGATCGCGGACTCGCGCCGCGCGGTCGCGCTTGACGCGCAGGATCTCGAGCTCGGCGTCGGCGGCCTTGCGCTTCAAGGCGACCGACGTGCGCAGGCTCGGCAGCTTCGCTTCGGCGGCCTGCAGCGCCAGCGTGTTCTTCTCGGCGTCGATGCGCGGCAGCACGTCGTTCTTGGTCGTCTCGAGGCGGGCCAGGGCCAAATCGTTCTCGGCGATCTTGACCGAGGTGTCGTCGGTCGCGGCCTGGAGGCGCATCTCCGCTTCCTTCTTGCGGATGTCCTCTTCGAGCTGCTTCCACTCGGCCTGCTTGTCGATGGCCTCGCGGAGCGGCTGCTGGCGATCGAACTCGACGACGGTGTCGCCCTTGTGGACGGTGGTGCCCTTGGCAGCGAGCCGGACGATGGTGAGCCGGCCCTGCGCGCCGCTCGGCGCGATCAGGTTGAAGAACTGGACGGCCTCGACCAGTCCGTGCAGGCGCAGCGAGGCCGGCGGCGGCGCCTGGCCGGCGGCGAGTGCGCCGAGCGCCAGCACTGCGACCGGCAGCAGCAGGACACGGCGAAGGAGGCGACGTGACAACGCGCGCGAGCCGGACATGGCGGCCGCTCCTCGAACATCAGGGGGAGGGCTATCATAGCGCCCCGCCCCGACGGCGGGAAACGCCGGCCGCGCGGCGCGAGTATGTCCTGGGGGAGCGATCAACATGCGCATGACACGTGAACGAGGACGTCTGGTGGCCGTCGCGGTGCTGGCCACGGGATTGGGTCTGGCCGGCGCCGCCGGTCTGGCCGCCCAGCAGCGGGCCGCCTCCGGCGCCTCGGCGAACGGCACCTGGCCGCAGTTCCGCGGTCCCAACCGCGATGGCCGGTCGGCCGATACCAACCTGCTGAAGCAGTGGGACGCCGACGGCCCGTCTTTGGTCTGGAAGACGTCCGGCCTCGGCACCGGCTATTCGAGCCTGTCGATCAGCGGCGATCGGCTGTTCACGATGGGCGATCTCGAAGGCAGCCAGTACGTCATCGCGCTGTCGGCGACCGACGGCTCGCAGTTGTGGAAGGCCAAAGTCGGCCCAATCTGGCAGGACCGCTATCCCGGGCCGCGAGCCACGCCGACCGTCGACGGCCAGCTGATCTACAGCCTCGGCACCGAAGGCGATCTCGTGTGCCTCGAAGCGGCGACCGGCAAGGAGCGCTGGCGGAAGAACCTGGCCCGCGACTTCGGCGGCCAGGTGATGTCGGACTGGAAGTTCACCGAATCGCCGCTCATCGACGGCGACCGGGTGGTGGTGACGCCCGGCGCGGCGGACGCCTCGCTGGTGGCGCTGAACAAGTTGACCGGCGCAACGATCTGGAAGGCCAAGGTGCCGGCGCTCGGCCAGAACGGCCGCGACGGCGCCGGCTATTCGTCGGTCGTCATCTCGAACGGCGCCGGCGTCAAGCAATACGTCCAGCTCCTCGGGCGCGGTGTCGTCGGCATCCGCGCCGCCGACGGCGAGTATCTCTGGGGCTACAACCGCGTCGCCAACGGCGTCGCCAACATCCCGACGCCGATCGTGCAGGGCGATTTCGTTTTCGCCGCGTCCGGCTACCAGACCGGCAGCGCGCTGCTCAAGCTGGCGCCGGCGGCCGGCGGCAAGGTGACCGCGACCGAGGTCTATTTCCTCGACGGCAAGACGTTCCAGAACCATCACGGCGGCTTCGTGCTGGTCGACGGCTACATCTACGGCGGTCATGGTCATCGCGCCGGGCTCCCGGTCTGCGTCGAGTTCGCCACCGGCACCTTGAAGTGGGGCGGCGACATCCGCAACGACGGCCGTGGATCGGCGGCCATCGCCTACGCCGACGGCCACGTCTACTACCGCTACGAGAACGGCCTGGTCATCCTCGTCGAAGCGACGCCGACGGGTTACAAGGAGAAGGGCAAGCTGCAGCTCGAGACGAGCGACCTTCTGAGCTGGGCCTACCCGGTGATCGTCGGCGGCAGGATGTACCTCCGCGACAAGGACCATCTCTACGTCTACGACTTGCGCAAGGCGTGATGCGGACGGCGGCGGCGCGGCGCGTCGAAGGCGCGGCGATCGTGCCGTGGCGCGCCCGCTTCCTCGCCGAGCTCGACGCGCAGTTCCGCTACGACGCCAACCACCGGCGCGGGTGGGCTGACGCCTACGCCGTCAGCCTCGACGGCGTCGACGTCGGCTACGGTGCGATCAGGGGCTGCGACGACATCGAGGCGCGGGATTCGCTCTTCGAGCTGTACGTCGATCCCCCGGCGCGGCCCCACGCCGTCCGGCTCGCCCGCGCGGTGCTCGCGGCGGCGGGCGCCGACCGTCTCCAGTGCCAGACCAACGACGCCGGTCTCTATGGCGTCTTTCGGCAGCTCGCGGTCGAGGTGCAGGTCGAGTCGGTCCTCTTCGCCGACCACGAGCGGCCGTCACTCGACGTGCCCGGCGCGATCGCCCGTCCCCGTCGCGACGCTGACGGCGCGACCTTCACGCACACCGCCGAGCCCATCGGCGACATGGTGGTGGAGTTCGGCGGGGAGGTCGTGGCGACCGGCGGCGCCCTCACGCACTACAACCCGCCCTATGCCGACCTCTACATGGAGGTCCGGCCGGACGCCCGGCGGCGCGGCTTCGGGGCCTTGGTGCTGCAGGCCGTCAAGGACGCCTGCTATGCCAAGGGCCTGGTGCCGGCCGCCCGCACCGGCGTGACCAACCTGGCCTCCCAGGCGACGCTGCGGCGGGCCGGCATGCGCGAGTGCGGCTTCGTCCTGGCCGGCCGTCACCGGACCTGAAGTACAGTCCCGCGCATGTGGGCCGACGAGGCGCGGTGGTTCCTGCTGCCATGGGCGCTCCTCGCCGCGCTCGTCGCCGGCGGGCTGCTGCTCCTGCAGCCGGATCGCCGGCGCATCGATCTCTTCAGCCCGACGGCGTTCGCCGCCTGGTCGCACGTGCTGCCGGCGTACGTCGGCGGTGCCATCGTGCTGGCGCTGGGGTTCCGGCCGCCGGTCTTGCGGCTGCTGAACATCCCCGACGATGCCTTCGTCGACACCATCGCCTACGCCCTCCTCGGATTCGTCTCTCTGGGCGTCGGCTTCGCCGCGCCGTTCGCGGGCGCCGTCGGCCGCGCCCTTGGCGCCCGGCTGCCGTCGCGTGACTGGCAGCCCGAGGCCGCGCTGGTGCCAGCGCTGCTGCTGCTCGGCGTCGGCACGATCGCCGCGCTGCAGGCGCTCGACACCGGCTTGATGGGGTATCAGGTCGCCGCCGACGTCGGTCCGTTCGACGCCGCGCTGGTCATCAGCTCGCTGGTCGCGACCAGCCTCGCCTTCGCCATCCTCGGCGTCATCGCCTGCTCGCCGGCCCATCCCGCCGTTCGCGCCGTTGCCGCCAGCGCGCTGGTGGCGCGCGCCGGCGCCGACATGCTCTTCACCGGCCGCCGCGGGGCGCTGCTCCAATACGCGTTGATCGTCGCGGCGGCCTACGCCTGCAGCGGCCGGCGGATCCGACTGCGGCATGTGGCCAGCCTCAGCCTGGCGTTCGCGGCGACGGTCATTACCGGCCTCGCCTATGGATCCACGTTCCGTGCGCTGAAGGGCGGCGAGTCGGTGGTCGGCCTGGCCGCCACGGCCGGGACGGTCGATCTGGCGGCGCGCCAGACGCTGTCGCGCGGCGTCGGCGGCACCGCCGGCTATGTCCGCGATCGCTTCGTCGAGCGTCTCGAGATCATCAGCAACGCCGCCGTCGTCGTCGCCAACTACCGGCGACTGGAGCCGTTCGAGCGCGCCTACGGCCTGGACGACAACATCACGACGTCGTTCGTCGGCGCGTTCGTGCCGCGGCTGCTGTGGCCGGACAAGCCGCCGGCCTCCGATCCGCGGGCGTTCGCCGACCTGTATTACGGGTTTCGCAACGCCTTCGCGGTGACGCCCACCGCCGATCTGTTGCGCAACTACGGCCCGTTCGGTGTCCCGATCGGCATGGCCGCACTCGGGCTGCTGCTCCGCGTGATCTACGCGACGCTCATCGAAGGGCAGCGCCTGGTGATGTGGCGCGTGGCGGCCTACATCACCGTGCTGACGACGGTGTCCTACGAAGGGTTCTTCGGGTCGATTGTGCCGATGCTGGTGCGCACGATCGGGTTGTCGGCGCTCTGCCTGATCGGCGTCGCCATGCTCACGCGGCTGATGCCGGGGGGGCGTGCGCGCGCAGGTACGCCGCCGACAGGATGATCGCCACGCCCAGGCCCAGCGTGAGGGCGAAGGCGAGCACCGCATTCAGCAGGGTGCGGCGCGATAGCGGCTGATCGGGCGGCCACGCCTTGCTCACGACCTGCAGCTCGGCGCTCTTGGCCGGCACTTCCAGCGCCGCGCCGTTGTAGCGATCGGCGGCGTTCTTGTATGCGGTGCGCGCGACGTCGGCCTCGACCTCGAGCTCCGTCAGCGCCCGCTCGAGGGCGTAGTAGTCGCCCAGCGTCACCGGCTCGCCGACCCCGACATTGGTCGATGCCGAGAGTCCGGCCAGGTGGGCGGTGAGCGCGGCCACCGTCGCCTGGCCTCGCGCGACGTCGCCCTGCAGTGCCTGATAGGTGGCGTTGATCTGTTCTTCCTTCAGGGCCAGGCCGAGCGGCCGATCGGTGCCGGCGCGGGCGCTCTCGAGCAGCGCCGCGTCGCGATCGATCGAGCGGGTGACGGTCTCGACGCGCGAGGTCGAGGCCAGCGCCCGCGTCGACGCCTCGAGCCGCGCCCGCTCGGCATCCAGCTGCAGGCGGATCGCCGCGGCGCGCTTGCGTTCATCGAGGCTGCCTTCGACGTTGCGGCGCACGAGAGCGATGCGCGACCGCCGGCGCAGCTCTTCGACGCCCCGCAGCGCCACGTCGAGCGCCTGACGGGCGGCGTCGACGTGGGCACGCAGCTCGTCGCGGGCTCGCGCCAGCTCGGCGCGTGTTGCCTCGCGGGCGGCGCGGATGGCCAGGTCGGCGACCAGGTTGGCGGCGTCCGCGGCCTGGGACGGCGACGCCAGCCGGACGCGCACCTCGAGCAGCGGCGCCCCGCCGATGGCGCCGGCGCGCAGCGCGTCGCGCAGGAACTCGCCGGTCGTGGTCGGCTCGGCGCCCTGGTCGAGCCGCAGCGTCTTCACGACCTCGGCCGCAACGCCGGCGTTGACGATCGCCGGCACGTAGGCCGCCGCCGGGACACCTTGGGCCGCGGTCGCGCCGCTCTTCGATGGCGTGACCTGCAGGACGGTGACGGCCTCGTACTGCGCCGGCGTCAGGCGGGAATAGGTGGCGGCGGCCGCTGCGGAAAGCAGCGCCCCAAGCACGAGGAGCGCCATCGGGCGCCGGTAACGGGCGTCCACTAACCACGCGGCCGTGGACCCGGCGTCGGACACGCGGCGCATCTTAGCAGACGGCCCGTCTCCAGACGGACGGCTATACTTCGCCGCATCGTTCCGTGCGGCTGTGCCCACGCGACTTGCCGATGGCCCGTGACGCGTCGCGATCCTCCGCCCGACCCCGGCGCCTGTTCGTGGCGTCGGAGCTGATGCATCCCGAATTGACGTCGACGGGCTACTACGTGTCCGCGATCGCCCGCCATCTCGCCGTCGACCGGCCGGTGACGGTCCTGTGCGGCCAGCCGACCTACTCGGCGTGGGGCACCCGCGCGCCGCGGCGTGAGCAGTGGCACGGCGTCGAGATCCGGCGCTGCCGCGGCACCACGTTCGACAAGAACCACCTTGCCGGCCGCCTCACCAACATGCTGACGCTCGGCCTGTCGGCCTTCGCCGCCGCCCTCGGCCAGCTGCGGCGCGGCGACGTCGTTCTGGTGGTCACCAACCCGCCGGTGCTGCCCTTGCTGGTGGCGCTGGCGTGCTGGTGTCGCGGCGCCATCTACGTGCCGGTGATCCACGATCAGTATCCCGACATCCTGGTCGCGGTGGCCGGCCTGTCCGAGCGCTCGCTGGTCGTGCGCGTGCTGCGGGCGGTCAACCGGCGGCTGTTCGCCGGGGCGCATCGCATCGTCGTCGTGGGGCGCGACATGCGCGAACGCCTGGCCCGCCACTATCCGGGCGTCGAGGCCAAGGTGGACGTGGTGCCGAACTGGGCCGAGGCGGACACGGTGACGCCGTCCGCCCGCGACGGCAACGCCTTGGCGGCCCGGCTGGGGCTGGAGGGCGCCTTCGTGCTGTTGTACGCCGGCAACCTCGGGCGGGCGCAGGAGTTGGCGACGCTGATCGAGGGAGCGGCACGCCTCAGCGACGACCCGCGCGTGCATCTGCTCGTCGTCGGCGACGGCGCCGGACGGACATGGCTGGAGCGTGAGGTGCAGGCTCGCGGCCTGCGCAACGTGACGCTGCTGGGGCCGCGTCCACGCCCGGAGCAGCAGGAGTTCCTCGCCGCCTGTGACGTCGGCCTGGTGCCGCTCGTCGCCGGCATGTGGGGCGTCTCGGTGCCGAGCCGTTTGTACAACTTCCTCGCTGCCGGCCGGCCGGTGATCGGCGTCGTCGAGCCTGGCTCGGAGGTCGATCGGGTGGTGCGCGAGCACGGCGTCGGCTGGTCGGTGCGGCCCGGCGACGTCGCCGCCTTCGTCGCAGCGGTACGGGATGCCGCGTCGGATCCCTCCAGGCTTGCGGTGATGGGCCGACGCGCCCGTCTCGCCGTCGACGCGCACTATGCCGGCCCGCCGTCGCTGGCCGGCTACCGGGCCCTCGTGCGGGAGGCCTTTGCCGACGCACCCGACGCGATCGCCATCTGCGAAGGAACGGGATCGGTATGACGGGGGCCGGCGCGGCGCGGCGTATCGCCGTCACCGGCGCCAGTGGCTTCATTGGTTCGGCGGTCCTCAGGGCGGCGCTCGGTCGCCGGCTCGCGGTCACCGGCTTCAGCCGCCGTGCCCTTGCGGTCGATGGGGCGGTCGATGGGGCGGAGTGGGTGCGCGGCGACCTCGCCGATCGCCGATTGCTGGAGTCGGCGCTGCGGGGTGCCGACGCCGTCGTCCACGCCGCCGGGCTCGCGCATCGCACCGGCGGACTGCCCCCTGACGCCTGGCGTATCGCCAACGTCGACGGCACGCGCGCCGTCGTGGAGGCGGCCGCCGCGGTGGGCGTGGGGCGCGTCGTCGTCGTCAGCTCGGTGGCCGTCTACGGCTCGCACGGACACGTCGTCGACGAATCGACCGTGTGCCGGCCGGTCGGCGCCTATGCCACCAGCAAGCGTCAGGCGGAGCTCGAAGCGCGCCGGATCGCTGATCGCGCCAGCCTCGCCTTGTGCCTGGTGCGTCCGGCCACCGTGGCCGGTGCCGGCGATCCTGGGTCGGTCGCCAGGCTGGCGCGCCTTCTCCATGCCGATCGCTTCGTCGCCCTGGGCGACGGCAGCGCCCGCAAGTGCCTGATCGGCGTCGACGACGTCGCCGACGCGCTGCTCCGCATCGCCACGGCCGAGATCCCGGACGACGGCACCTACAACGTCGCCGGGACGCCGGTGTCCCTGGCGCAGATCGTCGAGGTGCTGGCGAGTGCGCTCGGGGCCGGCGGGCCGCGCCTTCGGATCCCGCAGCGCGTCGTCCGTCTCGCGCTGACCGCGCTCACCTCGGTCGAGCATCGATCCAGCCGCGCCGGCTGGGCCTCGCACGGCCTGCGCGCCTGGCTGGCCGACCACGTCTACGACGTCTCGCGCTTCGAGGGCCGCTACGGCGCGCTGGTCCGGACGCCGTGGAGCGACGTCCTCCGTCAGGAAGCGCACTGGCTGCGCGGCGAGTTGGGCGAACCTCTCAACGGAAGCCCACGAGGCGCCTGACCGCTCGACGGGCGTCGGCGTCGAACAGCGGCGTGTGCCAGACCCACGCGGCGTAGGGCAGCAGCAGACCGCCGGCGACGAGCACGCGCGGCAGGCCCAGCAGGATCTGTGCAGTGGCGGCTTCCGCGGCGAGGAGCAGCAGGGCCGCGGGCAGGAGGTGGCGCGCGAGCCCGCGCCACAGTGCCCCGTCGACGCCGCCGACGATGGCGCGCTCGCCGGCGACCACGAACACCGGGACTGCGAGCAGCGTGGCCAGCGCCCGCGCCGCGGCCGTGCCCATCGCGCCGTGCCCGGGCGCCCACAGCAAGCCAGCCGCAGCGCCGACCACGACCACCGCCGCGATCATCGCCGTGTTGCGGGCCGGGCGGGCGACGCCTTCGGCCATCGTCCACATCGGCGTGGCCACGGCGTTGACGCAGAAGGCGGCGAAGAGGATCGCGGCGACGCCGGCCGTGCGCGCGGCGAACGCGGGATCCATCCATGACGCGAGCAGCGGGCCAGCGGCGACGGCCAGGGCCGCCGATCCGCCGACCCCCACGGTCGTGACCAGCGTGATGGCCCGCGCGTAGAGGACGCGCAACGCGGCGACGTCGCCGCGGGCGGCGGCCGCGCCGGCCCGCGGCAGCATCACGATGCTGGCGGCCGCGAGGGCGTTCTGCAGCGCGCTCGCCAGCGTCAGCGGCACCGTGTAGTACGGCACCTCGCCCAGGCCCGCAGCCCGCGCCAGGATCATCCGCTCGGCGAGCACGTAAACGCTGATCAGCAAGTCGGTGGCGAGGACGATGCCGCCGAACCGCGCGATCGCCCAGGCGTTGGCCGCGACCGTCGACCGCGGCCCGTTGTCCGCTGCCGATCGCGTCGCCCGCGGCCACGTCGACGCGACGCCGGCCGCCGCGGCGACGACGCCGACCGCGACGAGCCAGAGCATCAGGCCCGGCGCTCGATGGCCCATGCGCGCGAGCAGCACGGTGCCGACGGTGGTGGCGATGGTGGCCCCGGTGAGGTGGATGCCATAGGCGACGTAGCGCTCGCGGCCGATCAGGACGCCACGAGCCGCCTGGGCCAGGTGCAGCGCCAGCGGCGCCGCGGCGGCGATCCGGAACGCGGCCAGCGCGGCGGGATCGGCGCCGGGATCGATGCCCGCGAACCGTACCAGCGCCGGCGCTCCGAGCAGGAACGCGGCCGTCGTGGCGGCACCGGTGACGCACGCCGCCAGGTAGGCGCCGCGGATCACGTGGGCGAGGGCGTGCGGATCGCCCGGCGGTATCGCCGCCACGCGCTGGGCCGTGCCGCGGAACGGGGCGAACGACGTCGCGATGGCGGCGTAGCCGGCGGCCAGCACGTAGGCGCCATAGCCGGCCGCTCCGAGCTCGCGCCACAGGAGCGGCATCGCGACCACCGCCAAGGCGATCGGCAGCGCCCATGTCGCCAGGTTGACGACCACGCTCCAGCGCGCATGCAGGCGCGCCGGCGGGGTCGTGGCGGCCTGATCGGCGGAGGCCGTCATCGGGGCGGGCATAGTACCATCCGCGGTCCGCATGACGATCCTCGTGCACCACATCGGCGCGCTCGGGGACACCATCGTCACCATTCCGGCCCTTCGCGCCGTGCGCGCCGCCTGGCCGGCCGCGGACGTGGTGATGCTGCACGACGCACCGCGGCGGCCCGGCCCCGGCGTCGTCTCACCGGCCCGCGTCCTCGAGGGCACCGGGCTCGTCGATCGCTTCCTGCCCTACGCGCGCGATCTCGGTGGACCGGCGCTCGTCGCCGAACTGTGGCGCGTGTGGCGATCGGTGCGCGCGCTGGCGCCGGCGGCGGCGGTCTTCGTCGGGCCCAGCGAGCGCGACGCCTCGGCGCTGCGTCGCGATCGCGCGCTGCTGCGATCGGCCGGCGTGCGCCGCTTCGTCGGCTTCGGCGCCGCCCCCCGCTCGCCGGCGGGCGAGGGGCTCCGCAAGCTCGCGCGCCTGGCGCAGGACGGCGTCGCGACCGCCGCCGATGCCTCCTGGCTGTCGCTGCCGTTCCTGACGGTGACGCCCGCCGATCTCGCCGCCGTCGACACGTGGCTGGACGAGATGCAGGCGCCGCGTGGTCGCCTCATCGCCATCGCCCCGGAGACGCGCATGAACGCCAAGCTGTGGCCGGCCGAGCGCTTTGCCGAGATCGGCCGGCGGCTGGTGGAGCGCGGCTGGTGGCCGATCCTGATCGGCGCTGGCGTCGGACCCGGCTCTGCCGGCGGCTGGGTCGAGCGCTGGCGTGGCGGGGGCGACGCCGGCGGGCGCTGGGACGTGCCGCACAGTGCCGCGCTGCTGTCGCGCTGCGCGCTCTACGTCGGCGTCGATTCCGGGCTGGCGCACCTCGCGGCCGCGGTCCGCTGCCGGACGGTCGTGCTGACCAGCGGCCTGTTCGAGCTCGGACAGTGGGATCCGCTCGGCGACGGCCATACCGTGCTGCGCCACCGGACGCCCTGCGAGCGCTGCCGTGTCAGCGAGTGCCCGGTGGCCGGCCATCCATGCATGACCGGCTTGTCGATCGACTGCGTCTGGGACGCGGTGCAACGCGGCCTGGCCACGGCCGCCGCGTCGGGCGAGGCGCGCTAGAGAGCTGATCACGTAAGGTGACCCCCGCGATCGCGGGGTGCGACGCCGCAGAGGCGGCGCGGGTGTCCCTTGCGCGCTCCAATTCCGCAAGCCGGTAGAACGCGCTCCAGCCACAGCCGGCCGCG
>JBDSLU010000367.1:0-8221 GCA_039916225.1 Vicinamibacteraceae bacterium
GCACGTCGCTGAACCCGATGTGCATGTTGTTTTCTGGGTCCAGGAGGTCATAGCCGCCACGGGCATTGCCGCCGGCGTTGAAGCCCTGGTTGTCCTCGACGGTGTCGGTGTTGTCGTGCTCGCGCGAGAACGTGTAGCTGGCGTCGAACGTCAGGCCGGCGGACAGACGACGCGACGCCCGCAGGATCAGGGAGTGATAGTCGGCCTTGGCGCCCGAGCGGTTGATCGCGGCGTTCGGTCCGATCAACAGCGGATACGGGAATATCGTGTTCTGCCGCGCGATCGTGCGGCTCGCCAGCGGTCCGGCGAACGGCAGGAGCGCGCCCGTCGTCGGCTGGAAGGGGTTGGCGACCTGCTGCGTCGCCGGGTTCAGCGATCCATTCGAGGCGATGTACTGCGCGCGCCAGGTGTCGAGGGTGGCCTGGTCGACGTTCTGGAGCGTCTGGATGGGGAACGAGCGGTTCAGCAGGTCGCTGCTCAACGACGCGCTGTAGCCGACCGACACCATGAAGCTGTCGCCCAGGCGCCGCTCCAGGAAGGCGTTCCACTGCTGCACGCGGCCGTTCTTGAAGTCGCGGGCGAAGCGCGCCTCGCCGATGCCGTAGATGCCCGGCGCGTTCGGATCGCCGCCGATGGCCGGCGACAGCGGTGAGGTGTCGGCGAACGTGCCGACCGGAACGCCGGCCGGGTTCAGGCCGTAGGGAATCTGGCTGACGCCGGCCGAGAAGTTGGCCGAGCCGTAGTCGGTCGGGCCGGAGAAGTAGCCGGTGTTGCTCGGCAGGTAGGTGACACCGTAGCCGCCGCGCAGCACCATGCGATCGCTGATCTGATAGGCGGCGCCGACGCGCGGCCCCCAGTTGTTGTACTGGGTGTCCCACAGGTTGCGGCTGTAGCCGTCGACGCCAGGGAACGCAATCGCGCCCTGCGAGCCGAACTCGTTGGCGGCGTCCAGGTCGAACGCCGACATGCGGTTGTAGCGCTCGGTCGGCCCCGGCTGGATCTCGTAGCGCAGACCCAGGTTGACCGTCAGCCGCTGCGTCGCGCGCCAGTCGTTCTGCGAGTAGACCGCGAAGTACTTCTGCGCGAACGCCGGCAGCACGTTGGCGCCCGGCCGGATCCACCACAGGCCGGCGCCGAGGAGCGGGCCGGCAGCGTTGATGCCACGTTGCGCGTTGGTGCGCGTCAGCGACGCGACGCCACCGTTGGCGGTCACGTACTCGAAGTTGAAGTTGCCACCCACCTGGTTGAAGGGCGACGGCAGCGCCACCGAGCCCTGCTCGGGATCGGCGTAGTTCGACAGCAGGTTGCGGTACTCGAAGCCGGTCTTGTGGATCCACGCGCCGCGCGTCTTGGTGGCGCTCGCCGCGACCGAGTGACTGGTCTGATACTCGCGCTTGGTGTTGAAGTTGCCTGTCGTGAGCGCGCCCCAGTTGTTGCCGCCGCCACCGGCGCCGCCGGTGAACCCGTTCGGGCTGATGTTCGGGGCGACCCCCGGGAACAGCATGATGCCCTGCAGATTGGCCGGCACGCCAAAGCGGTCGTAGTCGGTGAATCCTTCCTTGTCGCCGCTCAGGTTCTTGGTGTTGATGCGGCTGACGCCGTAGCGCACGTCGAGCAGCAGCGTCGGTCCGAGGACGACCGCGTCGCCGACCTGCACGAACGGGTTCTTGTCGCCGCGGATGCCGTCGGCGCCGTTGAACGGCGACTGGCCGAACGGACGCGGCGTGATGATCTCGGCGTAGGAGATGCCGCCACTGCCGTAGAAGGAGTGCCGGCCACTGCGGAAGTCGACGCGGCTGTTCGAGCTGTAGCGGCGGATGGTCTGGTCGATCGCCGCCTGGAAGTTGTTGGTGTTGTAGACGTCGTCCGGCGTCCGGTTGGGCAGCGGGTAGAAGCTGTATATGTACAGCGCCGCCGCGTTCGGATTGGTGATGCGGGCGTTGGGAATCTCACGCCGCTGGTAGAGGTCCGCCCCCTGCTGGCTGACGCTGAACGGGTCGAAGATTCGCGCTGGAATCGGCCGGCCGTTCTCGTCCTGGATGAGCGTCTGGCTGAAGTCGCCGACTCGCTCGAGGGCGGTGGGCACGGTCATCAGCGACGTCTGAGTGTTGTTGTGCCGCAGCTGGTGGTAGCTGGTGAAGAAGAACAGCTTGTTGCGGAGGATGGGGCCGCCGTAGGTGCCGCCCAGATCCTGGACGCGGAACTCGCGCTTGGCGATGCGCTGGGCGTTGTTCGAGAAGGAGTTGGCGTCGAGGCGCTCGTCACGACCGAGGTAGCTGACCTGGCCGGAGAACTTGTTGGTGCCCGACTTCGTGCTCATCGAGATGACAGCCTGGCCGCGGCCGTACTCGGCGCTGAAGTTGTTGGAGATGACCCGCACTTCCTGCAGGCCCTCGGTGTTGGGCACGACCGACGCTTCGTTGTAGCCGCCGCCCATTACCGGCAGGCCGTCTAGCTGGATGTCGTTGGTGAACGCGCGGCCGCCGTTGACGCCGACGGCCGACCACTGGCGCCGCCCATCGACGCCGATGCCGAAGGAGTTGACGCTGGTGGTGTCCTGCGACGCCGGCCGGCCCACCGCGCCCGCCTGCAACATCGCGTACTGCAATGGGTTCTGGGTGAGGTTGGGCAGCGAGTCGATCATCTTGGCGTTCATCGCGCCTTCGACCGAGCTGCTGTCCGTCTGGATCAGGCCGGTCGACGCGCCCACCTCGACTGTTTCGCCGAGGGTGCTGAGCTTCAGCTCGACCGCGATGCGGACCGTCTGTGCCGTCTCGACCGGGATGCTGGTCTGCCTGAACTGCGAGAAGCCGGCCAGCGTCACGCTGACGGTGTAGGGCCCGGCCGAGAGGTAGGGCGCGGTGAACACGCCGGCATCGGTGGTCACCAGCTCGGTCGTGCTGTTGGTGTCCTGATTGGTCACGACGATGGCGGCGCCGGGCAGGACCGCGCCGGTGCTGTCGGTGACCGTGCCGGTGATCGTGGCGGAGCGGATCTGCGCGGACACGGGTCCGACACAGGCGAAGAGGGCAACCAGCAACACCCCGAGACGTACTCGTTGGCTCGTCGTCACGACGACCTCCCCCGTCAACGCGCCGGCAACTGTGCCGCCGGACGACGTTGCGTATAGTGAAATGAACGGTGCGCAGAATCCTAGCCAAGGAGGTCCATCGCGTCAAGCGACGGATATCTGTTGCGCTATGCGCAACAACGCGAGGCTTACTGATCAGGTGAGGCTCCAGATGCAGGCGGAGCGCCGACCTGTCAGACTCTCGCGCACAGGAGATCCAGACGCGTGGCCGTGACCCCATCCTCGAACCGTTCCGTGATCGTCACCTGCGCCGTCACCGGCGCGATCCACACGCCGACGATGAGCGCGCACCTGCCCATCACACCGGCTCAGATCGCCGCGGAGGCGATCGGCGCGGCCCAGGCCGGCGCCGCGATCGTGCACCTGCACGCGCGCGATCCCATCGACGGGCGGCCGTCGCCATCGCCGGATCTGTTCAAGGAGTTCCTGCCGCGGATCAAGGCGGGCTGCGACGCGGTGATCAACATCACCACCGGCGGCGGTCAGAACATGACCGTGCAGCAGCGGCTGGCATGCGCCCTCGACTGCCAGCCGGAGATGTGTTCACTGAACATGGGGTCGATGAACTTCGGCCTCTACCCCACGCTGAACCGCTACAAGACGTTCACCCACGAGTGGGAACCGGCCTACCTCGAAGGCAGCCGCGACTTCATCTTCAAGAACACCTTCGCCGACATCGAATACATCCTCGAGCACGTCGGCAAAGGCTGCGGCGCCCGCTTCGAGTTCGAGTGCTACGACGTCGGGCATCTCTACAACCTCGCCCACGTGGTCGATCGCAAGCTGGTCGAGCCGCCCTTCTTCGTCCAGACGATCTTCGGCATCCTCGGCGGCATCGGGGCCGACGCCGAGAACCTGCTGCACATGCGGCGGACCGCCGACAAGCTGTTCGGCGACACCTACGAATGGTCGGTGCTGGCGGCGGGCCGCCATCAGATGCCGATGGCGACGATGGCCGCGACGATGGGCGGCAACGTCAGGGTGGGGCTCGAGGACAGCGTCTACATCGGCAAGGGGAAGCTGGCGACGAGCAACGCCGAACAAGTCACCAAGATTCGCCGCATCCTCGGCGAACTGTCATTCGACGTCGCGACGCCCGCCGAAGCGCGCCAGCGCCTCGCCCTCAAGGGCGTCACGAACGTCCGGTTCTGATGGGTCGCGGCGCGGGACGACTCCGGAGCCCGCCAGGGCTCCGGAGCCGTCCTGCTACCACTCGGGCGTGGGGGACAACCCGGCGTGGTCGGGGGATGGTGAGGCGGGGGAATCGAGGCGGGAGACCGCGAGCATGTAGCCGACGCCGCGGACGGTGACGATGCGGGCACCGCAGGCGATCTTTCGTCGCAGGCGGCTGATGTGGACGTCCAGTGAGCGATCGAGGGGCGACGCCTGCCGGCCCCAGGCGGCGCGCGTCAGGTCTTCGCGCAGCACCTTGCGGCCGGCGTGGCGCACCAGGTGCTCGAGCAGATCGAACTCGACGGCGGTGAGGGCGACGCTGGTACCGTCGACGTGGGCCTGGCGCGCCGAGCATTCGAGCCGTACGCCGCCGGCCTCGGCGATGCCGAGGACCGCCCGGTCGACGCGCTGCCGCCGCAAGACGGCGCGCATGCGGGCCACGACCTCCTCCGGGTCGAGCGGGCCGCCGACATAGTCGTCGGCCCCGCTCTCGAGTGTCTCCACCGGATCGGCGGCGCGGGTGAGGAGCGAGATGACCACCACCGGCAGCGAGCTGCGGGCGCGGAAGGCGCGCACCGCTTCCGGCGCGTTGAGGCCGGCGATGGCCGCGTCGAGCAGCAGCAGCCGATAGCCGTCGGCGGCCGGACCGAGCCCACGGTCGGCGTCGGGCTCCCATGCCAGCCGCAGGCCCCGCGCGGCGCACGGGCCGCGCAGCAGCAGCGGCAGGTCGGATCGATCCGACACCAGCAGCACGGCTGCGACCTCGCCGGCCGGCTCGCCCATCACCGCGTCCTCACGGCGCGACCTTGATGTCGACGGTCTTCTGAAAGGTGCTGCCGTCGTTGTCGACGAACGAGGCGGCCACCTGCACGATCGCCTCCTTGCGCAGGCTGGGTAAGTCGTACCAGGCCTCGAAGGTCAACGTGACCGGGCTGTTGATGCCGGAGAACTGGTTGCCGCTGGCGCTGAGCGTGACGAACTCGAACTTCTCGCTGTCGCTGCCGGTCGGCGGCGTGACGATGCCGCCGGTGGCCTGCTTGATGGTGATCGTCGTGGCGACGACGCGGACCGGATATTCGATGTCGAGGTCGTCGTCATCGGCGTTCGCGTTCAAGGCGATGTTGGCCGAGAACACGGTGTGCCAGTCATACGTCAGGATGTCGTCCGGCTGGTTGTTGCCGCGGACGATGCGATACGTCCGGCCCCCGGTCTGGCCGTCCGCCACGATCGGATCGGGGTTGGCGGTGATGTCGACCGCCTCGTCGAAGCGGATGGTGTCACTCGGGTCGGTCGGGCTCTGGCACCCCACGGCGGCCAGCGCCGAGAAGAGCACGGCGTAGCGGGCGCCAGCGATAGCACGGGTCATCAACGGATCCTCACAGTCCACAGGGCACATCCCTCGCACACGCCCCCGGTGCCGGACGGCGGGCGTGCGGTGTCGAACGCGGTCAGAACGTGGTGCCGACGGCGAACTTCAGGGCCCGCGCCGGCTGGAACGTGTCGCGGTAGATGTTCCAGGCGTAAATCAGCCGGAACGGCACGTTGAGCATCGGCACGATGACCCGCAGCTCGACCCCCGACGAGGTGCGCAGCCGCCGCAGATCGATCCGCTCGGTGTCGGCATAGGCCTGGCCCGCGTCGTGGAACAGCAGCGCGCGCACCGGACCGAAGATGTCGAGGTAGTACTCGGCGTTGAACAGGACGAACTTGTCGCCGCCGATGACCCGCTCGTTGTCGTCGAGCGGGCCCACCGATCGCAGCTCGACGCCGCGGATCTGGTACTCGCCGCCCATCACGTAGCGCAGGTAGTAGGGCAACTGACGGGTCGAGCCGTACGGCCGCAACAGGCCGGCGTTCAGGCGAACGCCGAGCGCGGTCCGCCGCGTGTGCGGCACGTAGAAGATCGCCTCGGCTTCGGGGCGGATGTAGCTGGTCGTGCCGCCGAGGACGCCGCCGGCGACCGGCATGTTGATCGACAGCCGCCGACCGCTGCGGGGCGTGTACGGGTTGTCGACGGTGTTGTAGACGAAGGACGGCGTGATCCGGCTCTCGATGTGCCGGCCATCGTCGAGGAACAGCCCCGACAGCCGCGACGTCGCGTCGTCCCCGAGCGACTCACGCAGCGCTTCGCTCACCGCGGTGTCGACGACTTCGTAGCCGTAGGTGGCGAACGCGCGCGCGTAGCGGAACAGCTGCCGGCCCATCGTGAGATTGCCCCCGGCGCGGACCTCGCTGTAGCCGATGGTGTTGGCGCCGGTGAGCAGGTTGACCTTGCGGGAATAGACCTCGACGCCGGCGGTGATTGGCCGGTTGAACGCGTACGGCTCGCTGAAAGACACCTGGTAGATCGACGAACGCGTGCCCCGCTGCCCGGTCAGCGTCAGGCTCTCGCCACGGCCCATCAGGTTGGTGGTGGTGAACGCGAGGTTGAAGAACGCGCCGTCGTACTGGGAGAGGCCGCCGCCGAACTGGACCTGGTTGCGGTTCTGCTCCTCGAGCGTGAAGGTCAGGTCCACCGCGTCGGGGACGCCGTTGGCCTTGTCGACCTTCAGATCCTTGTCGGAGCCCTCGAGCGCCTTGAAGTAGCCGAGCTGGTTGAGGCGGCGGACGCTGTGCTTGAGCGCCTCGGTATTGAAGATGCCGCCTTCATAGAGGTTCAGCTCGCGCCGGATGACGGCGTCGCGGGTGATCGTGTTGCCCCGGAAGGCGATGCGATTGATCACGTAGCGCGGGCCTTCCGCCAGCCGCATCACCACGTCGACGATGGCCGGCTCCGTCGTCGCGTCCGCGGCCGTCAGCGCGGCGGCGGCAGCGGCCGGCTCGGCGGCCGACCCCTCGCCTTCGGCGGGCACGTCGCGGCGTTTGAGATCGGGATAGCCGGTGAACTCCATGTGCCCGATCGATCCGTAGATCTCGCGGGCCTTGGTCAGGCCGTCACGCAGGCGCTGCTGCCGGTACCAGGCGCCGGGCTTGAGCTTGAAGATCGCCTGCAGCGCCTCGGTGCGGACGATGGTCTGCCCCTCGAAGCCGAGGGTCCCGACGCGATAGCGACGCCCTTCGGACACCGGGATCCGAAGTTGGACGAACCGGGTCGTGCCGTCGGGGGAGTCGTCGAGGGTGCGCACCTCGGGCTGGCTGACGCGAGCCGCGACGTAGCCGTGATCGCGGTAGTAGTCCTCGACCCGCTGCGCGTCGTCGGCGTAGGTGGTCTCGTTGTAGGCGCCACGCTTCGTCACCAGCGACAGCAGTCCCTGCGGCCGGTTGTTCTTGAGGACTTTGGCCAGATCGCCATCGGGCACGGCCCGGTTGCCAATGAAGGCGACGTCGCGGATCACCAGCTTCGGGCCGCGCGTCACGTTGAACGTCAGGCTCACCAGCTTGGCGCCGCCACCGATGGCCTCGATCGCCGTCGTCACCGCGGCAGACGCGAAGCCCTTTTCGGCGAGCAGATCGCGCAGCACGGTGCGGGCGCGCCGGATCACGCCCTGGTCGAGGAAGGCGTCGAGCTTGATCTCGGCGCCATGATCGCGCAGCGCCTCGTCGATCTTCGTCTGCTCCAGGTCACCGGCGCCGTCGTACTTCACCAGCCGGATCCGCGACCGCTCCTCGATGTGGTACGTGACGATCTTGCCGACGACGCCGTTGGCAAACGTGTAGTCGGTCGCTTCGATCTTCAGGTCGTCGAGGAAGCCGGTGGCCCACAGCCGACGGAAGTCTTCCTTGAGCGTCTCGCGCGTGCCGTCGTCGAAGGGGATCCACTGGCCCTGCGACGGGCGGCTGGGGCGCAGGCGCAGGTAATAGAGATAGGTTTCGGGCTCGACCGCCGACTGGTTGCCCTGCGCCGAGAAGCACAGGCCGAGCGCGTAGACCAGCGGCCCCGAGCCGGCAGGCGGCAGCGTGGCCGGTGCCGGCACCGGCTGGCCACAGAGCATGGCCGCGGCGGGGTCGGCCGGCGCC
>JBDSLU010000368.1:0-6384 GCA_039916225.1 Vicinamibacteraceae bacterium
CGTAACAGGAAGAGATCGTCGCCAGAGGCCTGCTCGCCGAGCAGGGCGACGGTGGCCATCGGCGGCGGGTCGAGGACCAGGAACCGCGTGTCGTCAGCCGGAATGCCCTCGGTGTCGGTGACGGCGATGCGCGCCACGCCGGTCGAGGGCAGGCGCGCCGGCAGCCGCACCGACGCGGTGCGGCCGGGCTCGATCGCGACCGTGGCGTCGGCGACGGAGCGGTCGTTCACCGTCAGGCCGACCTGCGCCCGCCTCGCCCGGATGCCGTAGTTGGTGATCTCCGCCACCAGGGCGTCCGCCTCACGGCGCGCCGGGCCGACGGCCAGGTTCTCGACCGGTCCGCCGACGTCGACGACGTCCAGTGTCAGCCCTTCGGCGATGGCGCCGGCCGGATGCTCGATCTCGAGATCGCTGATCAGGATCAGCTTGCCGCGCGCGGCGCCGGCGAGTCGCGTCGCCGCGCTCCACAACGGCGTGACCGCGGTGCTGCCGCTGCCTGCGGTGAGCGTCGCGACGGCAGCCCGTGCCGCGCCGCGGTCCAGGCTCGGCTCGGCGAGCACCGTCGCGCGATCGTCGACACGGACCAGCGCCAGGCGATCCCCGGCCGGTGCGGCGCCGATGGCGCGCAGCGCCGCGTCCCTGGCCTTCGCCATGCGGCCAGGTGCGCCCATGCTGAACGACGCGTCCACGGCGACGATGGTGATACCGCCGAGGGCGTCCTCGCCGCGGACGTAGGGCCGGGCGAAGGCGGCGGCCAGCAGCGCGAGCGCCGCGACACGCAGGGCGAGCAGGAGCAGGTCACGCAGCTGCCGCGGCCGGCGCGCCTCGACCGGCGCCCGGCGCAGGAAGCGCATCGCGGCGAAGGCATGCGCCCGAGCGGTGTCCTGCTTGCGCAGGTGCAGCACGATCGGCAAGGCGACAGCCAGCGCCCCGAGCAGGAACAACGGCGAGAGAAAGGCCAGCCCCATGTCGTCCGGTTCTCAGCGACGGGCGCGGGCCCGCAGGTAGCCGAGCAGCGAAGCGTCGAGCGGCGTCGCCGTCGACACCACCTGGTAATCCATGCCCGCGCCATTCAGCGCGCGCGCGTAGGCGCCGGTGTGCTTCTCGAGCTCGGCGAGGTAGTGCTCGCGCACCGCCGCCGGCACCGCCAGCACCTGATCGCTCGACTCGAGATCCTTGAACAGCAGCGGGCCCTCGAACGGGAACGTCAGCTCCTCCTCGTCGAGGATGTGGAACACCACCACTTCCATCCCGCGCGCCCCGAGCAGCATCAGCCCGTTCACGACGTCTTCCGGATCGTCGAGCAGGTCGGAGATCAGGACGACGAGGCCGCGACGTTCGAGGCTCTCGGCCAGTTCCCGCAGCGGCTTGGCGACGTCGCTGCCGGCGCTCGGTTTGGCCCGCTCGAGGGCCAGGAGAATCTGGTGCAGGTGACCGGTCCGCACTTTGGCTGGCAGGCGCAGGCCGACATGCTCGTCGAAGGTGATGAGGCCGACGGCGTCACGCTGCCCCGACACCAGCCAGGCGATTGCCGCGGCCAGCGTCGCGCCGTAGGCCAGCTTGGTCATCGCGCCGCTGCCGTAACCCATCGAGGCGCTCGTATCGAGCAGCACGTGACAGGCGAGGTTGGTGTCGGCGTCCCATTTCTTGACGTAGTAGCGGTCGCTGCGGGCGTAGACCTTCCAGTCGATCCACGACGTGTCGTCACCGGTCACATAGGGCCGGTACTCGGCAAACTCGGTGCTGAAGCCGTGATACGGGCTGCGATGCAGGCCGAGCGTCAGCCCCTCGACGATCGTCTTCGCCTTCAGCTCCATCGTGCCGAGGCGAGCCACGACCGCCGGGTCGAGGAGGTGCGCCGAACGGGCCAGCGCCGTATCCGCCATGTCAGCGGTCCGCGGCGGACGTGGCGCGGCATTCGCCGGGCGAGGCATCCCGCCGCTCTGCGTTGCTCGTCGGTCGAATACTTCTCATATTCTCTCTCCTCGCGCCTTGATCGACGGGCGCCTCACCCGTCTCGGTGCGGCCCGCCACGTCCACCACGAACCGCTCAGAGGCCGCTCTTCGGCACCGGCACGGTCTCGATGAGGCGCGCCACCACGCCGTCGACCGTCACCTGTTCGGCGTCGGCGTAGAAGGACGTGGTGATGCGGTGCCGCAACACCGAGGGGGCCAGGGCGCGGACGTCGGCGACCGACACGTGGAAGCGGCCGGCGAGCAGCGCCCGCGCCTTGCCGGCGAGGATGAGCGCCTGCGAGGCGCGCAGACCGGCGCCCCACTTGACCCACTTGCGGATGAAATCCTTGGCGTACGGACGCGTCGGCCGCGACGCGTCGACGAGCCGCACGGTGTAGCGCGCGACCTCGTCCGAGACGGCGACGTGGCGGACCACCTGCTGGAACGCTTCGATGTCGGCGCCGGTGAAGACCCGCGACGGCTTCACGCCGCCGGTGCCGGTGGTGCCGGTGACGACCTTCACTTCGTCGTCCTCCGACAAGTAGTCCATCACGATATTGAACATGAAGCGATCGAGCTGGGCTTCGGGCAGCGGATAGGTGCCTTCCAGCTCGATCGGATTCTGCGTCGCCAGCACCAGGAACGGGCGCTCGAGGGCGTACTCGCGGCCGCCGGCGGTGACGTGGTACTCCTGCATCGCCTCGAGCAGCGCGGCCTGCGTCTTGGGCGGGGTGCGGTTGATCTCGTCGGCGAGCAGCACGTGCGCGAAGACCGGACCGCGGACGAAACGCAGCGCGCGCGTGCCGCCGGTGTCGTCGAGCACTTCGGTGCCGGTGATGTCGGCGGGCATCAGGTCCGGCGTGAACTGGATGCGCTTGAAGCTCAGGTCGAGGATCTCGGCCAGGGTGCGCACGAGCAGCGTCTTGGCCAGTCCCGGTACGCCGGTCAGCAGGCAGTGCCCGCCGGTGAACAGCGCGATGAGCAGCTGATCGACGGCGTCGTCCTGGCCGATGACGACCTTGCGCAGCTCGTCGCCAATGCGGCGGCGACCTTCGACGACACGGGCAACGACTTCCTCGGTGGGCGCGGACACGGTCATGGGGTGAACGTCGCTCCAGGCCTCGCGCCCTCGCGCGCGGCGGCCCTCAGTGGGTCAGGGAATAGACGATCTCGTTGATCATCATCCGGTAGGCGTCGGCGGTGTGCGGAGCGTAGCCGGGATATTCCACGGCGTTCGACCACTCCATGCCGTCACCCATGTCGGTGTTCCAGTTGATCAGGACCATGGCGCGGCCGCGGTCGTCCTCGATCGCGCGCAGGTGCGAGGTGAAGCCGCCCTTCTCCCAGGTCCGGCCCTGGAAGAACGAGCCGAGCCCCGGCACCTGCGGATAGCCGTCCAGGTCGTAGAAGCAGTGGAACACGGGGTGATCGAGCGGCAGATCGACGATCGCCCGCTCCGGGAAGACGCGGCCGAACTCGCGGACCACGTTGTCCCACTCGATCGGCCCGTGGAAGTCGTCGAGGACGGCGGTGCCGCCGCGCAGCAGGAACTCGCGGATGATCGGCACCTCCTTCTCGGTGAAGCGCAGCGTGCCCGGCTCGACGAAGTAGATCCACGGGTTGTCCCACAACTGCGGGCTTTCGATCGCCAGGTGCACCGGATCCTCGACGTCGATCGCGGTCACCGTCCGAACGCGCCGCGACAGGTTCTCTTCCGCCGCCGGCCCGTCGATGGCCCACGGGTCGCTCCAGTAGCGGGCCCGGAAGCTGTCGGTGTTGTGCGAGCTGTACTGCACCCGGGCGAAGCGCCACCGCAGGCCCAGGGTCCGCTCGGCCCCCGGCTCGAGTCCCGAGCGGTCGATGGTGCCGTTGCTCGACGGGAAACCGGGCGTCTGCGCGACGGCCGTCGGGACGACCCGCGACGGCCACACGGTGACCGCCACGGCGGCCAGGGCCGCCGTTCCGAGCATCGTCCAGATGGTCCGTTTCGGCTTCATCGTCCGTCCACGATCTGTAGCAACAGTTCCTGCGCCCGTTCGAAACGCGGCGCCTGCTCGAGCGCCAGGATGGCGTGCTTGCGCGCGTCGTCCGGCCGCCCTGCCCGAAGATACGCCTCGGCCAGGTCGGTGTGTTGCGTCACGATGTCGGCCGGCTTCAGCGCCAGCCCGCGCTCGAGCGCCGCGATGGCCGCCGGGATGTCTCCCGCCGCCAGCGCCGCCCGGCCCACTTCGGCGTGCGCCGCGCCGTCGAACGGGTCCAGCGTCAGCACGCGTTCGGCGCCTACTCGCGCCCGCGCCAGCTGGTTGGCCTGACGGCCCAGCGTCATCAGCTTGCGCGCTGACTCGATCGCCGTGTGCGAGGCCTTGACGACCGCGTCGAGCTGGCCGAGCGCAGTGTCGACGTCGCCCCGCTCCTGGGTCAGCCCGGCGAGCAGCGCCAGGGCGCTCTCGTCGCCCATGGTCTGCGGCACCAGCGGCACCGCCCGCTCCAGCACCTTGCGGGCCTGATCCTTGCCGCCGCGGGCGATCAGGGCGCGGCCGACGGCGACCTGCATGTCGTACTGCCCGGCGTGGGCGTCGGCGATCCCCACCAGCGTGGCGATCGCCTTGGGATCGTCCTCGCCGACTTCGGGCAGTTCGGCGTCGATGGGCGCCAGTGCCGCCTTCGCTCCCTTGAAACGGGTATCGAGGAAAGCGTCGAAGGACGTCTGGAGATTGGCCAGGTCGACGCCGAAGGCGCCCTGGATGGCGGCGTCCTGGGCTTCGCCGCGGCCATAGCCGGCCAGCAGCTTCTGCAGCCCGGGGTCGCCGAACCGCTCCACCAGGTGTTCCACGAGCAGCGACGACTGGTGATACGCCAGGCCGATCGTCCGTCCGTCAGTGAAGGCGGCGTTCAGTGAGGCCAACGGGATCGTCTTGTCCGACGCGTAGGCGCGCAGGAAGTCGATCTCTCCTTCGCGGCCCCAGCTGGCATCGGCGCGGCGCTCTTCGAACACCGAGGCGCCCTCGGTCAACCAGCGCGGCACGCGCTGGTTCGACAGCTGCAGCGTTACGACGTGGGCCAGCTCGTGCCACAGCGTCGCCGCCCAGTTGAACGTGCCGGGCGGGCGGCGGGCGCGCGGCGAGTCGAGGGTCACGACCCGCCCGAAGCACGCCCCCAGGGCGCCGACCATGCCGGGGAGGCCGAGCGTCCGCACGGCGAAGTCGTCGTGCGTGGGGAACATCTCGATCAGCACCGGCCCCTTGACCGTGACGTTGTAGCGACGCCCGAGGTCGGCCAGCGCCTTGCGCGCCAGCTGTTCGACCGGCTCGCGCATCAGGGCGACTTCCTCGGGGTGCAGCTTGAGGATGAGGCCGTCCTCGGTGGTGATCGTCTCGAACCGCTCGAGCGTGTCGAGCATCGACAGCGAGTTGTAGGTGACGACGTCGAACGGATCCCCCCGGAACGCGGTATCGAGCACGGCCCGGGCCGCCGTTTCATCGCCGGTCCGCAGCAAGTGCATGCCGAGCGCGGCCTGGGTCCGCGGATCGGTCGCGTCGACGGCCATCGCCTTGCGTCCCTGGGCCACGGCCTCCTCGAAGCGGTAGTGGCCGGCGAGCTGCGCCGCGACGATGCGGTGGACGGCGCCCGAGCCCGGCCGCAGCGTCAGCACGCGCTGCGCCAGCTGCTCGGCGTCGGCGGTGCGATCCTCGATGGCGGCAATCGCCGCCTGCAGTGACAGCGCCTCGACCTGATCGGGGTTGATCGCCAGGACCTTGGCGATCTCCGCCCCGGCGTCGGCCAGGCGGCGCCCGTCGAGTGCCTGCTCGGCGAGCCACAAGTGGGCCGCCACGCTGGCCGGATCGATAGCCAGCGCCTTGTCGAGACTGGCGCGCGCCGCCCCCGGTTCGTCGTCGGCCATCGCCGCGGCGTAGCCGACCAGCGCCGGCACCCAGCGCGGGTCGGCCTGCAGCGCGGTCTCGAAGGTCTCCGCGGCTTCCTTGGCGTTGCGCTTGTCGAGGAACAGCTCGGCCCACGCCGTGGCGACGCGCGGATCGCCCTGCGCCTCGGCGGCCGCCTCCTGGAACGCCGCGCTGGCGCGCCGCGGCTGATCGAGGGCGCTGAGCGCGCGCCCTTCGCGGAACATCGAGGGCGGCGTCCGCTCGTCGGCGCGGTCGTCGACGATCGCCTGCCACAGCTTGAGCGCGGCGTCCCGGCGTCCCAGGTCGCGCAGCACATAACCGAGTTCGAGCGCCGCATCGCCGGTCGGCGCCTTGGCGACCTCGGCCTCGAGGCGCTCGCGCGCGCTCTGGAGCCGGCCGCGGGCGGCGTCGGCCTCCTGATCAGCGTCGGGGCGTTCGGCTGGGGGCTCGTCTACCTGTTCCGTCTCGTGCGGGCGCTCGGCGGCGACGAGACCGCCGCGGCGTCGGCGGTCGTGCTGGCCTGCGC
>JBDSLU010000369.1:0-21864 GCA_039916225.1 Vicinamibacteraceae bacterium
CGCCAGGGCCACCGCCGCCCCGCCGCTGCTGCCACCGCAGGTCTTCGACAGGTCGTAGGGATTGTGCGTCGCTCCGAAGACCGTGTTGAAGGTGTGCGAGCCGGCCCCGAATTCCGGCGTGTTGGTCTTGCCCAGGGTGATGGCGCCGGCGGCGCGAATCCGCGTGACGATCGGCGCGTCCTGGGTCGGCACGGTGCCGCGGTAGAACGGCGACCCCTGAGTGGTGCGGATGCCGGCGGTCGCCACCAGATCCTTGTGGGCGATGGGCAGGCCGTGCAGCACGCCGAGCGGGCCATTGCGCGCGATCGCCTCGTCGGCCCGCGCCGCATCGGCCACGGCGCGCTCGGCGACCAGCGTGACGATGGCGTTGACCGTGGGGTTGACGCGCTCGATGCGAGCCAGGTGGGCGGCCATCACCTCGCGCGCCGACACCTGCTTGGTACGCAGGCGCGCCGCCAGATCGACCGCGCTCATCCGCGTCAGTTCGTCGGACGGATCGGCGCCACCCGACACGGGCGAGGCAGACCCCGGCGCGGGGGCGCCGGTCGGCGGCGACTGAGCGCCGGCCGCAGGGAGGGTCTCGCTCAAGACGCCACCCATGGCCGCAGCCCCGAGGACGCGGGTGAACGCCCGCCGGCTGAGACCGTCGGTCGGCACCGCAGTGGCCCGTCGGCGTTCCTGTTCCCCGTCATCCACTGGATCTCCTCAGCCACCGGCTGGAAAAGACGAAGGGCCGGGGGACGTGCCCCCGGCCCTGTCGACGAACGGTGTGACCCGAACGGTCGAGCGACGGCGCGAACTACGCGCAGCCGCTCGTCGTGCCGCAGTTGGCGCACTTGTAGCACGCGCCGCTGCGCACCATGATCGACCCGCAGGTCGAGCACGGCGGGGCGTCTTCCTGGTTCTGCATCGCCGCGAACGCCGCCCGCATGGGCGCCGGCTTGGCCGCGGACGCGCCGGACGCCGCCAGGGGCCCTGCTCCTTGCAGAGGCAGCGTCGCCTGGGTCATGGCGCTGTCGCCCAATGTTAGCACTCGGTGTCCATGTCGACCGCGTCGAAGCTTCATGGCATGCAGATCACGCGGGCGACACGTGGACTGCACATCCCGATCGTCGATTCCATCGCGGCCACGCGGCTCTGGTCGCCAACGGCGAACGATGTTGCGGGCGCGGCCGCGCTTCCGCGTCTTCCCGCGGATGGCGTCCCCGACGCCAGCCGGACCTGTTCGACGTCAGGAGTGCGAGCGAGGAGCGGCTGCGACCCGGCCGCCCTCCTTGTCGCGTTCAGGGGTTTCCGAACCCAACGGATCGCGACAGATAGCGCCATGTGTTCTTTATGATCGACAGGTCCAGCCCCCCGACGATGATGCCTCCTTGCAGGCAGGGATTCGCGATCAGGTTGCCATTGCTGTCGAGGTACTCGAAGTACCGGCTGGAACCGCTCCATGGCCAGACGGCGACCACCCTCGGCTCGGCCAGGGCGGCCGTCAAGTAAAACGACGAGCGCGCGGCTTCGTCGATCTGCCACTGGGTCTGCACGGCATTGATCGCGGTCGTGATGTCACAGGTCGGCCATTGCGAGATCGGCGTGAAGTCGACGTGCGCTGATGGCACGACGATGAGCTTCTGATGCGACCGTAGGGCGTACTTCTGGTCCGCGAACAGACCGAGCCAGGGGGTGACTCCAGGGGCCGGGCCGTTACAGTCGGCGAACGGGCCATAGCAGTCGAAGCCCACCCAGTCGACAACCGCCGGCTGCTGGATGGCCGCGGTCCCATATGCTTCCACGACGGCGAACGGAATGCTCGCGTCCTGGGGATAAACGGTGACGCCGGAGCACAAGGTCGACTGGCCCTTCAGAACCTCGCCGACGGTCTGCACGATGGTCAGACTATCAGCGGTGTTCCATCCGTTGAGTGACAGGTTCCAAAGTGGCTCATCCAAATAGAACGCAGCCACGTATTGCATGGACTGGGACAAGGTGCCACGCTGCTGCGACCAGTGCTGGCAAATGTCCGTTCGCAAGCCGCCGTCGGTCCCGTGGTTCGCAAACAGGCCCGTGGCGTCGCACAAGACGGGTCCAAGTGCCGGGTTGCACCCGACGTCCGCGTGCTTCGGCTTGTAAGTCACCATGTCGACGATGGCGAGGTTGGCTTTGATGCCATAGGGGGCCGCGGCGGCGGCCTGTGAGAGCGACCCCGGCGTGTACACGATCATGTTCGCGTGGTCGTTGACCAGCGTGGGCGCAATGGCCTCGCCGTACCAGCCGAAGTACTTGACGTGGCCGACAGTCGTTCGCGACGTGACCGGGACAATTTGCCAATCCTGGTTGTTCTGGCCCGGAGGGCCGCACGTCCATTGCTGGACGTCCTGACCGGCCAGGAGGGACGCATAAGGCACGTCAAGACATTGGGTGCCACTCGAATACGCACTCGTGATTCGGTAGTAGCCCGGCGTCAATGCCGCACTCACGTCGAAGACCTGGTTGGCCTGGTTCGACAGCAGATTGCATGTGTACTGCTGGAAGGGCGCGCCGTTGCCATTCTGGAAGCCGAGCACATCGAGGCACTTGGCGCTCACGGCCGAGACGAGTCGGTAGGTGCCGTTTCCCGTCGGCACGACGCTCCAGAGTTGGTTCTCCTGAGGCGTCGACGGATTGCAGGTGTACTGCTGGATACGGGCGCTGTCATAGGGCGAAGCGTTCTCGACGTCGAGGCATAGGTTGTATCCGGCCTGCACAGCGTGTCGAGGTTTGATGTGGAAGTAGGACGCCGCTGAGAACTGCGCTGAAGCCGCTGCGGGTAGAGCAACGGTGGCGATCACGCTCGTAACGAATAGGCGGAACGATAGACGAAGCTTCATGGCTCTCCATTCGACGCGGCGCACAAATGCCTCGGGTCGTCCGAGGGGGGCGGACGGGCAGCGGCGGCGCGGTGACACAGTCTAGTACGTGGCGCCACTCTCATTGACATCAAATCGTGTTGAGGCGTCAGTCGACGGACCACGGCGCTCGCCCATGACGCTTTTGTAATGCCAATCCCGCTTGTGTGATCGCGATCTCCGCGCAGCCAGTACGCAGAAACTGCGTACTGCGATCATCAGGGCGAGAAGCTATTGACAGCGCGAACTTCGATCGACGATTGTGTCCGCGTCGTTGCCCTTCGGCATTTGACAGAGCCAGCAAGAGAACTCGTTCCGGCTTCGTTGCCGGATGCCTACGTGTCGCCGCGGCGCCCACTCGTGCGCCAAGGGAGGATTCGTGCTTCGAGATCCGCAACACCATATGGGGCTCATCCCCGTGCTGCTGGCGACCGTTCTCCTCGTCATGCTCTCGACCGCAGGGGCCTTCGCGCAGGCGCAAACGCGCTGGTATTTTCCCGAGGGCGCGACTGGGCCAGCATTCGAAGAGTTCATCCTCCTTGCAAATCCGACGTCGACGCCGGCGAACGTGCGTCTGACGTTCCTCAAGGGCGACGGTAGTCCGCAGGCAGTCGATACGATCGTCGAGCCGACCAGCCGGCGGACGATCTGCGTGAATCAGCTACCTGGCCTGGAATTGAATGGCGAGGTCTCCGTCATAGTGGACTCTTTGAACGGCGTTCCCGTTGTTGCGGAACGGACGATGTACTGGCTGGGTGCCGATCGCCGGGGTGGTCACAACGCCACAGGCATGGCCGCGCCTGCCACGACTTGGTACTTGGCCGAGGGCGCCACGGGCTTCTTCGAAACCTACGTGCTGCTCTCGAACCCCGGCGGGTCGAGCGTTACGGCGGTGCTCAGCTTCCAGCGGGAGGATGGCCTGAACGTTGGCCATGTGCAGGTCGTCCCGGCCAACAGCCGCCGAACGGTCGCTGTCAGCAGCGTCCCGGGGATGGGGCCAAACTTGGCGTTTGCGACGCAAATCACCTCGACCGGTCCGATCCTCGTTGAACGGGCCATGTATTGGCTGGGATTCGCTGGCGGGCATGCCGCCAGCGCAATCGCGACTCCGTCTACCACTTGGCATTTCGCTGAGGGGTTCACCGCCGGCGACTACCAGACCTTCGTCCTACTTGGCAACCCCAACAACGCAACAGCCGCCGTCACCGCTCGTTTTATGAGAGATGACGGCGTCGTGGTTGCCCGCAACTATTCGATACCGGCCCGGTCTCGCTTGACGATCCACGCGAACTCCGTGCCCGAGCTGTTGTCTGCAGCCTTCGCAACGTCTGTCCAGTCCACTCTGCCGATCGTCGCCGAGCGCGCAACGTATTGGGGCGGGTTCCAGGAAGGCAACGTCGTCGCCGGCGAGCCGGCCCTGCAGCCGCGATGGGGGTTCGCCGAAGGGATGGCTGGCACGGTGGACGGACTCCCCTACGAGACGTTCTTCCTGTTCTCGAACCCATCGACGTCGCCCATCACCGTAACAGGAACGTTCTATCGTGAAGATGGGACCGGTATGGTCCTGCCGATCACGGTGGGTGCGCAGTCACGCGCCACCCTATTCGGCGCTACGGTCCCCGGGATGTTCGACCAGCGCTTCGCCGCGTTTTTCGAATCGTCCACGCCGTTCCTAGTAGAGCGGGCCGTGTACTGGGGCGCAAACCGCTTCGGCGGCCACGGTAGCGCGGGCGTCCCATGGACTGGGACGATCCAGGCGCCCCCGGGCCTTGCCGGACCGACGATCACCCCGGCGGGAGGCACATTCAGCGCGGAACCAGGCGTCCAGCTCACCAGCGCTGTTCCAGGCACGATCCGCTACACGCTCGACGGCAGCGACCCGACGTCGGGTTCCGCAGCATACGGCGGTCCGCTCACGATCACCCACACTGCCACGCTGCGCGCTCGTACGTTCTTCGCAAACGGCGCCTCGAGCCAGGTCTCGTCTGCGACATTCAACCTACAGGTCGACGCGCCTGCGATCAGCCCGCCCTCCGGCACCTACACCGGGGGCCAACCGGTGACGATCCACGTCCCGCCGAACGCGACCGTCCGCTATACGACGAATGGGGCGACCCCCACCGAGACCTCGCCGCTCTATGCGGGCCCGCTCGCGTACTCGGGGCAGCAGATACAACTGCGGGCCCGGGCCCTCCGGACGGGATGGACGCCGAGCCTCGTCGCGGCAGCGGACTTCACCTTCACGCACGGGACGGTGGCGATGCCGGTGCCAACCCCGGGGGCCGGCCTCTATGCTCCTGGGCAGAATGTGAACCTGAGCATTCCGCCGGGTTCCCTTGTCCACTACACACTGGACGGCTCCGAGCCGACAGAGGCGTCGCCGACTTACCACGGATTGCCGATTACGCTTCAGGAACCGGCGACCCTTCGGGCCCGCGCATTCGCCCAGAGCTTCACACCGAGTGCGATACTCACGGCTGCCTATCAAATGCGTGTCGCGGCGCCCACGATGACGCCGAACGGCGGTAGCTTCACCTCGAGCACCCTCGTCCAATTCAACACTGCAACCGCCACCGCCGTGATGCGGTACACCTTGGATGGCGAGGACCCGACGGCCAGTTCGCCCCAAGCCACTTCGCTCGTCGTCCCGCCCGATTCGACCGTCAAAGTGCAGGCGTTCCGGCCAGGATGGGAACCCAGCACTCTTGCGGCGGCCACGTTCGTTCACCCGTCGCCCCAGATCGCCTCGCCAGCAATCGTCCAATTGACCGGCGGCATCGGTCCGACCAGTCTCCAGCAGGCCGGCGGCGCGGTCCAGTTCTCGATTGGCAACGGCGGCATCGATCCGTCGACTGTTCAGATTGACGTCAACGGCGTCACCCGACCGACGGGCTCGGTGTCCGCCTCCGCCGGCCTCGTGACTGCCAACGCCGCCCTTGTCGACGGCCGCAACGATGTCATTTTGGTAGGCCTCGATTTCAACGGCCTGCTGATCTACCAGGGTAGTACGTTGTGGGCGGGCAATCGCTCGCTCCAGGTCCAGGTCCGGACGCCTTCTGGCACTGCTATCGGCGGCGCCGTGATCTCAGCGGAACTGGTTGCCGAGCCCTCCGTCATCATGACCGCTGTCACCAACGCATCGGGCATCGCCACGCTCCCTCGGCTGCCGGCAGCGCAGGCTGTGCGACTCACCATCCAGTCCACCAGCTACTTCGACAAGACCACGGTAGTGCCCGCTGGCGTCGCCAGCGCGATCGTCGCACTCGACATTGACAACAACAACTTCGAAACGATCACTACGAACGGTTGGATCGTGCAGTCGACTTTGCCGGCCCTTCAGCCGCATATGGAAGCGCGGCGCCCCTGGGTCGATTGTGGGAGCTGTATCCCTCGCGGCGCGGTCCAGGCGGCACAACTCGCCGAGCCTTCACCCGCCAACGCCCTGGCCGGACCGGACTGGGACTTGATGGTGCAGACCTACAACACGCTTGTGCCACAAACCATCACGCGTTCCTTCGCGGCCCACGCGGGCACCCGCGCAGTCACCGTTCGATACCGCTTCGCCAGCTTCGAGGTGTTCTATTCGAATCCCGTCGCCGACGCTTTCCAGGTCCGCCTGCGATCGTCGAGCGGCCAGACGTTGACGGACACGCAGACGGTATTCAGCCTGCTTCCCTTCTTCACGAATGGAGTCACCGCTTGGCGGACGCTGACCATTCCCGTTTCGTCGGACGGCGAGACGATCACGCTCGAGGCGTCGGTCACCAACAATGTCGATGCTGCGTTGGTGTCCTACGTCGAGGTCGACAAGCTGGAAGAGAGCCGCTATAGCGCCTCGGCAAGGCTCGTCGAGTATCGCGACCAGCCGCCACTTAACACCACAACCAACGAGCCGCTCGACTACCTGAGCGTATCGCCGCACACGTATTGGAACTCGATGACGCGCGTTCGCGGTACGCTCACGCTGACGGGTCCGGAGAGCGACTCGGTGTCGGATGTCGAACTGCGGATCTATGAAGCGGAAGACTTGGAGCACCGCGCCACCGGCCGACTGCCGCTCGGCTTGCGCCCGTCGGTCCTGCGCAGCTTCGGGACGACGGGTCAAAACGCCGTGAGCACGGCTCAGCTACTCTTTGAGATTCCCGGAACGGAATTGGCTGACTTCGGTCAGACCACCGACGGCGAACTATTGCTGCGCCTGCGTGTGTCGTACGCGAGCGGGCGCCCGCCGCTCGAGACCACGATCCGATACGCACAGAAGCTCGTCCGCTATACGGGCGCCAATCGATACGGGGAGCGCGATGCCGACCCCTGTATCATTCCGCCGCCAAACGCTTGGATTCCCTATCCATGCGGGGGAGACGATTGGGCCCGGCCGTCGACATCCGCGACCTTAGCGCTGCCAGCGCTGAGCGGCTTCAACTTTGGCGACTTCAGCAACATGAACGGGGGCAAGTTCCCGATACACACCAGCTTGGAGCATCAGCAGGGACGTGGCGTGGATGCTCAGTTCACCGATGCGGCCCTCACCCGCCGTGACCGGAATACTGCCGATGCGCTCATCACGCTGTTGAACAGCTCAGTAGGCCCGCGCGTCGTCAGGATCGGGGTGACGTTCACGGCAGCCATGCGGCAGCATCTGGAACAGGCACCCAATCTCGTCAACGGCCGACGGCCGCTGGACTACATAATGAATTGGCCGGGCCATGCCGATCACATTCACATCGGGATCAACGGCAATGTGCCTTTGCGGCCGTGAGGCGCTCATGGTGACGATCGTTCTTGCCACCGTCGTCTGGGCGTCGGAGGGGCACGCGCAGCGGTCCGTCGCGCCACCGCCTATCCTGACAGTAGCGCCCAGGGACGACGCCGCCAGCGAACCAGGTTTCGAGCAATTCCGGCACAACGTTGCCCAAGCGGTTCAGACCTGCACGCCGGAGTCCCTGCGGAGCGTGCTCGCGCCATCGGCGGCCGCTAACGACATTACCATGCCGCCAAGCGCGGCCTTCTGGCACTACTGGACGGTGGAAGATGAAGGCGGCCTCCGCGCGCTGTGCCGTAATTTAGGGAGAGCCTTCGCACTCGGAGCCGTCCGCTACGGCGAGGGGGCGTTTTGCCTGCCTTACGTCGGCTGTGCCGGAGGCACGCCGAACTCATTGCCGTTTGGCGCGTACTTCGTCGGCGTGTCGGAGCGGGTGCGGTTACGCTCGAGGCCGTCAGCGGACGCAGACGTCATGGTCGAAGGTTCGTACCCAGTCCTTATCGATTGCGACACGCCCGAGTCGCCGTGCGGGAATGACACCGGCGACGCCGTTCAGGGTTGGCAGAGGGTGCGACTGAACGCAACCGTCGGTTATGTGTCGCGCGACGAACTCCGAGACCAGGAGGAGCCGTCCGTGATCGCTCGCCGTCTGCCGGTGGGCTGGCGCATCAGCCTCATCCAGTTTGCAGACTGAGCCGTGGACGATCGATGGATCCGCCAGCCCTCGGCTCTGGCGCGATTGGTCAACGCAGGCCGATTGCCAGCGCGACGGAGCGGGCGCCAGGCACGGGAGCTCCGGCGCCCGGCTCCGGTCCTCGTGTGGTCACCGTCACGCGGCCACCTACCGAAACCAACGTGAGCGCGGTCGCGCTTGCCGGTGGGACCGATGCCGGATAGTAGTAGTAAGCGAAGGCGTATGACTTGATCACATACGGGCCTTCCAGGAACCAGAATGGCAGGTTCTCGATGTGGATCGGATCGACCTGACCGACGAAGGGCCGGAACGCCTCGACGCTCGCGCGCGACAGGCGAAAGGCTTCGGCCCAAACCGTGCCCTGGCTATTCACGCTCCCCAGCGCCGTCACCAGAACGACCGCCAGCGCTCCGGTCGCGGACCATCCGATCCATCTGCGCGGTTGCGCCATCAACTCCTGCAGCCCGAGCGCACACAGCAGGACGAACGGAACCCCAGGGAGATATAGGACGCGGCCTCCGCCAGAAGAGCCAGATTGCAGGCCGAGCCACAGGACCGGCAGCACGCACAGGATGAGTGCCGTGACTAGCGCCAGCCCTGCACGTCGTCGCAACAATGCTCCCATAAGGGCTAGCAAGAGCACGCACGCCGACGACGCCATACCAGTACGTGCCATCACGCCGACCGCATGCATGCCGGCGTCGTGGGGTGCGGGCCAAACCAGCGCAGCTCGGGCGAAGCTGGCGGCGTTGCCAAACACGTCGGCACTCGCCATCAACGTGAACCAATCGCCGTAGGCCCCTCCCGTCAGCGACGACACGACAACAGAGCGTATGACCAGATAGGCGACGGTCGCCACGAGCATCAGCCCGAGCACGATGCCGGCTCGCTTCCGAGACAGCGACGCCTCGGCGGAACCGCCCCACGCCGCCAACGCGAACAAGCCAGCCAAGGCGACCGTGCTTTCCTTCGTGAATAGCGCCAGTAGCGTCCCGACGATGCAGGTGGCCAGAAGAGCGACTCTAATCCTGCGCGACCGCCCTGAGACACAGAAGGCCACGCCCGTCAGGACCGCGACCAAGGCACCGCAGGTGGCCAGGAGATCGAACCCGCCGCTGATCCAGAAGACGGCCTCGGCACTCCAAGGACCGACGAAGAAGAGCGTGGCGGCCGTCCACGCCGCCGCACCCTTGCCGAAGAACCGAGCCGCGAGGACGCCGACCAAGCCCGCGTTGACTGCGTGAACGGCGACCGCGAGCGCCGCATATCCCTGCGGGCTGTGCCATCCGAAGAAGAAATGCGCAGCTCGCATCCACAGGAACAGGCCTGGACGGTAGAAAAACATCAGGGGCTCGCCCACGATGTCCCGAAGGGGCCAGCGCGACGCTTGTCCGATGATGGGGAAATCGTCGAACACGAAGAAGTACGTGGCGGCGTGCCTAGCCAGGACGAGCGCTCCAGCTGCCAGGGCCGTCAAGCATAGGGCGCGCACGACCTGCGCAACGTCACGTCGGCTCTGAAGGGAGGGCCCAGTCATTCAGGCGGTGCTACGAGGCTTAACGGCCAGAACACGCCAAGGGCCGGTTCCCTGGCCCCTGGACGTGATCATAAGAACAGGCGCTCAGGCGCAGCCGCTCGTCGTGCCGCAGTTGGCGCACTTGTAGCACGCGCCGCTGCGCACCATGATCGAGCCGCAGGTCGAGCACGGCGGGGCGTCTTCCTGGTTCTGCATCGCCGCGAACGCCGCCCGCGTCGGGGTCTTGGCGGCCGGCACGGCCGCCCCGGCCTGAAGCGGCCCCCCTCCCTGAAGGGGCAACGTGGCCTGAGTCACCGCTTCGTTGGCCAACGCCGCGACCGGCTCGGGCACGTTCAGGCCGGCGTCGTACTTGGCCTGGGCCGAGAGGAACTTCGCCGCCATCCAGCGGAAGACGTAGTCGACGATCGACTTGGCGAAGCGGATCTCGGGGTTCTTGGTCATGCCCGAGGGCTCGAAGCGCGCGTGGCTGAACTTGTCCACGAGCACCTGGAGCGGCACCCCGTACTGCAGCGCGTAGGAAATCGCCTGGGCGAAGGCGTCGGCAAAGCCCGAGATCGTCGAGCCCTCCTTGGCCATCACCAGGAAGATTTCGCCCGGCGAGCCGTCCTCGTAGAGACCGGCGGTGATGTAGCCCTCGTGTCCGCCGATGTCGAACTTGTGCGTGAACGAGGCCCGCTCATCCGGCAGGCGGCGCCGAATCGGCTGCCGCGCCACCGCGACTTCGGCCGCGGCCTGAGCCGCCGCCCCGTTGTCCTTCGAGGTGTTGAGCGGCTGCGTGCGCTTGCTGCCGTCCCGGTAGATCGACACGGCCTTGGCGCCCATGCGCCACGACTCGACGTAGGCCTCCTGAATGTCCTCGACGGTCGCGTCCTTGGGCACGTTGACGGTCTTGCTGATCGCGCCCGAGAGGAACGGCTGCACGGCGCCCATCATCCTGATGTGGCCCATGTACTGGATCGAGCGCTGGCCCTGGAACGGCTTGAAGGCGCAGTCGAACACCGGCAGGTGCGCGTCCTTGACGTGCGGCGCGCCTTCGATCGTCTCGTGCTGGTCGATGTACTCGATGATCTCGGTGATCTCGGTCGGCGAGTAGCCGAGCCGCTGCAGCGCCGACGGGACCGTCTGGTTGACGATCTTCATCATCCCGCCGCCGACCAGCTTCTTGTACTTGACGAGCGCGATGTCCGGTTCGACGCCGGTCGTATCGCAGTCCATCATGAAACCGATGGTGCCGGTCGGGGCCAGCACGGTGGCCTGCGCGTTGCGGTAGCCGAACTGCTCGCCGAGTTCGACGCACTCGTCCCACACCATCCTGGCCGCCTCGAACATCTCCTTGGGCACCGACGTGCGGTCGATGTCCTTGAGCGCGGCGCGGTGCTTGCGCATGACCCGCAGCATCGGCTCGCGGTTCATCTCGAAGCCGGCGAACGGACCGCCGTGATCGCGGGCCACCCGCGCCGACTGGGCGTAGCCTTCGCCGTGCATGATCGCGGTGATCGTGGCGGCGTAGTCGCGGCCGGCGTCGCTGTCGTAGGGCAGACCGCGCGACATCAGCAGGGCGCCGAGGTTGGCGTAGCCGAGGCCGAGCGGCCGGTAGGCGTGGCTGTTGCGCTCGATGGCGCGGGTCGGATAGCTGGAGTTGTCGACCAGGATCTCCTGCGCCGTGATCACGGTGCGGCAGGCGGCGCCGAACTTGACCGGCTCGAACTCGCCCTGATCGTCGACGAACTTCATCAGGTTGATCGAGGCCAGGTTGCACGCCGAGTCATCGAGGAACATGTACTCGGAGCACGGGTTGGACGCGTTGATCCGAGCCGTGTTCGGGCAGGTGTGCCAGTCGTTCGTGGTCGTGTCGAACTGCATGCCGGGGTCGCCGCAGACGTGCGTCGCCTCGGCGATCGAGTGCATCAGGTCGCGCGCCTTGTAGGTGTCCATCACCTCGCCCGAGGTGATCGACCGGGTCTGCCACGGCTTGTCGTCGAGCACCGCACGCATGAACTCGTCGGTCACGCGGACGCTGTTGTTCGAGTTCTGGAAGAAGACCGAGGCATACGCCGGGCCGGTGAACGAGCCGTCGTAGCCGGCGTCGATCAGCGCCCACGCCTTCTTCTCTTCCTCGACCTTGCAGTTGATGAAATCGACGATGTCCGGGTGCTCGGCGTTGAGGATGACCATCTTGGCGGCGCGGCGCGTCTTGCCGCCCGACTTGATGACGCCGGCGAACGCGTCGAAGCCCTTCATGAAGGAGACCGGGCCCGAGGCGGTGCCGCCGCCGGCGAGGAGCTCCTTCGACGAGCGGATCGCCGACAGGTTCGACCCGGTGCCGGAGCCGTACTTGAAGAGCATGCCCTCGGTCTTGGCCAGGCCGAGGATCGAGTCCATCGTGTCCTGGACGGCGTTGATGAAGCAGGCCGAGCACTGCGGGTGCGGCTCGATGCCGACGTTGAACCAGACCGGGCTGTTGAACGCCGCCTTCTGGTAGACGAGCAGGTGCTTGAGGTCGTCCGAGAAGGCGAGGAGGTCGTCCTCGCTGGCGAAGTAGCGCTGCTTGCGGGCCCAGCCGGTGATCGTGTCGACGACCCGGCCGATCAGCTGCTTGACGCTGCGCTCGCGGCCGGGAGTGCCCAGGGTGCCGCGGAAGTACTTCGACACGACGATGTTGGTGGCCTGCTGCGACCAGAACTTCGGGACTTCGACGTCGCGCTGTTCGAAGACGAGCTCGCCCTTCTCGTTGCCGATGAGGGCCGACCGGGTATCCCACTCGATGTCGTCGAACGGGTCGACGCCCTCCCGGGCGAAGGCGCGTGCGTATTCGAGGCCTGTCGCGGTGGTCGGGCGCCGCTCGACAGCCTCGTTGGCCGTCTCGATCGACGCCGCCGGGTTGCTCACGAGCCCCCGCGCCGCGCCCGCTGCCTGCCCCGTTCCACGATCCGTGGCCGTCGTGCCCCTCTGCATACTGCTGCCCCCTCGTCCTGACGTCGGATCCGCTGCCCTGGCGGCCCGTCGCCCCCGCCGATCACCGAAAAAATCACGTGCTTACGTGAGGCTCAACACGCTCGAGGGCCGCCTGAGTCGGCGGGTTCGAGGCGCGTGACGCTGGGTAGTCCAGAGCATCACCAATGCACGAATACGCGGGCGGAATGATGCGCCTGTGACAAGCGTATGTCAACGCCAAACTCACTACATCTTGTGCCTGGCTTCTAGGGCGAACGCAAGATGAGGCGTTTTGGCGCCTGGCAGCTCAGCGTTTGACGAGGGAGGTCGAGAGGGCTTCGGCCTTGTCCGCCATCGACTGCGCGAAGACGAGCTGGCGCCTCTCGAGGGCCTCGCCAGCCTGGGTGATGAAGCGCCGGGCCGTGTCGGCGTCCTTCCGGCCGTTGGCGCTCAGTCCGCGGTAGTTGACCCGGGCCAGGTTCTGCTCGGCCCGGCGCAGGACGTCCTGCACTTTCTTGGCGGCCTCGGCGTCGTTGGCCGTTTCCCGGGTCCGCAGGAGGGGCGCGGGTGTCACCGGAATCGGTACCGGCTCGGCCCCCTCGGCGCGGGCCCGTTGCGGGTCCTCGACGGGCGTCTCCGCTGCCGCGTCGGGCGGCCGGTTGGCGAGCCGCGCCGGTCGGGCGGCGGGCCGCTGGGCCGGCGTGGGCGGAGCCTCGGCCACGGGTTGCGGTTTGTCTTCGGGGACGGCCACCGGTCCGACGATCCGCGGTGGCACGCTCGGCACGGCGAGTGGCACGGGCGGAGGGGCGGCGGCGATGACCTTACGGGCGCAGCCGCTGGCCAGCAGCGACAACCCGACCAGCGCGACAGCAGCCGGCCAGCCCGTCCGCGACGGGGTCATCCGTGAAGGCAGAGAAGGTCTCATCAGCGGCGGCGAGGGCGGCGCGGCATGTCCTTCGGACGTCAGGTTGCCTGTGGCAGCCGGAGCGTGAAGGTGGTGCCCCGACCAGGGGTCGATTGTACTTCGATGTGTCCGTCGTGCAGCTGGATTGTTCGGTAGACCATCGACAACCCGATGCCGCTTCCGGCGTCCTTGGTGGTGAAATACAGGTCAAAAATGCGCGACAGGTGCTCGGGCGGGATGCCGACGCCGGTGTCGCTGATGGCGAGCTCGACCTGGCGGTCGGCCGCCCGATGACTGTCGAAGCGCAGCACCCCACCCGACGGCATCGCCTGGACGGCGTTCAGTGCGAGGTTCATCAGGGCTTGGCGGAGCAGGCCGCTGTCGGCGCTGACCCTCGGCAGCTCGGCCGCCGAAGTGATCGTCAGGCGCACGCCGGCGGCATTCGCCTGTGGCCCGATCACGTCGCCGACGTCGCTGACGAGGGCTGCCAGGTCGACCGGTTCGAGCGCCAGCTCCTCAGGACGGCTGAATTTCAGGAAGCCCTGCACGACTTCGTCGAGTCGCCGAATCTCGCTGCCGATCACCGAGACGTGGTTGAGGACGCTGGAGGGCTCGACGGTGACCGACGCTGGCGCCGTCTCGGCGACGCGGACGCTGCCAGACGCGGCCTCGGCGAGGCGGGCCAGCGGCCGCGCCCCGACGCCGACCCCTCCGAGCTTCTGCTTGAGCAGCTCGAGGTGGATCGTCATCGCGTTGAGCGGGTTCTTGACCTCGTGCGCGACGCCGGCGAGCAGGCGCCCCAGCGCCGCCGCCTTCTGCGAGTAACGCAGCGTCGACTGCACCTGGCCGATGTAGCCGAGATCGCGGGCCACCAGCATCACGCCCATGAAGCGCTGATCGGCGTGGAGCAGCGCGTGCGCCATCAGCCATTGCTCGGTCTCGTCGTCCTCGCCATCGCCGGACACGGTGAGCTTGCGGGACAGCGGACCGACCGACTGCCGCGTCGCCAGCGCCCGCTCGACGATGTCGCGATAGGGGTGCAGCTGCGGCCACGAGGAGAGCTTCGAGCCCGCGGCCGCCTCCGGCAGCGCCGCCCGGATGGCGGCGTTGGCAAACGCGACCTGGCCGTCCGGATTGACCATCGCGACCGCATCCTCGAGGCGGTCGACGACCGATTCCACCGGCGCGGACGAATCGGTGGCCAGCTGCGATCGCACCGTCGACAGTTCGGCGGAGAGCTTGTTGAACGAGGCCCCCAGCTCGCTGAACTCGTCGCCGCCAGGCAGATCGAGCTTGACGCCGAACTCGCCGCGGCCCAGGCGGGCGAAGCCGCTCTGCAGGACGTGGACGGGCCGCAGCGTCCACTGTGCGAGGAGCAGCGCGACCAAGGTGCTCACCGCCAGCGCCGCCAGGCCGACGAGCACGGCGGTCCGCATCGTCTTCAGCAGGTCCTCCCAGATCAGCGCCGTCGAGATGCCGATCCGGATCGTGCCGAACTCGTTCTCGCCCTCGCCGCCGAGCAGCAGTCGCTCGCTGACTTCGAACGTCCCCTCGGACGAGATCGCCTGGATCTGTGTCCACGGATCCTCGCTCAGCAGCGGCTCGAGCTGGGTCTGCGGCTCGAGCACCTGCCCCTCGAGCACCGGCGAGCTGTGGACGATCACCACATTGCGCGGATCGACCAGCGCCGCGTAGGTGACGTGGCGCGAGTAGGCCATCGACGATTCGAGCAGCGAGCGCAGGCCGCTGTCGTTACGCAGGGCGGTGTAGGCGTCCTCTTTCGACGTGATGACGCGCTGCGCCCGCTCGAAGACGAACGTGCGCAGCATCTCGCCGCGCGACTGCGTCTCGGTGAGCAGCACCCCGGCCACGAGCGCCGTGTAGATCCCGCTCAACGCGATCACGGCGAGCGCGACCAGGAGCACGACTCCGACGACCTGCTTCGTCTTGATGCTGAAGCGCATGCCCGATCCCGCCTCGCGACCCGTGTCCCCGGACCCGACGAACTAGCCTTCGGCGCCGACTTCTGATGACGACGTCGTGGCTTCCTGCGCCTTGAGCCGATTGAGCTTGTTGTGCAGCGTCTTGAGGCTGATGCCAAGGATCTCGGCGGCGCGCGTCTTGTTGTCGCGCGTGTGCTCCAGCGTCAGCCGGATCAGCCGGGTCTCGGCCTCGTCGACGGTCATGCCCGGCGTCAGGAGCACCGTCGCCGCCGGATCGTCCTTCTTGACGTTGGTCAGCGTCGGCGGCAGGTGCGTCGGCTCGATGAGATCGCCGCCGGCGAGGATCGTCGCCCGCTCGATCACGTTGCGCAGCTCGCGGATGTTGCCCGGCCAGGCGTAGTTCTCGAGCAGGCGCATGGCGTCCTGGTCGACGCCCTTGACGGCCTTGCCGTTGCGGGCGTTGAACTCGTTGAGGAAGGCCTGGACGAGGAGCGCGACGTCTTCCTTGCGGTCGCGCAGCGGCGGCAGCTCGATGGTGAAGACGTTGAGGCGGTAGTAGAGATCCTCGCGGAGCTTGCCGCGGCGGACGGCCTCGGCCGGATCGACGTTGGTCGCGGCGATGATCCGCACGTCGACCTCCTGCTCCTGGCGGCCGCCCAGACGGCGGAACTTGCGCTCCTGCAGCACGCGGAGCAGCTTCACCTGCGTCGCCGGCATCATCTCGGCGATCTCGTCCAGGAAGAGCGTGCCGCGGTGGGCCAGCTCGAAACAGCCTTGCCGCCGCTCGACCGCGCCGGTGAACGAGCCTTTTTCGTGCCCGAAGATCTCGCTCTCGAGCAGCGTCTCGGGAATCGCGGCACAGTTGATCGGAACGAACGCCTGGGTGGCGCGCTGGCTCAGTTGATGGATCGTCTGCGCGACCATCTCCTTGCCGGTGCCCGACTCGCCCCAGATCAGCACCGACGCCGCCGTCGGCGCCGCCTGTTCGATGACCCGGTAGATCTGGCGGATGGCCTGCGTGCTGCCGATGATCCGGCCGAAGCTGCCGTGCTCGCGCAGCTGCCGGCGGAGGATGCGGACTTCGCGCAGCGTCTCCTGCCGCTCGGCGGCCTTCGTGATCAGGATCTGCAGCCGCCGCGTGTCGACCGGCTTGGTGAGGTAGTCATAGGCGCCTTCCTTGATCGCCTCGACGGCGGTCTCGACGGTGCCCTGCGCGGTGAGCAGGATGATCGAGATGTCGCTCATCTGATCGCGCAGCGCCTTGAGGAGGGCAAGGCCATCCATGCGCGGCATGACCACGTCGGAGACGATGATGCCGGGACGGAACGTGGTGATGCGCTGGAGCGCCTCTTCACCGTCGGCGGCCGATTCGGCGACGTAGCCCCACGAGCGCACCAGTTCCGTCAGCCCGAGCCGCGTCGCCCGATCGTCTTCGACGACGAGGACGCGCTCCGTGAGCAACGGTGGTTCGCCGCTCTGCGACGCGGCGGATTCGAGTTCGAGCATGAGCGTTGGCCTCTGCTAAGGTCGTCGCTGCCGCCGGTTGGACACGCAGCGTGAAGAAAGGGTTGTCGCGACGGGCTGACCGTGCAACTTTTGGCAGCATAGCATCGGGCAATATATTTTTTACATGGAAATTGGCGCGACCGCGCGGAATGTGCCCCCAGCCGACCTGGCCGATGCCGATGCGGCAAATGCTGGTAGATTCCGCGCCATGCAATCGGGGCCGGGCTGGCCACAGGCGCTGCTGGAGGTGTGTCTCTGCTCGGGCGCCCCCACGCAGCTGCTGGTCGCCGGGCTGCTGGCTCTGGCGGGCCTCCGCCCGGCCGCCGACGGGCAGTTCACGCTGCAGATCCTGGCGTTCCTCACCGGTCTCGACACCGTGATCCTGGTCGGGCTGATCCTCAGCCTGCTGATCCTCGGCGGCGAGTCTCCCCGGCGGGTGTTCCTCGGCTCGCGGCCGATCGTCGGTGAAGTGCTGCGCGGCTTCGGCCTGCTCCCGTGGGTGTTCGTCCTGGCCGCGGTCACCGGGATGGCGATCGCGCGGTGGGCCCCCGGACTGATCACGCCCAACCCCTTCGCCACGCTGGCCTCGACGCGCGGCGAGCTGGTGCTCTTCGCGGCCGTCGCGATGATCGCCGGTGGCGTGCGCGAGGAGATCCAGCGGGCCTTCATCGTGCATCGCTGCGAACAGCGGCTCGGTGGTGCGATCGTCGGCGTCATCGGCTTCGGCGTGCTGTTCGGGCTCGGCCACTACATGCAGGGCTGGAGCGCGGTCATCGTGACGGCGCTGCTCGGCACGCTGTGGAGCGTCGTCTACCTGCTGCGACGGAGCGTCGTGGCACCGATGGTCAGCCATGCCTCGTTCAACCTGATCGAGGTCATCGCGTTCGGGCTCATGGCGTGCGCGGGCTGGGCATGAGGCGCCAGCTTGCGGTGCTGGTCGCCGCCTTCGTCATCACGCTGCCGCTGATCACGCCGCGGATCTATGCGTCGGACGAGATCCAATACTTCTCCTACCTGCGCTCGCTCTGGTTCGACCACGACGTGTCGTTCGAGAACGAGTACCAGCACTTCTGGGACGCCGGCATCGCGCGCGGCCAGGGCTTCCACGAAACCCACCTCGAACGACGGACCGACACCGGCCAGCGCATCAGCTTCGCCACGATCGGCGCGGCGATCCTGTGGAGCCCGTTCTACGCGGTCGCCGATGCGCTGGTCGCGACCGGCCTCGCTGGCGGCGGCGTCCGCGACGGCTACGGGGTGCCCTACGTGCGCGCGGTGGCGTTCGGGTCGGCGATCTATGGCTGGCTCGCGGTCGTGCTCGGCTGGGCGACGGCGCATCGCCTCGGCCTCGGCCGCGGTGCGCTGCCGGGCGCCCTCGCCGTGTGGTTCGGGACGCCGCTCATCTTCTACATGTACATCGCCCCGCCGATGGCGCACGCCTGCGAAGCGTTCGCGGTGGCGGTGTTCCTCACCGCGTGGTTGCACGTCCGCGATCGTTGGACCGTCGGCGGCGGCGTGCTGCTCGGCGTGCTGGCCGCGCTGATGGTGATGGTGCGCGAGCAGGCGCTGTTCCTGCTGATCACGCCGGCGCTCGACTGGGTGCTGGCGTGGTGGCGGGCGCCGCAGGACACGGTGGGACCGCCGCGGCGTCGTCTGGTGGCGCACGCCGTGGTGGGGTCGGCGGCCTTTCTCGTCGGCTACGCGCCGCAGCTCTGGGCCTACGTCGTGCTGAACGGCTACCCGCGTCCGTCGCCCTTGGTCGCCCGCAAGCTGAACTGGCTCTCGCCGCACGCGTTCGAGGTGCTCGCCTCGCCCGAACACGGCCTGCTCTTCTGGACGCCGCTGGCGCTGCTCGCGCTCATCGGGCTCGCCGCCGGGATCACCGGCAGCTTCGGCTGGGCGGCGCGCCCGACCCTCGCCCCGCGCCGGGACGGCGCCTCGACAGCATGGATCGCGATGGGCCTGCTCCTGGCCGTGCTGTCGCAGGTCTACATTGCCGGCAGCGTCGAATCGTGGACCGTGGCCGGCGCCTTCGGGCAACGCCGGTTCGTCGGCCTGTCCGCGGTGCTGCTGGTCGGGCTGGCCGCCCTGTGGCCGGCCGGCGATCGACGCGGCCCGCCGCCGACCCGCGCCCGGGCCATCGTCGCCGCCCTCTTCGTCCTGGGGGCCTGGTGGAACCTCGGCCTGATGGCGCAATTCGGCGGCGGCCTGATGGATCGGCAACGCCTGACGCTGGCCGACAACGCGTACCATACGTTCGTGACCGTGCCGCGACGGCTGCCCGAACTCGTCTATCGCTACGTGTTCGCAAGGCAGTCGTTCTACGCCCCGCCGCCGGCGACCCCGTCCGGAACACCCTCCGGGACACCGTCCGGGACACCGTCCGGGACGCCGACGGCGCCGCCGCCGTCCTAGCTGCCGTGGATCTGCTCTATCTGGCCGACATCCGGCTGCCGCTCGAGCGCGCCAACGGCGTGCAGACGGTCTCGACGTGCCATGCCCTCGCCGCGCGCGGGCATCAGGTGACGCTGCTGGTGCGTCCCGATACGGCCGCCGCCGCGCGCGATCCGCTGGCGTTCTACGGTCTCGACCCGATCGACGGCCTGACCATCGCGCGCGTGCCGGTCGCCGGCCCGGCGCCCCTGCGGCGCGCCCACTATCTAGTCGCTGCCGTCCGGCGCAGCCTGGCGTCGCCGCGGCCGAGCGTGGTCTTCACGCGGGATCTCGGCGTCGCGGCGTTGCTGGCACGGCTGCCGCGGGCCGGGCGTCCGCCGCTGGTCTACGAATCGCACGGCTATGCGCCGACCGTGTCGGCGCTGATGCCGACGCTGCACGCGCGCGCCGCCTCGGCGTCCGCGGCGAAGCTGGCGCGTCTCGAGCGGCGCGAGCGGCGGGTGTGGACGTCCGCCGATGGCTATGTGACGCTGACCGCGGCACACGCCGACGAACTCGCCGACCGTTTCGGGCCGCGACAGGCCGTCGCCGTCGTCCCTGACGGCACGCGGCTTCCGGCGACGCGGGCGTTCGCGTGGACCGGACCGCGCGCCGAGCGACCGGTCGTCGCCTACGCCGGCCACCTCTATCCGTGGAAGGGCGTCGACGTCCTCATCGAGGCACTGGCGCTCGTGCCGGAGGTCGCCGGCCGCATCATCGGCGGGCATCCGCGCGAGGGCGATCTGGCGCGTGTGACCGCGCTCGCCGCGGCGCGCGGCCTCGACTCGCGCGTCCAGTTCACCGGCCTGGTGCCGCCGCAGGACGTCGCGGCAGCGCTCGACGACGCCGACATCCTCGCCTTGCCGAACACGGCGACCGAGGTCTCGGCGCGCTACACCTCACCGTTGAAGCTGTTCGAGTACCTGGCGGCCGGGCGGCCGATCGTCGCATCGCGCCTGCCGGCGCTGGCCGAGGTGCTCGAAGACGGCGTCAATGCGCTCCTCGTCACGCCCGGCGATCCGGCAGCGCTGGCCGACGCCATTCGCCGGCTCGTCGCCGATCCCGCCCTCGCCCAACGGCTCGCCGCGCGGGCGTTCGCCGACGCCGAACGGTATTCGTGGGCCCGCCGCGCCGAGCGCCTCGACGTCGTGCTCGCCCGCGCCCTCTCGCCAACGCCCGCATGATTTCCCCCGCCCTGCTCGCCCTCGTCCGCTGTCCCGCGTGTCGCGGTACGCTCGCTCCCGAAGCGGGTCCCGGAGACGCTCCCGGAGAGTGTCTGAAATGCGGACACTGCGGTACGCAGTATCCGCAACGATCGCGCGACTACCTGGACCTGCGGCCGCGGACGGCGTTCGTCGAGCAGACGAAGTATCTCGACGAGGCGCTGCACCAGGACGCGCGGCACGAGTCGGTGTCGCCGCCGCTCCTGCAGTCGGGCGTGCGGCAGCGGCAGCTCCGGCGCTTCCTGCAGTTCGCGCCCGGCGACCGCGTCATCGATCTCGGCTGCGGCAGCGGACGATCGATCCTGTGGAACGCGGCCAGCGGTGCCGCGTTCACCGGCGTCGACGTCAGCCCGTTCTTCGCGCACGAAGCCCGCGCCACCGCCGATCTCGCGCTCGCCGACCTCCGCCAGCTGCCGTTCGCCGACGGCGCGTTCACCAAGGCCTACGCGCTCGACGTCCTGGAGCACCTGTCGCCCGAGGCACTGGATGCGATGCTCGCCGAGGCCGGCCGCGTCCTCGCGCCGGGCGGCGCGCTGTTCGTCTACTCGCACGTCCGCAAGAACGCGCCGATCGCCAAGGGACTGCGCGCGATCAACGCGCTCGCCCGCGGCCTCGAGCGCGTCGGCTTGATCGACATGACGCAGGAGCGCCTGCGCAAGTCCGATCACCTGAACCCGTTGCGCGACGTGCCGCACCTCGAGGCGGTGGTCGATCGCGCCGGCTTCCGCATCGCGCGGATCCGCTACTACACGCCGATCGTCGGCGGCTTCGTCGAGAACATCCTGATGCGGATGGCCGAGCGCGCCCTCGCCCGCCGCGCCGACCGCCGCCGCACGGCTCAGAGCCCAGCTCGGAGCCCGGCTCGGAGCCCGGCTCAGAGCCAAGCCGGTGACGTGGCAGATTCTGCCGCCAGGGGACCCGACCAGTCCGCCGGCCTGCGCGAGGCACGCCTCGGCGCCAAGGCCCGCCTGGCCCGCGGCGGGCCGCTCGTCCGCGTGCTGCAGGGCGTCACCGTCGCGATGGACGTCGACCTCTGGCTGTTCGGCCGC
>JBDSLU010000370.1:0-16459 GCA_039916225.1 Vicinamibacteraceae bacterium
GCTTCGTCGGACAGGATGTCGCCGAAGAGATTCTCGGTGACGACGACGTCGTAGCGGCGCGGATCGAGCGCCAGGTTCATCGCGAACGCGTCGACGTACTGGTGCTCGAGCGTGACGTCGGGATACGCCTGCGCGAACTTGGTAATCGTCGCGCGCCACAGCTGCGACGTCTCGAGGACGTTCGCCTTGTCGACCGACAGCACCTTACGGCGGCGGCCGCGCGCAATGTCGAAGGCGTACTTGCTGACGCGCTCGACCTCGGCCGGCGTGTAGCGCATGGTGTTGAAGCCTTCGGAGCCGTCGGCGGCCAGCCCGCGCGGCTCGCCGAAGTAGAGCCCGCCGAGCAGCTCGCGGACGATCACCAGGTCGGCGCCGGCGACGCGCTCCGGCTTGAACGGCAGCACGTCGTGCAGCGACGCGAACGCCTTGGCCGGCCGCAGGTTGGCGTAGACGCCGAGGCCCTTGCGCAACGCCAGGAGGCCGGTCTCGATCTTCTCGGCCCGCGGCAGGTGGTCGAAGGCCGGATCGCCGACCGCGCCGAGCAGCACCGCGTCGCTCGCCTGACAGGCGGCCAGCGTCTCGGGCGGCAGCGCCGGCTTGCCGGCCCGCAGCGCCGAGGCGCCGATCGGATGCGAGGTGGTCGTGAAAGAACGGCCATAACAACGGCCGATCGCGTGCAGGACGTCGACGCCGGCGGCGACGACCTCGGGGCCGACGCCGTCACCGGGGAGCAGGACAATGTTCACAGGCGGATGATACCGGGAGGGCCGCGCGGAACGGACGCGATGCCGCCGCGCGGGTTCGGAACTGGTCCAGGATGACTTTGGGGGGCGGCCGCGCTACGTGCGCGTCGCCGCGGTCGCGGGCGCGTCCTGGCCGCTGCGGACGGATTCGACGATGGCCACCATCTCGGCATCGGAGACGTGCTTCTGCAGATCGGCCAGCTCGGTCATCTGCTTGTAGATGCGATCCAGCTCGAACTTCGAGAGCGCGAGACCGAGCTCCTCGCAGCGCTTCTGGACGGCGTGGCGGCCCGAATGCTTGCCCAGCACCAGCGTCGATTTCGGAACGCCGACGTCTTCGGCGTTCATGATCTCGTAGGTGCGGCGGTCCTTCAGCATCCCGTCCTGATGGATGCCGGCTTCGTGGGCGAAGGCGTTGCGGCCGACGATCGCCTTGTTGGCCTGCACGGCCTGACCGGTGAGCTTGGTGAGCAGCTGGCTGCTCGGGTAGATCTCGCGGGTCACGACGCCGGTCGTGAACGTGGCCCGATCGTGCCGCACGTGCGACACCATCACCACCTCTTCGAGCGAGGCGTTGCCGGCCCGCTCACCGATACCGTTGATCGTGCACTCGACCTGGCGCGCTCCGGCGCGGATGGCCGCCAGGCTGTTGGCGACAGCGAGGCCGAGGTCGTCGTGGCAGTGGGTGCTGAAGATCGCCTTCGACGCGTTCGGCACCGTCGCGATGATGGCGCGGAAGAACTCCTCGATCTCGTCGGGCGTGCAATAGCCGACCGTGTCGGGCAGGTTGATCGTCGACGCGCCGGCCTCGATGACCGCTTCGACCACCTGATAGAGGAAGCCCAGATCGCTGCGGGTGGCGTCCTCTGCCGAGAACTGGACGTCGTCGGTGAAGCCGCGAGCCCGGGTCACCGCCGCCACCGCCCGCTCGAGGCACTGCTCGCGCGTGATCCGGAGCTTGCGTTCGAGGTGGAGGTCGGAGGTGGCGATGAAGGTGTGGATGCGGCTGCGGGCCGCGGGTTCGAGGGCCTTGCCGGCGGCGTCGATGTCGCCCGGAGCGCAGCGAGCGAGCGCCGCGATCACGGGCCGTCTAACCTCCATGGCGACTCGCCGGACCGACTCGGCGTCGTCCTGGGAGGCAATCGGGAAGCCGGCTTCCATGATGTCCACGCCCAGGGCGTCGAGCTGTCGAGCCAGTTCCAGCTTCTCGACGACGCGCATCGAGAAACCCGGAGCTTGCTCACCGTCGCGGAGAGTGGTGTCGAAAACGACGACCGCAGGGTCGGCCATGCTTCGTAGTAGACGCCCCGCCTCGACTGCTAGTCAAGATTATAATCTTTACAGTTGCATAATAAGCTAGAATGAACCGGACCATGGATCTGGCCGAGCTGCAGGTCTTTTTGACGGTTGCCTCCGAGCGCAGTTTCTCGCGCGCTGCGGCGCGGCTCCACCGTACCCAGCCAGCGATCAGCCAGGCGGTGAAGCGCCTCGAGGACGACCTCGGCGAGCGCCTGTTCGACCGGTCGGCCAAGGACGGCAAGCTCACCGAAGCTGGCCGCGTGCTGCTCGACTACGCGCAGCGATTGATGCGTCTGGCCGAAGAAGCCGACTCGGCAGTTCGCGACCTGCGTGATTTGCAGCGCGGGCGGGTGCTGGTCGGCGCCAACGAGGCCGCCGTCCACGTCCTGTTGCCCCTCCTCGAGCATTTCCGCCGCCAGTTCCCGCGGATCCAGATCGACATCCGGCGGGTGCCGTCGCGCCAGATTGGCGTCGAGGTGCTGCAGCGAAGCCTCGATTTCGGCATCCTCTCGTTCCCGCCGGCGGAACGTGGACTGGGTACGATCACGCTGGGATCGGACGAGCTGGTCGTGCTGATGGCACCGGCGCATCCGCTGGCCGGCCGCAAGCAGGTGTCGATGAGCGAACTCGGTGAGCAGGACGTGATTGCCCACAACGAGGCGTCCCCGGCCCGCGAAAAGGTGCTGCGGCTGTTCGAGCAGCGGCACGAGAAGCTGAACATCACCGTGGCGCTGCCCAGCCTCGACGGGATCAAGCGCGCCGTCGAGATGAACCTGGGCGTGGCGCTGCTGCCACGTCGGTGCGCGGTCACCGAGCTGGCGCGGGGCACCCTGGTCGCGACCACGGTGCCGCAGCTCCGTCTGCCCCGGCATCTCCGGCTGATCTACCGGCAGGCGGGCGAGCTGTCCCATGCCGCACAGCAGTTCCTCGCCGTCGCCAAGAAGCACGAGCAGGCCGAAACCACCCCGGCCGAGACTGCCCCGGCCGAAGAGATCGCCTGAGGCCATCGCCGGCGATCCCGAGCGGCGCGGTCGAGGAGTTGGAAGTGTCACCCCGGCGGACCTGGTGGACGACGTTGGCGGCGCCCGAGAGAACGGTCGCTGTCCTCGTCCAAGGAACAGCCGGGTGGTCAACGGGGCGCAAAAGTTGAAAATTCTTGCGATCCCGCCTGGCACGAGAGTTGATGTAGTTGGCGCAGGAGAGTCGCAATGATGTCCTCACGAATTGTCACCGGTGCCTTCCTCGTCGGCGTGCTCGCCGTTTCACCCGCCTTGGCTCAAGAGCGCCATGCCCGCCAGCGCAGCGAGCAGAGTGGCGATCGTGGCGGTGATCGCGGTGGGAATCGCGGCAGCTCACGGAGCGCCGACCGCGGCGACCGGGGCGGCGATCGCGGCCAGAGTCCTCGCGTCTACCAGCGCTCGACCGAACGGGCGCCCCAGCAGCGGGCGTATGAGGGTCGCCAGTACCAGCAGCAGCGCCGGAACGACGCGCCGCGGCAGTACACGGCCCCCCAAGCCCGTCGCTATGACACGCCCCGCCGCTACGAGGCGCCCCGGGCGAATCAGTACGACCGCCGGACCTATTCCAACCGCGGCTACGCCGCGCCGCGGCGTGACCCGTCCTACCGCGGCAACAGCTACCGCAGCAACAGCTATCGCAGCAACAGCTACGGCGGCTACAACTCGCGCAGCTACAACTCACGCAGCTACGGTTCGCGGAACTACAGCTACAGCCGGCGCTATGTCTACGGCGGCTACCGTGGCGTCTACGGCTACGGCAGCGGCTACCGCCGCAGCCGCATCGTGACGGTGGTGCCGTGGCGCCCGTATCACTACCGCCCGCGGTTCAGCATCGGCGTCTACTACGGGGCCGGCGGTTCGTATGACTACGGCTACACGCCGAGCTACTTCTACGACCCGCTTCCGGGGCACGCCTACGGCGGCGTGCGGATCACCGAAGCGCCGCGTGACGCCCAGGTGTTCGCGGACGGCTACTACGTCGGCATCGTCGACGACTTCGACGGCGTCTTCCAGCACGTCAACCTCGAACCCGGCCAGCACCGGATCGAAGTGCGCACCGCCGAGGTCGAGCCGATTTCGTTCGACGTCTACGTGCAGCCGGGTCGCACCATCACCCTGCGCGCCGACGACTATAACGACGGCTTCTACGACGACAGCGCCAGCGGCGACGGCTACTAGCCAACCGCCGGATCTCGGTAGGCGATTGACGGCCGGTCCTCAAGGGGCCGGCCGTCCGTTCGTACGGGACCTCCGACCGGCCAGGACGCCGGGACAAGAGCGAACCCGACCCAGCCGCCACCGCGGCCCGGCCTCAACATCGGCCCCGTGCACCGGCGGGCAATTTTCGCGCAACGGGGTCGGCGGGGTAACCTGAAGGGCGATGTTCCGCCGCACCGACGACCTTCGTATCACCGACGTCCGTCCCCTGATTCCCCCGGCCATCCTGCTGGAGGAGATCCCGATCAGCGAACGGGCCTCGAACGTGGTCGCCAACGCCCGGACGGCCATCGCCAACGCCATCGACGGCCGCGATCCCCGGCTGGTCGTCGTCGCCGGGCCGTGCTCGATCCACGACCAGAAGGCGGCCCTCGAATACGCCAACCGCCTGCAGCGCCTGGCGGCCCGCTACGCCGACCACCTGATCGTGGTGATGCGCAGCTACTTCGAGAAGCCACGGACGACCGTCGGTTGGAAGGGGTTCATCAACGATCCCGACCTCGACGAGAGCTTCCACATCAACCGAGGCCTGCGGCTGGCGCGGCAGCTCCTGCTCGACGTCAACGACATGGGCCTGCCGACCGGGTCCGAGTTCCTCGACACCCAGATTCCGCAGCACATCGCCGACCTGACGTCCTGGGTGGCCATCGGCGCCCGGACCACCGAGAGCCAGGTGCACCGCGAGCTGGCCTCCGGCCTGTCGATGCCGGTCGGGTTCAAGAACGGCACCGACGGCAACACCAAGACGGCGGTGGACGCCGTGCTCTCGGCCCGCACCGGCCACTGGTTCCCGTCTGTCACCAAGCAGGGCGTGGCGGCCATCTTCCAGACCACCGGCAACGAGAGCTGCCACGTCATCCTGCGCGGCGGCAGCCGCACCGGCCCGAACTACCAGGCCGCCAGCGTCGCCGAGCTGTGCCAGAGCCTGGCCAAGCAGGGCCTGCGCCAGGCGGTGATGGTCGACTGCTCGCATGGCAACAGCGAGAAGGATCACCGGCGCCAGGGCGCCGTCGCCGCCGACCTGTGCGCGCAGGTTGCGGCCGGTTCGTGGCACATCTTCGGCCTGATGCTGGAGAGCCACCTCGTCGAAGGCCGCCAGGACTACGTGCCCGGTCGTGACGCCGTCTACGGCCAGAGCATCACCGACGCCTGCATCTCGCTGGAACAGACCGAGCCGCTGCTCGAGCAGCTGGCCAAGGCGCAGCAGCTGCGCGGATCGACGGTCCCCGCGTAGCGCCGCGAGCGCCCCAGTCCCGGAGCGTTTCAGCGCGATGGCCGACAACACGCCCGCCACCGGCTTCGCGATCGCGCCGCCGATCGAGCCGATGCTGGCCAAGCTGGCCGAGGCACTGCCCGAGGCGGGCGCCTTCCTCTTCGAGCCGAAGTGGGACGGCTTCCGCGCCATCGTCTTCCGCGGCGACGCGGACGTGTTCATCCAGAGCCGCGACCTGCGGCCGCTCGATCGCTACTTCCCTGAGCTGCACGATCTGCTGGTGACGGCGCTCCCGCCCGGCTGCGTCGTCGACGGCGAGATCGTGATCGCCGGGCCGGCTGGCCTCGACTTCGATCGGCTGCAGCTGCGGCTGCACCCGGCCGCGTCGCGGGTCGCCAAGCTGGCGGCGGAGACGCCGTCAGCATTCGTCGCCTTCGATCTCCTGGCGGTCGAGGGCCAGGACATCCGCGAGCTGCCGCAGCACGAGCGTCGCGCCCGCCTCGAACGGCTGCTCGTGGACGCCGCGCCGCCGCTGCATCTGACGCCGATGACGCACGACCGCGCGCTGGCGACCGAGTGGCTGGCGCGCTTCGAGGGCGCCGGTCTCGACGGCGTGATGGCCAAGCCGGTCGACGCCACCTACCAGCCCGGCAAGCGCGCGATGCTCAAGATCAAGCATGCGCGCACCGCCGACTGCGTCGTCGCCGGCTTCCGCTGGCACAAGAGCGGCGACGACCGCGTCGGCTCGCTGCTGCTGGGCCTCTATGACGACCGCGGCCGGCTGCAGCACGTCGGCGTCACGTCCGCCTTCACGATGGCGGTGCGCCAGGAGCTGGCGGCGGAGCTCGCGCCGCTGCGCGTCGACGCACTCGACGGACATCCATGGCGGGACTGGGCCGCAGCGCAGCCAGAGGTCGGCCGCAAGCCGGGCGGACAGAGCCGATGGAGCGCCGGCAAGGACCTGTCGTGGGAACCGCTGCGCATCGAGCGCGCCTGCGAAGTGAAGTACGACCACCTGCAGGGCGATCGCTTCCGCCACGCGACGGTGTTCCAGCGATGGCGCCCCGACAAGATGCCGGCGGACTGCCGCTACGATCAGCTCGAGGTCACGACTCCGTACGAGTTGGCGAAGGTCTTCGGCGCCGGCCAGCGGCAGCCATAGCCTTCTCCCCGTCCTCGGTGACCGGATCCTCGCTCGGATCGAGCGCTTCCTGCGCCGGCCGCTGATCCGCGGGCACGTGCTGCAAGTTGACGCGGATGCGCGTCCAGGTCTGGAAGCGGCCGCGCATCGCGTCGACGAGCACGTCGGCCGGCTCGAGGTGCGCTGCGGCCTCCGGGTGTCGCGCCTTCCAGCGCTCGAGGCCGGCGATGGCGTCTTCCTTCAATCGCGCCCGGCCGATCTCGAGCAGCGGCTTGGTGCTGGTGCGACGGCCCGCCGGTTTCGGTGACGCCGCCTCGCCGTCGGCTGACTCGGGCGGTGCCGGGCGCGAGCGCGCGCGGGGACGGCCGCTACTGCTGGCGGTAGCGCCGGACGACTCCGCGGTCGTCTTGCGGGCGCGCGACGGAGCAACGCGCGCCGGCTCGCCGGCTTGCTTGCGATAGTGCGGCGGCCACGGCGCGTCGCCGAGGCCTTCGCGCTCGTCGCGCTCCGACAGCTCGAGCAACGCGTCGAGCGAGCAGGGCCGATCGTCGATCCCGGTGTGGCGATCGCCGACCGCGGCGAATCGCGCCGGCATCGTCCGCAGCGTGAAATCACGCGGATCGCACTGGCCGACTTCGTCCCACGTCAGCGGCGCCGAGACGCGCGCGTCCGGCTTGGGCCGCACCGAATACGCGCCGGCCACAGTGCGATCCTTGGCGTTCTGGTTGTAGTCGAGGAAGACGCCCTGCCGCTCTTCCTTCCACCATTTGCTGGTCGCGAGGCCAGGCGCCCGCCGTTCGACGTCGCGGGCCAGCGCCAACGCGGCGCGGCGCACCTGGTCGAACGTCCAGCGGCGCTCGATGCGGATCGAGACGTGGACACCGCGTGAGCCGGACGTCTTCGGCCAGCCGATCAATCCGAGATCGCTCAGCGCGGCGCGGACGACGCCGGCCACCTGCTGGATCTGCGGCCACTCCACGCCCGGCACCGGATCGAGATCGACGCGGAGCTCGTCGGGGTGGTCGACGTCATCGGCGCGCACCGGATGCGGGTGCAGCTCCAGGCAGGCGAGGTTGGCCATCCAGACCAACGCCGCGGCATCGCGCGGGACGACTTCCTCGGCCGTCCGCCCGGACGGGAAGCGCAGGGTCACGACCTCGATCCAGTCGGGCCGCGAGTCGGGCGCGCGCTTCTGGTAGAAGAATTCGCCGCCGATGCCGTTCGGGTAGCGCACCAGGACGTTGGGACGCCCACCGGCCGCGCGCAGCGCCCCGTCGGCGACGGCGAGGTAGTAGTGCGCCAGATCGAGCTTGGTGATGCCCGCGTCGGGGAAAAGGACCTTGCGCGGGTTGGTGACCGCGACCTCGCGTCCGCCGCAATTCAGGACTTCGCGCTCGTCGGCCATAGACCCAGGAAGGTGCGGATGCGATCCAGCTCTGTGTCCAGCTCCGTCGCGAAGCCGGCGTCGGTCGGCACGCCGTCGGCGTAGCCCAGCCCGACGTGCAGCGCGCCGTCGCGCATCGTCAGGTTCGCCCAGCCGACGACGCGGTCGCGCCACAACATCGGCAGCGCGTAGTAGCCGATCTTCCGCTTGGCCAACGGCGTGTAGGCCTCGAAGCGGTACGGCCAGGCCCAGAATAGTTCGAATCGCCGCCGGTCCCACACCACAGGATCGAACGGTGCCAGCAGGCGGACGCGGTCGTCGACGGCGGCCCGCTCCGGCCGCTCGCCGGCCGGCCAATACCAGTCCACACCGTCGAGCTGCGTGTGCGCCAAGCGCGCCTTCGCCCGGATCAGCGCCGGCTTCAGGTCGGCGCGCCACTGTGGAGCGCCGTAGCGCAGGCGCGCGATCACGTGGCTGAGGCTGAGGCGCGGCAGCGGCGCATAGAGTCCGACGACGACGTCGACGAGCGCGTCGATGCGGGCCGCTCGTTCGGCGCGGCCTGCCGGGGCGTCACCGTGCGCGTGCGTCGCGTAGAGTCGGATGCCGGCCTCGCGGCGCACCACACGCAGCGCGCCGTGGTAGTGCAGCAGATCGAGATGGTGCGTCGTCGCGTTCGACGAGCCGCCCCAGTAGTTGGTGACACGGCCGCGGGCGAAATGGGCGTCCACGTCGCGCGGGTGCACCGCGTCGCGCTCGCGCACGAACGCGAGGAGCTCCTGCGACTGACGGGCGCGGCCGCCGGACCAGCGTCCCGCCACCCGGCGCGGATGCATCAGCGCCTGCACGCGCGGCGTGACGAAGCCGTAGTTGATGAAGACGTCTTCTTCGACGTCGAGGGCGGGATACCGCCGCTCGAGATCGCCGGCGCGGTAGCGCGACACGCGATGCCGCAGGATCAGATCCTGGGCCCGGGCCGGGGCGCGAATCGGATCTGCCTGCACGAAGCCGAGGCGCTCGAGCGCGCGTGGCAGCGTCGTCGGCCGGAACAGGCTCCGCGCGATCGCGAACCGCCGCAAGTCGTCGATCGTCACGGCCGGCATCGCGATTTTTGCAAGTTGCTCGGAGCATGCTCCGAGCAAGCTCCGAGCACGGCGCTGACAGTACTCAGAAGCCGCGTACTGTACTCAAAAACCGCGTACGTAGGGGAGGCGGGCGGCGACGGCTTCGGTTTCGGCGCCGGCAGAGAGCAGCTGGCCGGTGGCGTCCCAATCGCCGGACAGGAACGCTTCCTGGACGGACTTCGGCAGGCGGGCGGTGATGGTGCGCCCGCTGCGCGTCACCGTCAGCGCCTTCACGTCGACGCTGGTCGGCGCCGCCGGGTCGCGCTCGGTATCGGCGATGAGCCACTCGGCGTCGGCCGGGTCGACGGTCAGGCACGGCATGCCGATGGCGAGCGAGTTGCCGAAGAAGATCTCGGAGAACGATTCGCCGACCACCGCGGCGATGCCCCACCGGCGCAGCCCCTGCGGGGCGTGCTCGCGCGACGAGCCGCAGCCGAAGTTGCGGTTCACGAACAGGATCGACGCCCGAGCGAAGCGCGGATCGTCGAACGGGTGCACGCCGCCCTGACGCGTCGCCGCCGCCCGATCGTCTTCGAAGACATGGTCTTCGAGGCCGTCGAAGCTGATCGCCTTCAGGAAGCGCGCCGGCATGATCCGGTCGGTATCGATGTCCTGCCCGGCGACGGAGACGGCGGTGCCGTCGAGGCGGACGATGCGGTTGACGGGGCTGGTCGGTACGGACACGAGGCCATTGTAAGATCCGGCCATGCGGGCCGTCATCTTCGGCACCGCCGCCCTGGCGTTGTGCCTGGTCGGCAGCTTCGGCGTGCTTCAAGCCGCCGACACCCCGTCCGTGACCATCGCGGTCCTCCGCGGCGACGGTGTGCTCATCCCCATCGTCACCCGCTCGGGCGACAAGTGGGCCCACACCTGGCCGGTGCCGGCCAAGTCGGCCGAAGTGCCGATGGGCCTCGACGGGATCCCGAAGCGCTGGTGGGGCAAACCTGGCGCGACGCCGGCCTGGCACGCCTGGCAGATCGACGGGACCAAGGCCGAGGTGGTCGTCGAACGCCCGACCTGGTACCTGGCGCACTGCCAGCAGGGTGTCGGCCTGAAAACGCCGCTGACCGCCCGGCCTCCGCTGCCGCCGCCGACCAGGCAGCCCTATCCGAAGCTGGGCATGGCGTCGACGGCGCCGCTGACGTTCCTGCGCATCCAGGCGGTCGACCAGAGCGACCGCATGTGGATGGCGGTCAACGACCAGGTCGAGAAGGCTTTGGCCGACGCCGAGGACAAGATGGGCGAGCCGAGCACGAACCGGATGCTGTCGCGGCACCCGACGCCGACGGCCGAGCGCGCCAGGACGCCGACGCGCGTCGAATCCCTCTATCGCCTGCCCATCGACGACGGTGGCCGGGTGCTCTATTACGTCGAAGCCACCAAGCGCTATGGCATGCCACCGCTGCCGGCCAATCGCCGGGCGGCCGCCGCGACGCCACGGGGTGGCTGCTCGACGATGACTTTCGGCAGCGGCTTCTTCGTCATCCAGGCCGATGGGGTCGTGCCGACGCCGAAGCTGGACGTGCGGGTGTCGTCGTGCGACTACGACGGCCTGTCGCTGATGCTTCCGCTCGCCGCCGTCGGCGACGTGAAGGGCGCCCCGGTGTGGATTGGTCAGGTGACCGGCTGGGACTACGAGGCCTATGGCGGGTTCCGCTGGAACGCCGCGGAAGACAAGATCGACGACGTGTTCTTCACGCTCGGCGGCTCGTGCGTGGATCGCGACGGCAACTAGCGGCGACCGCGGATCGGCGTAAGGGCTGTGGCCGCACGCGTTCGGCCCGCAGCGATCAGCGCGGGCTGAGCGCTGGCGCCAGCACCTTGCGGACGTCGACCACTTCGCCGGCCAGCGCCGCGGCCGCGACCATCGCCGGGCTCATGAGCAGCGTCCGCCCGGTCGGACTCCCCTGGCGGCCCTTGAAGTTGCGGTTCGACGACGAGGCGCAGACTTCGGCGCCCTGCAGCTTGTCCGGGTTCATCCCCAGGCACATCGAGCAGCCGGCGCCGCGCCAGTCGAAGCCGGCGTCGCGGAAGACCTGATCGAGACCCTCGGCGATGGCGGCCTTGGCGACGCCCTGCGAACCCGGCACCACCAGCCCTCGGACGCGTGACGAGATCGTGCGGCCCTTGACGATCGCCGCCGCCTCCCGCAGATCCGACAGCCGCGAGTTGGTGCACGAGCCGATGAAGGCGACGTCGATCGGCGTCGCTTCGATCCTGGCGCCGGCCGCGAAGCCCATGAAGTCGAGCGCGTCGACGATGCCCTGGCGCTCGCCCGGCTCGACGTCGTTCGGCGACGGCATGCGGCCGCTGACGCCGATCGATTGCCCGGGGTTCACGCCCCACGTGACGATCGGCTCGAGCGCGCTGCCGTCGATGGTGACGCGATCGTCGTAGCTCGCGTCCGGGTCCGACGCCATGCTGAGCCACCAGCCCCTGGCGCGCGTGAAGGCGTCGCCCTGCGGCGCGAACGGCCGGCCTTCGAGGAACGCCGCCGTCGTCTCGTCGGGGTTGACGTAGCCGACGCGCGCGCCCCCCTCGATGGACATGTTGCACATCGTCATGCGCTCGTCCATCGACATGCGATCGACGACCGCGCCGCCGTACTCGTAGGCGAAGCCGACGCCGCCCTTGACGCCGAGCTGACGGATGATCTCGAGGATCACGTCCTTGGCGTAGACGCCGCGCGCGAGCTGGCCGGTGACGTCGATGCGGCGCACCTGCAGTGGCTCCATCGCCAGGCACTGCGAGGCGAGCACGTCGCGGACCTGCGAGGTGCCGATGCCGAACGCCACCGCCCCGAACGCGCCGTGCGTCGAGGTGTGCGAGTCGCCGCACGCGATGGTCATGCCCGGCTGCGTCAGCCCCAGCTCGGGACCGATCACGTGGACGATGCCCTGGTTGCCGTGCGAGAGGTCCCACAACGGGATGCCGAAGTCGCGGCAGTTGCGCTCGAGGGCCGACATCATCGCCTCGGCCATGTCGTCCTTGAACGGCCGCGCGATCTCGCGGGTCGGAATGATGTGGTCGACGGTGCCGAACGTCCGCGACGGGAAGCGCACTTTCCATCCGCGCTGCCGCAGCTCGTCGAACGCCTGCGGGGTGGTCACCTCGTGAATCAGGTGAAGCCCCACGAACAGCTGGGTCTGGCCGGTCGGCAGGATGCGGACGGTGTGCGCATCCCAGACTTTCTGGAGGAGGGTGGCTGCCATGGACGTACCGGAATTGTACCAGGGTCAGGGTCGCCGGGCGGCTTCGGCGGCGGCTGTCACCCACGCCGGCGGCTCGGGATCGGCTCGGAAATCAGAGGTTGGCGCCAGGGTCCGCGACCAGCGGAACAGCCACGTCGGACCGTGGCTACCGACATAGGCGTCTGGCGTGTGGTAGGCGCGGTCGGCCATGGCGTCGTCGAGCGTGATGAAACGATAACCGCGGTTGCTGAGCCCGCCGACCAGGCCAGGCAAGGTGTCGGCATTGATGGCGTTGGCGTGGATCAGCAGGATCTGTGGGACGTCGCCGCGCCCGAACAGCTCGCGGGCCTTGGCTTCGGCGAACGCGGTCGCGGCGATGGTGTGGTCGAGATACGCGAGTCCCAAAAGGAGCCGCTCGGCCTCGTCGGCCACGGCATAAGCAGCATCGAAGATGAAGTCGGCGTTCTCGATCGTGTGCGGGGCGATCACGTAGCCGCGCTCGGCGAGGGCGCGGGCGATCCCCGCCTTCTTCTCGGCGGTGTCGCCCGTGTGCGTCATCGGATGCCGGAAGTAGACCGGCAGGGTGCGGCGCATCATCGCGCGCGTCACCCGCTCGCCCTTGTCGATGTCGGCGACGTAGGCGTCGATGGTCAGCGCGTTGGCGTCGGGGTGCGAGTAGGTGTGATTGCCGAGGCGATGCCCGGCGTCGATCCACTGCTGGAGCAGGGCCAGCCGCGCCGCCCGTTCGTCAGCGGTCGGCGCCTCCAGCTTGTTTTCGTTGAGGAGCCCGATCGCAACGGCGCGATGCGCGCGCAACGCTGCGAGGATTTTCTTGGTCGCGCGTTGCGCCGCCGGGACGTAGCCGTCGCCGCCGTGATGGACGAACGGCAGGTCGTCGATCGTGATGGCGATGGTCTTGGTGACCCTCGGGGGCGTCGCGGGCTGTACGCCGACCGACTCCGGCAATGCGACGACCGCCGCGAACAGAAGCAGGACGACGGCACGCATCCGGCCATCGTAGCCGACCGTCTGGCGATCAGAATCGCCACTGCAGCCGGACGGCGCGTCCCTGCCGATCGGCCCGAATGTTGACTGTTACCGGCACGGCGGCCGGCCGCTTGCCCTTGTGGAGTGTGTCGACCAGCCAGCCGACGCCGGCACCGGCACCGGCGCCGAGACCGGCAAACACAGCGTAGGTCGGCAGCTCGGCTGGGGCGTCGCACAGGTTGTGGCACTCGGCGTAGATCGCGCCGGTGAAAAGGACGCCACCAATGGCGCCCAGGGCGGCACCGATGGCGACGCCGTTGCCGACCGGGTCGTCGTAGCGCTCGGTCGCCGACGGAGCGCCCGTGGACTGGGCGACAGCGGGCGCGGCCGTCAGCACTGCGCTGGCGACGGTCAGCGCGACGAACAGATGATGGAGACGGAACGGCTGGGAGCGGAGCATCGGGATCACCTCTGCCAGCCAATGCGCGACGCTCGCGACAGGCGGCTCACAAAACGAACGGCCGGGCCCGCCATGGTAGCCCGGCCGCCGAGAGCGCACGTCGGAGGCGCGACTACGGCAGGCGTGCTGCGCTGCCTTCGGCGCCGGTCGTTCGCGTCCGGTCGCCGACGGGTCTGGCGACCGCACGGTCGACGATCAGGTCGGCGGCCGGGTCGGCCCCTTCCACCAGCACCGAGAAGCGCCGGCCGGCCGCAGCCGGGAAGGCGCTGGCGAACGGCACCTCGACTCGCGCGCCCGACGCCACCGGGAGCGTCGTCGCGACTTCGGCGCCATCCTCGAACAGCAGCGTGACCCGGACTTGGGTCGCCGCACCACGGTTGGAGACGGTCAGCGTCGTCGCGGCGGCGGTGCTGCCGGGCTCACTGTCCGCCATCAGCCAGCGCGCTCCGCCGATGCGAGCGTCGTCGCCTGACGCCACTGCCGCCGAGGTTCGGCCAGCCTGTGTGGCGCCGCTGCGCGGCACGGCCGAGCTCGCTTCCGTGACGTAGCTGGTCCGCTCGACGACGATGGGCGTGGCTTCGAGCGTGCGAATCTCCGCACCGACCTCGGTCGCGGCGAGTGACGGATCCTGGCGATCGACCCAGATCGTCGCGCGGCTGTGGGCAGCGACCGGGTAGCTCCGGACGAGCGGTTCGGCACCATCCGGTCGGAGGTAGCTGACCTGGACCTGCGCGTCGGTCTCGCCGGGGTTGAGGACGAGATAGAACAGCTCGGAGGCCGCGGCGGTCGACTCCGGGGCGAGGGACCACGTCGCCGACGGCTCGTCGACGGCCGTCGCCACGCTCGCGGCCCGGCCGGCGGGACCGAAGGAAACGCGCCGATCCAGGGCGACGACGCCGTCCGCCTCGAGGACCGTCGAGAAGGACGCTCCGGCGAGCTCGGGGACGGTGCTGAGATCGACGGTGCGGCGCGACCGGGCCGGCACGTCGATCTGCTGACGGGCGCTGGCGCCGGTCGCGGTCAGGAACGTCAGCAGGACGTGGGCGTCGGCCTGTTCCGGGTTGGCGATGGCGAGCCGCGTGTGCATCTGCTCGCTCTCGATGCCTTCCGCGAGATAGCGGCGGATCACGCCACGCGGATGCGAACCCGCGGCGAACTCGGCGTCGTTCGATACGCCGTCGCCGTCCGGATCGCCGGCCGCGCCGTCATCGCCGGCGGCCGACGCCGCGTCGAGGCCGTAGCGGGTTTCCCAGTCGGTCGGCAGTCCATCGGCATCCGCGTCGCCTTCGGCTGGCGGGACGGACGCTTCCGCCGACGCGCCGTCGACGGAGTTGGCGTCGGCGGACCGCGCCCCGAGCGCATCGCTCTCGGCTGCCGCGCTCTCAACAGCGTCCAACGTTTGCGGCGCCAGCGACGTCATCGTCGCCGAGCTGGTCCCACCGCTGACGTAGGTGAACCCGCGCGGGGTGTTGGCCGACTGCCCGCTCGGGTTGAAGACCTGCACGGGGTAACCGCCGACCGGCCGTGCTGGCGTTCGCGCGCGGAGTTGGGTTGCGCTGACGAAGGTGACCCCCGTCGCAGCGACGCCGCCGATCCGGATGGTCGCACCAGCCACGAAGTTGGTGCCGGTGACGGTGATCAGGGTGCCGCCGGAAGTGGGGCCGCTGAGCGGCGAGACCGCCGTCGCCGTCAGGGTCCCACTCGGCGGAGGCGGCGTCGAGCCGCTCGTGTAGGTGAAGCCGCGCGGCGTGTTGGCCGTCTGGCCATTGGGATTGCGCACCACGACGCTGTAGCCACCGACCGGCTTGGCGGGCGTCCGTGCCGTCAGTTGCGTCGAGCTCACGAAGGTGACGCCAGTCGCCGCCGTTCCGCCAATGGCGACGGTCGCGCCGGCGACGAAGCCCGTGCCGGTCACCGTGATCGCCGTACCGCCGCCAGTAGGCCCGCTCAACGGCGAGACGGCGGTAGCCGTCAAGGTTGCTGTCGGGGTGCTGGTGTAGGTGAACGCACCGGTACGAGTCGCGGCTCGGCCGTCGGGATTGGTGACCACGACGTCCCGCGCACCGGCGGTGCCGGCCGGCGTCCGCGCCGTGATTCCTGTGCTGCTGGCAAAGGCGACACTTGTCGCCGCCACGCCGCCCACGCGCACGGTCGCGCCGGAGACGAAGTTCGTGCCGGTCAGCGTGATGGTCGTCCCGCCGAGGGTCGGACCCGACGTGGGCGAGACGGCCGTCAGCGTCGGTGATGTGGGAGCCGGCGGCGTTCCCGCCACCGTGTAGGACACCTGTAGGGACGGGGCACTCGTCTGCCCGGTCGTGTTGTAGGCGACCACGCGGAAGTAGTAGGTCACCCCGGCCTGCAGCCCGGTCATCTGCCGGCTGGTAATACGGCCGACATCGAGGGTCGTGCTTGGGCTTCCGGCCACGGTCCCGTACTGGATCCGGTAGCCGGCAAGGGTGCTTTCGGTGTTGGCGTTCCACGTCAGCGTCTGGGCTGACAGCGTCGTGGTCGAGGCCAGAGCCGCAAGACCGGCGAACGCGATCGCTCTAAGAACAGAAATCCGGAAGGGGGCCATCACGGGCCGCTGCTAGGGCAACCTGCGTGCCCCGGGCGGTGTGCGCCTCGCACTGCCTGAGTGGCAGCGTTTCATGACGCCTCGGTGCCAAAACCGCACATGGCTACA
>JBDSLU010000371.1:0-3024 GCA_039916225.1 Vicinamibacteraceae bacterium
CACTCCGCGAAGCTATCGCGGCGCTCGAAGCGTCGGGACGCTCGGATGGCGCGGCCCATGCGGGCGCCGACGCGGCGAGCATGCAGACCGAGATCGCGGCGGAACATCGGGCGCTGGGTGAGCGGCAGGCCGATCTCGGTCGCCAGCAGGCGGAGCTCGGCCGTAAGCAGCACGCGGCCGCGGACGCCGCGCGCCAGCGAATCCTCAGAATCCTCGAAGAGGCCAGGGCCTCCGGCCAGGTGCAGCCGGTCAAGTGAGAAAGGCGGGGCCGCGCCGTCGCGTGGCCCCACCCGCCTGAGAGCCACGCCCGACCGGCGACGTCTGGCGCGCTACGCCTTGGGCTCGAAGGTCATCGCGCAGCCGTTCATGCAATAGCGCTCGCCGGTGGTCGGCGGTCCATCGGGGAAGACGTGTCCGAGGTGGCCGCCGCAGCCGCTGCAGAGCACTTCGGTCCGGGACATGCCGTAGGTGCGGTCGACCTTGGTCGTGACCGCGCCCGGCAACGCCTGATCGAAGCTGGGCCAGCCGGTGCCGCTGTCGAACTTGGTGCCGGAGGCGAAGAGCTCCTGGCCGCAGCCGGCGCAGCGGAACATGCCGTCGCGCTTCTCCTTGTTGAGGGGGCTCGTGCCTCGCGGCTCGGTGCCGTGCTCACGGAGCACGGCGAACTGTTCGGGTGTCAGGGTGGCCTTCCACTCGTCCGTGGTCTTGGCGACGGACGGGGTCGACGGGGTGTCGTGGCCGGGATTCTGGGCGTTCACTGGGACCTCCGTGGCTTAGGGGATGGGGTTGGCAACGTCAACCCATCCTCGTCCGAGCCCTTGGATGCTCGCGACAGGTCCATGGTATCGCTCGCGTCCAGCCGTCGACGGACCGGCTAGGTGTCTTTGCTAGGTCCGCAGGGCGTCCCGCAGGGAGATCAGCGTCCGCTCCATTGATTCCCGGGCGAACCGCGTGACCATCGGGCCGACCACCGGCCGGACCACGTACGGCACCGAGCGGCTGAGGCTGACCGACTCGCATTCGATGAGCACGCCGCCGTCGACCACCTCGTAGCGCCACCACGCCCGGAGCGCCCACAGGAAGCCGCGATCCTCGCGCGGCGCGAGATCGCCGGGGCCGCCGACTTCCCGAATCCGCGTCGCCACGCTGTCGCTGGCCATGCGGCCCGGACCAAGCCGCGTATAGCGCACGTCGTGCTCGGTGTCGTAGTGCGCGGTCAGGACCTGCGAGCGGGTCAGGGCGAGCGTCACGATGTCGCGATCGGGGCCCTGCGGCACGACGCGGGCCCGCACCACGTCGGGCTGACGGCGCAGCGTCTCGGCGCTGCGCACGCGGGCGAGCACGGTGGCAAGGTCGGCGTGCGGGATGAACGTGCGGCCGCGCCAGTGATTGACGAGTGCGCCCGGCACCTCGACGCTGACGCGTTCGGCGGGTGACGCCATCTCCCAGACGGAGGTGGCCTGCGGGCCGCCGGTCAGCGGCGACATCGGCCGGTAGCGCTCCACCTGGATGCGCGCGTTGGTGGCCTGGACGTAGCGCTGGAAAGCCGCCAGGGTGGCCGTGGCGGGCGCCTCAGCGGACGCGGCGACGGCGCCGCCGGTGATGAGGACGAAGGCGACGGCAGCGATGCGCGTGACGCGCTCGGCGTCGAAGAGGGCGCGGGTGTTGCGCACGGAGGAGACGACGAAGGCCATGACCATGCCGGCGATCGCCACCACGCCGCCGACGTCGAACAGCCGGAAGGGGCCGAAGCCGAACGGCGAAACCATCGGCCGCCAGGCGAGCGCGGCCACGCCGACAGCGAGCAAAATGCGCAGTTCGGTCGGCCCCACGCCGAGGAACGTCATCTTGAACACGCCGCGGACGTGGGTGGCCAGATAGGTCTCCGCGGAGACGAGCAGGTAGGCGGCGAGGACGCCGAGGGCCACGAGGGGGGACATGAAGCCGGAGGCGCCGAGGCCGCAGAACAGCATGGTCGCGCCGGCGAGGTCGATGACATGGTCGACGTAGAACCCGAAGCGCGGCCGCTCCTGCTTGCGAACCCGCGCCAGGGTGCCATCGAGGCTGTCGCCGAACCAGTTGAGGCCGAGTGACAGGACGACGCCGGCGAGGCCGACCATCCAGTACTGCGCCGCCCAGAAGCTCAGGCCGGCGCCGGCCATGGCCGCCAGCCCCAAGCCGCTGAGGTGGTCCGGCGTCACCCAGCGCGGCAGCCGCTGCGCCATGTGAATGAGGGCGCGCCGTTCGGCGCCCGCCAGGGGGCTGCCGTTGGTCCGCACGTGATCGATGAGTTGCTGCCGCATCAGATGTCCTCCACCGTCAGATGCGCGGCGGGCGGCGGAATCGGCTCAGTGTTCGTTGGCGGCGGGCCCCTAGGAGCCCGCAGGCGCAGCGGCGACCGCGGCCCTGAGTTCGCCGGCGCTGGGCGCGGCGGCGAACAGCCGCGGGCGGCGCATCCAAGGGTTCGGCTAACATTGGCGGTCTATGCCTATCTCCGTTGGCGACCGTGTTCCTGATGCGTCCCTGACCATCGTCACGCCCGCCGGACCGAGCCAAACCACCAGCCGCGAGATGTTCGACGGCAAGAACGTGGTGCTGTTCTCCGTCCCCGGGGCCTTCACGCCCACCTGCAGCAACCAGCACCTGCCCGGATACTTGACGCAGCACGACGCGCTCAAGGCCAAGGGTGTGGCCACGATCGTGTGCCTGGCCGTCAACGACGTGCACGTCCTGGGCGCTTGGGCCAAGGCCAACGACGTCGGCGACCGGATCGTGATGATCGCGGACGGCAACGCCGACTTCGCCCGGGCCCTGGGCATCGACGCCGACAGCTCCAAGTTCAACATGGGAACGCGCGCCCGCCGATCGTCGATGGTCGTCGAGAACGGCGTGGTCAAGGAACTGAACCTCGACGCGCCCGGCAAGTTCGAGGTCTCGTCGGCGGAAGCGACGCTGTGCCAGCTGTGAGGTGATCGCGCCGGCGGGCGCCGGGCGGCTCAGGCCTCGTCGAGCACGCCGGCGTAG
>JBDSLU010000372.1:0-15650 GCA_039916225.1 Vicinamibacteraceae bacterium
CCGCCAGATCAAGCGGTTCGACGGCCGGGCCGGCACCCTGCGGACCCATGGCGCAGCTCTGCGGCACATCCCCATGTCGCGCCGTCAGCAGTTTCTCGGCGCGATTGCCCACCCGCAGGTGGCCTACCTGCTGCTGATGCTCGGCACACTCGGCCTGACGGTCGAGCTCTGGAATCCGGGGGCCGTGCTGCCCGGCGTCGTCGGCGGACTGTGCCTGCTGCTGGCGTTCTTCGCCTTGCAGGTGCTCTCGGTCGACATGAGCGGCGTCCTGTTGATGGTGTTCGGCCTCGGCCTGGTCGTGCTCGAGTTGAAGGTCCCCAGCTTTGGTGCGCTCGGCATCGGCGGTGCGACCAGCCTGCTGATCGGCTCACTGATGGTGGCGCGTGGAGTGCCAGGAGTCCAGGTCGGCCTCAGCGTCATCGTCCCCGCGGTCGCCCTTCTGCTGCTCGGCGTCCTGTTTCTGAGCCGCTTGGCGATGGCGGCGCGGCGACAGCCAGCGGTGACCGGCGTCGAGACGCTCGTCGGACAGCAGGCCATGGCCCGCACCGCGTCCACTCCCGGCGTGCCGGCACTGGTCGGCGTGCGCGGGGAACTGTGGCAGGCCCACAGCGAGGCACCGATCGAGGCCGGCGGATTAGTTCGCATCACGGAGGTGAACGGGCTTACGCTGACGGTCGTGCCCGACCGCACGTCCACTCCCTGAGGAGAGCCCGCATGGAAGGCCTGACGATTTCCCCGGCGCTCATCGTGGCCGCCGCGGTCGTGATCTACCTCGTCACCTCGATCCAGATCCTGGCCGAGTACGAACGAGGCGTGATCTTTCGGCTCGGCAAATTGCTGCCTCGTCCGAAAGGCCCCGGTGTGGTGTTTGTGTTCCGGCCGATCGACCGGATCGTGCGGATCAGCCTGCGAACCGTGGTGCACGACGTGCCGCCGCAAGACATCATCACGCGCGACAACGTCTCGGTGAAGGTGAACGCCGTCGTGTTCTTCCGGGTGGTCGAGCCGCGGAAGGCGGTCGTGGAGGTCGAGAACTACGTCTACGCGACCTCGCAGCTCGCGCAAACGACGCTGAGGAGCGTCCTGGGCCAAGCCGAGCTGGACGATCTGCTCTCACAGCGCGATCGGCTGAACCAGGAGTTGCAGCGGATCCTCGATCATCAGACCGATCCCTGGGGCATCAAGGTTTCGGCGGTCGAAGTGAAGCACGTCGACCTGCCCGAGAACATGCAGCGGGCGATGGGCCGGCAGGCGGAAGCAGAGCGCGAGAAGCGCGCCAAGATCATTCACGCCGAGGGCGAGCTGATTGCCTCGGACAAGCTCGCGCAGGCGGCGGCCATCATCGATCGCGAACCCTCCGCCATCACCCTGCGCTATCTGCAGACACTGACCGAGATCGGCGCCGAGAAGAACACGACCGTCGTGTTCCCGCTGCCGATGGAGCTGCTGCGGATGATTCCGGGTACGGCCGCCGGCAAGACGTGAGACTCCGTCGACCGGCTGTACCGCGATCTCGGCTGGCGGAGTAAGCAACAGCCGGCCGGCGCTAGCGCTGAATCCGCGCCGACCCGCCCTTGGCAAAGGCACGCACGTGCGAGAGCCGGGCCATCGTGGTGTCGCCGGGGAACGTCGTCGCCAGGGCGCCGTGCGCCCATCCGAGCCTGACGCAGTCTTCCGGCGACTCGCCGGTGAGCAGCCCGAAGAACAGCCCGGAGGCGAAGGCGTCGCCGCCGCCGACGCGATCGTAGACGTCCAGTTCGCAGATCGGCGTGACGTAGGCCTTGCCCTCGATCCACGCGACCGCGCCCCAGGTGTGGCGGTTGGTCGAGTGCACTTCCCGCAGCGTCGTGGCGACCACCTTGATGTTCGGGAACGCCTTGGTAACCTGATCGATCATGCCGATGAAGGCCTGCGGGTCGAGCCCCGACTTGGCGGCCACGGCCGGACCGGGTACGCCGAGGGCCTTCTGCAGGTCCTCTTCGTTGCCGACCAGGACGTCGACGTACTGCATGATCTTCTTGAAGACGTCGAGCGCCTTCTCGTTGCCGCCGCGCGCGTTCCACAGCTTCTCGCGGTAGTTGAGGTCGAACGAGACGACGGCGCCGGCCTTCTTGGCCGCCTGCATCCCCTCGATGATCACCTCGTCGGTGCCCTCACCGAGCGCGGTGAACAAGCCGCCGCTGTGGAACCAGCGGACGCCCTTACTGAAAATGCCGGCCCAGTCGAAGTCGCCCGGCTTGAGCAGTGTGGCCGCTTCGTTGCTGCGGTTGTAGAACACCACCGGCGGGCGGACGCCGAAGCCGCGGTCGCTGTAGACCGCGGCCATGTTCGGGCCCCAGGCGCCGTCGTGCGTGAACATCTTGTAGAACGGCTTGACGCCCATCGCCTGGACGCGCTCGGCGATCAGGTCGCCGATCGGATAGTCGACCATCGCGGTGGCGATGCCCGTCTTCAGGCGAAAGCAGTCCGACAGGTTGGCAGCGCAGTTGAACTCGCCGCCGCTGACGTGGATGGACAGGCTCTGCGCCTTGTGGAACGGCACCACGCCGGGGTCGAGCCGGTGGATCAGCGCACCGAGCGACAGGAAGTCGAGATCACCCGATTGGGGAATCTGCAGGGCGGAAGAAGCGGTCTTTGTCATGGCTTGAAGGTCGGCCGGGGAAGGACACCGGCCGGCGGCCGGTATTCTATCGCCTGCCGGCGGGCGTGGCCGACGCCGGTGCCGCCTCGAGCACCTGCTCGAACAGCGTCAGATGACGCTCGGCGACGTCGCTCCAGCGGTAGCGGGCCTCGACCAGCGCCCGCAGCCGCGCGCCGCGTGCCGGCAGGCCCTCGCGGTCGCCGAGCAGCCCGACCAGCCCCCGCTCCAGGCCGTCGACGGTGCTCGGCACCACCGCCCCGCCGTCGACCTCGCCTACCGCCTCGAAACCGCACCCGTCGGTGACCAGTACCGGCGTGCCGCAGGCCCCTGCATCGAGGGCCACGATCGACATCGCCTCGTGTCTGGAGGGAATGGCCAGCAGGTCGGCGGCCCGCAGCGCCGCCCGCTTGGCGTCGCCGCCGAGATAGCCGGGGAACGCCACGCGGTCGGCCACCCCTCGCGCCTGGGCCAGGTGCTCGAGGCTCGCCCGCAGGCCATGGTCCGGCCCGGCCAGAATCAGGCGATGGGCGGGAAACCGCCCGGCGATGCGGGCAAAGGCCTCGAGCAGCAGGTCGGGCCCCTTGCTGTGGGCCAGGCGGCCGATGAACAGCACGGTCGGAGGGGCACCCGGATCGGCCGGCGGGAGCGGTCGGGCGCCACCGGCCAGCCATGCCTCGTCGACGCCGTTCGGGATGAGGTGCACGCGCTCGGCCGGCACGCCGTAGCCGGCGAGATCGGCATATTCGTGCCGGGCGATGGCGATGGCGGCCTGCGCCTCGCGGATGAACCGGCGGCCGCCGCCAGCGTTGTAGAGACGCTTCAGCAGCGTCGAGCGGCCAGCCAGCGGCAACGCGCCGCCCGGCGTCACCACCGTCAGCCGGCCGGTACGGCGGGCCGCCGAGGCGGCGATCAGGTTGATCGCGGTCCAGTAGCCGACGATGTGGACGAGGTCGTGCTCGCGGGCCAGCTCGTCGACGAAGCGCCACCGAGCCGGCACGAAGTAACGGCGGTTCAGGAGCGGCAGGGCGCTGAGGCCGGCGCTGCCCAGTTCCGCACGACGCTCCGGCGAGAGCCCGACGTCGTTGGTGAGGATGTGCCCGTCGACGCCGCGCGCCCGCCACGCCCGCGTCAGCTGGACCACGCGCTCCGCCGTGCCGCCGCCCGAGACGGCGTCGAGGAGGTGCGTGACGGAGAGGATCTTCATCCAGGGGTCACGGCCGACGCCGGCCGGCCCACCGCCCCGCTATCGGGCGATCAGCAGCTGATCGAGCGCTGACTCGAGCTGTGCCACCTGGGCGCGGCGCTGGGCGACCAGGGCCTCGAGATCGGTAACCTCGCCGGCGAGGCGCTGCGCGTCGGTCGTCCGGCGATCGAGATCCGACTGCAGCCGGACGTTCTCCTTCTGCAGCGCGTCGGCGGCCGACCCCGACGGGTCCAGCTTGGCCATCTCGGCCAGTGCTTGCAGCGAGTTGCGCGCCTGGGCAGCCTCGCCCTGGGCGTGATCGCGCTCCGTCGCCCGGCGCTGCAGCCGATCCTCGAGGGCGATCAGCCGCCGCTCGGCCGTCTCCAGCCGTTGCGACAGCAGGACGGCGCGGTCCTGCCGCGTCGACTGCTGGACGAACTGCTTGAGCAGCGTCGCGATCTCGTCCAGCTTGACGCGGATCGCGGTGAGCTCAGGCTGATTGGCCGCTTGGGCCTCGGCACGGCCGAGGCCCACTCCACCGACACCCAGCGCGACGGCGAGGGCCATGCCGGCGACGCCGCGCACCTTCATCGGTTGTTGTACCCGGCAATCGGCGCGTCGGTGCTGAGGCCCCACTGCCGGATGAAGATGCCGCCGCTCGAATTGAGCACCCAGTAGGTGCGCGTCGCGCTGATCCAGATGGCGACGTCGGTCTTGCCGTCGCCGTCGTAGTCGCCCTGCACGCGGACCTGGCCCGTCGACGGCCCGAACGCTTCGCGCGTGGCGTAGACCGGCTGGGTCGGGAGCAGCGAGGAGATGTAGTACCAGACCGTGTTGCTGCCTTCGCTGTTGGTGCCGGCGATGTCGGTCTTGCCATCGCCGTCGAAGTCGCCCGGCGTGCCGAAGAAGTTGCCGTTGCCGAACGGCTGGATGCGATAGGTGGAGCCTGGCGAGAACAGCGTCCACCATATGCCGCCCTGCTGGTCGGTGAAGTCGTTGCGGCCGTCGCCGTCGTGGTCGCCGGGGTTGGGGAAGTCGAGGCCCCACTGGAAGGCGTTGATCGCCCCGTCGGTACTGCGACGGATCCACCAGGTGTTGGTCGAGGTGCGGAAGATGGCGAGATCGGTGATGCCGTCGGCGTCGTAGTCACCGATGACGCGCGGGTCGTCGCCGGGAATGCCGAAGGCGAGGTACTCCGAGCTCCCGGTCGCGTAGAGGATCCAGAACCCGACCTGCCCGGTGGTGCGGAAGAGCGCCCGGTCGGCCCGGCCGTCACCGTCGAAATCGCCCATCAGGAGCCGCTGGTTGTCGAAGTCGGTGTTCAGGCCGAACTGCGCATAGTTGACCGTGTTGGTCTCGGACAGCAGGCTCCACCACGTGACGGCGCCGCCGCTGGCGCGCGCGATGCTGAGATCGGCGCGGCCGTCGCCATCCTGGTCGAGCATGGTCTCGTTGGTGGCGCGGCGCCGCAGGATCTGGCCGCGGATCTCGCCGCCGGGGTTCGCCGCGGTGTGGATGTTCAGGTAGTACTGGCCGCGGCGGAGCGCCGCGCCCTGGAGCGGACTGATGTTCCAGATGGCGTCGACCACGCTGCCCGCCGTCGCCGCCGCCGGGGACAGGTCCAGCACGTCGGGACCGCTGACCTTGGGGTTGCCGAAATGGGCGTGGCCCATCGTCGCCGGACCGCTCAGTCCGGACCACGTCATCGACACCAGCGCCTGCGTGCCCGCAGCGTTGATGCTGACTGCGCCGGTGCCGGTCGCCGTCGAGCCGTTTGCCGGCGATTCCTGCGCCGACGTCAGCCGCGAGATCTGTACCGGGTCGACCGTCGCCTGCCCACGGATCTCGCCACCAGTGAAATTCACGGTGTGGATGTTGAAGTAGTAGTAACCGGCCTTGATGTTCGCCGCCTGAGTCGGGGTGACGGCGAAGACGGCATTGACGACGCTACCGCTGGTCACACCGGGGGTCGGGCTCAGGTCGAACACGATCGCCGCGTTGCCGCCCGGACTGGCAGGGCCGTGCAGATGGCCGATGGTGACGTTCGAGCCGAGGCCCGAGTAATAGACGGATGCGGTGATCTGGGTCTCAGCGTCGTTCAGGGTCACCCGTCCGAAACCGCTCGCCGTCGAGCCATTCGACGGTACTTCCTGAGTGCCCGAGAGATTGGCGGTGAAATAGCTAGCGGCCCCGGCCGGCGCCGCAAAGGCGCAGGTCAGGACGGTCGTCAGGACCACGGACACTCTCGTCATCAGGCCTCCGGAATCGGGGAAGGAGCGGCACGAGGGTACACCAGTTTCAGGCCCCGACGGGCGTCGTCGCCCGTCATGTCAGGCCTCGACGGCGGCGGCGTAGGCGGCCCACGCGATCCGCGCGGACGCCCGTTCGTCGAAGCTGGCGACCACATGGGCGCGCCCTCGCGCGCCGAGCCGTTGCCGAAGTGTGCAGTCGTCGAGCAGCGACCCGAGAGCCCCGGCGAGCGCCTCGGGATCGCCGGGCTCGACGAGCCGGCCTGTCTCCCCGTCGACGATGGCCTCGGGGATGGCGAACACCGGCGTCGAAATCGCCGGCACGCCGAGCGCCATCGCCTCGAGCAGCGCGAGCGGCAGGCCGTCGACGTGCGTCGGTAGACAAAATATGTCGGCCAGCCGCACCAGGCGGAACAGATCGCGACGATCGGGCCCGACATCCGCGGCGGTCAGCAGCCGAAAGGCCTCGCCGAGACCGAATGTGTCGGCGCGCGCGCGATCGCCGCGCCCTGGCTCAGAATTCGAGATCCAAAGGAAGCCGACGTCGCCGCGAGCGGCAGCCAGGCGTCGCGCCGCATCGAGGAACGTCCAGCGACCCTTGCGATCGATGAACTGTCCGACGCACGCAACCAGGAGCGGCCGGGCCGGCAGCGCGTATCGCGCGCGCAGGCCGACGGCATCGATCGGCTCGCCGCGCACGGCATCGATGTCCTGCGGATCGATGCCGGTGTAGGTGACGGCGACGCGCTCGACCGCCGCTGCGCCGAGGAAACGCGCCAGGCTGCGTCGCGCGTCGACGTTCGATGCGAACAGATGAAACGTCGGCAGACGCGACAGGGCGGCGAACTTGGCGCGCCACAACCGTTCGCGCCACCAGGCGCCGACGGGCAGGGCGTTGTGACAGGTCAGGAAGACGTGGCTGCGGCGGGCCAGCGCGACGAGCGCCAGTGCCGATTGCCACGGCGCGAGATCGACGTGGAAGACGACGCCAGGACCAGCCAACCGCCTCAGCGCGGCGACCATGGCCCGCTCCGAGCGAATCTTGGCCGCATGCCGGGCGAGCTTGCGACCCACCGTCGGCGCCGGACGGGTGTCGGCGGCCGGGAACGCCAGCTGGCAGGGCACGCCGAGACGATCGAGCGCGGCGAGCAGCGCCGGATCGGAACCGTGCGGCAGCAAGGCGGACACCGGCACGTGCGTCATCGCCTCGCGCATCAAGGCGAACGCATGCACCTGCGCTCCGCCCCACTCCAAGTAGTTCCAGGCGTAGACGACCCGGCTGATCCCGTGCGACATCACGCCCCCGGGGAGACCAGGCGCGTGGCGTAGACCTCGCGCAGCGGCGGCTCGGGCAGCGCCGCGCCATAGGCGCCTTCGACGTTGCGGCCGATCGCCCAGCGGACGAAGAACACAGCGAAGGCGACGACGCCGTGGAGCGGCGTCGGGGCGCCCGCCCAGTAGCCGTCGAAGCGTCGGCGCACGTTGGCCGGATGCCGGCGATCGACGAACAGGGCGCGCCACCGCGGGCCGCCGGTCAGCGTCCGGACCGATGCCGGGGCGGTGTTCGGCTGGCAGTGGACGCGGGCCCGCGGGTCCACGATCAGCCGCCAGCCGGCCTTGCGCAGCCGCGGCGTGAACTCGGCGTCGCCGAAGTTCGGGAAGCGGACCGCGTCCATCACGCCGCACTCATGGAAGGCGGCGGCCGGCACCAGCACGCAATTGCCGACGATGAGATCGACCAGCCACGGCTGGTCCGGCACCGTCGCTGGGCTCTGCCCGTACCAATGGCGCCAGCCGCCACGCCAGGTCTCCCAGCGGGGCGCCGTCTGGAACAGGCGATCCGGCGCGTCCCATCGCAGCAGCAAGGGCCCGAGCACCGACCGCGGCTGGGCGCGCGCGGTTTCGACCAGATGGCGCAGGCAGGCGACCTCGAATACCTGATCGTCGTTGATCATCAGGACGAAATCGGGCTCGCGGGCAAGGGCGCGGCGGACGCCGACGTTGGTGCCTTCGGTGAACCACAAGGTGCCGTCGCCGGCGACGATCTCGACGCCGGGATGCGCCGCGGCGATGGCCGCGGCGGTGCCATCGGTCGATCCGTCGTCGACCACGATCACGTGCAGGCTGAAGCCCGTGGTGTCGATCGCCGCCAGGCTTCGCAGGCAGCCGAGGGTGAGGTCGCGGCGGTTGTGCACCGGCATCACCACCACGAGGCGCACGGAACCGTCTGGCGTCGTCATGGTGGCGGGCGAACCGGCCGCCATCATAATGCGGCAGCGCGATGCCGCCTGCCGCACCACAGCTCGTTCAGCGCGTCGACTTCGTCACCGCCCTGTGCCGCGGGCGCACGGTGCTCCATCTCGGCTGCACCAACTGGCCGTACACGGCGGAATCACTGCGCCATGGCACCTTGCTGCACGAGACCCTGCGCGGCGTCGCGTCCCGCGTCGTCGGCTTCGACGCCGATGCCGAGGGCCTCGCGGCGCTCGCCGGCCTCGATGTCCCCGACCTGCACCCCGCCGATCTCGAACGTCTCGGCGAGGTCGCCCTCGACGACACGTTCGACATCGTCCTGGCCGGCGAGATCATCGAGCACCTGAACAACCCTGGGCTGTTCCTGGCCGGCGTCCGGCGCTTCCTGCGCCCCGATTCACGGCTCGTCATCACCACCGTGAACGCCTACTGCGGGCTGCGGGCGGCGCTCTACGCCACGCGCGGACGCGGCGGCATCCAGGAGCCGATCCACCCCGATCACGTCGCCTACTACTCGTACGCGACGCTGGGCGGGCTGCTCCGCCGACACGGTTACCGAGTCGACGAGTGGTGCTTCTACGACCTCGGCCGCGAGCACCGGCCGCACAATCCCTGGTATTACAACGCGACCAACGACGTGCTGGTGCGGCTGTCGCACCAGCTGGCCGACGGCATCATCGCGGTCTGTTCCATCGACGGCCGGTCGGCCTAGAGAACTGAACAGGTAAGTAATCACGCGTGCTTTTGGAGTGACGCCGCCAGGGCGGTCTGGGTATTCCCAGACCGACGTGCCGCGCGGCGTCCTGCGCGACCGAGCTCGCCCCGTGGGCCTCGACCCCTTCGCGTCGCGCCTGGCCTGCCGCGGTGCCGAGGCGCGGGACGGCGTCGTGGGCAGTGGGACGCGTGTCCTGACGCGATCCGTGTCCCGACGTCCCGCCGAGTGATCGCCACCACGACCTCGTTGCGGCGGCCCGTGCGCAGCCGCCATCGTTCGTCGCGGGTTCAGGACGCCGACAGGGTGAGCGGCGCGGGTGTCCCTGGAGCGCGACTTGGAGCAAGCCGACGGCCGCGACAGCGTAGAACGCGCGCAAGCTTGGCAGCCCGCGCTGCAACACCCACGGCATTCGACGGCCGATGCATCCCGCCGCTCGGCGTTGCTCGTCAGTCAAATATGCCCAATATTCTTCCTCCTCGCGCCTTGATCGGCGGGCGCCTCGACCGTCTCGGTGCCGCGCGGGTGTTGCACCGCGGGCTACCCGCGCCCGCCGGTCGCGCGAAGGCGCGACCCGCATTTGGTCCGCCGCCACCAGGGGCGGCCGCGTGATCGCGCAGGTATCCGGCGCGCGACCGCGGCCGGCTGTGGCTGGAGCGCGTTCTACCGGCTTGCGGAATTGGAGCGCGCAAGGGACACCCGCGCCGCCTCTGCGGCGTCGCACCCCGCGATCGCGGTGTGACCTTACGTGATCAGCTCTCTACGACGCACTAGGCGTGAAGGCCGGCGGCTTGCGCGCCTTGGTGAGCTGTTCGAACGCATAGCCGAGCGCGATCAGCTCGCCCTCGCTGAAGGCCGGCCCCATCAGCGTCAGGCCGATCGGCAGGCCATGGCTCTCGCCCATCGGCACCGTGAGGCTGGGCGTGCCAGCCACCGCGGCGACGCCGTAGCCAGCGCCGGCGAAGTGATCGCCGAGCACATGATCGGTGAGCCAGGCTGGCGCCGTACTCGGCGCGATCACGGCATCGAGCTTGTGCTTCGTGATCGCGGCCAGCAATCCGTCGCGGCCGGCAAGGCGTCGCGCGGTATCACGGGCCTTCAGGTAGGCGGCATCGGTGAGCGGCCCCTTCCTGGCCGCCTTCTCGAAGATCTCCTGGCCGAAGAACGGCATCGCCGTCGAGGCGTGCGCCGTGTTCCAGGCGATCAGCGACGCCAGCGAATCGGGCGAGGCGCCGGAAGCCTTCAGGTAGGCGTCGAGACCGTCCTTGAACTCGTAGAGCAGCACCTCGAACTCCGGGTCGCCCCACTTGTCGTAGGTCGGCATGGTCACGTCCTCGACCACGGCCCCATTCGCCTTGAGCACGGCGATGCTCTTCTCCATCGCCGCGTCCACGTCCGGGTGATAGCCCATCGCCTGGCGCAGCACCCCGAATCGCTTGCCCTTGAGCGCATCCGGCCGCAGGAAGGCCGTGTAGTCCGCGGCGACCTTGCCGGTGGCGCCCGGCCCGGCCGGATCCGCGGCGTCGGCGCTGGCGACGGCGGTCAACAACAGCGCCACGTCGGCAACGGTCCGGCCCATCGGCCCGGCGGTGTCCTGCGAGACGGAAATCGGGATGATGCCGCGGCGGCTCACCAGACCGACGGTCGGCTTCAGCCCGACCAGCCCGTTCACGGAGGCCGGACAGATGATGCTGCCGTCGGTCTCGGTGCCGATGCCGATCGCGCCCAGGCTGGCTGCGATCGCGGCACCGGTGCCGGAGCTGGATCCGCACGGGTTGCGATCGAGCGCATAGGGATTCTTCGTCTGTCCGCCGCGCGAGCTCCAGCCGGACGACGAACGTGACGATCGGAAGTTGGCCCACTCGCTCAGGTTGGTCTTGCCCAGGATCACCGCGCCGGCCTCCCGCAACCGGGTCACTAGAAACGCGTCCTTGGCCGGCCGATGGTTCGCCAGCGCGAGAGAGCCGGCTGAATTGACCAGACCGGCGACGTCGACGTTGTCCTTGATGAGGATCGGCAGGCCGTGCAGCGGACCCCGCGCGGTGCCGGCCTTGCGCTCGGCGTCACGGGCGTCGGCATCCGCGAGGGCCTTCGGATTCAACGCGATCACCGCGCCGAGGGTGGGACCGCCGTCATCGATGGCGGCGATGCGATCGAGATAGGCCTGCGTCAGCGCTCGCGACGTCAGCGTGCCGTCGGCCATCAGCCGTCGGGCCTCGGTCGCGCTCAGTTCGACCACATCGACGCGCGCCGCCCTCGGCGTCGACGCCGATGACGGGCCCGGTGCTGGCGAGGTGCACGCCGCCGCGGACAGCAGCGACGTGGCGAGAAGGAGGAGCGCCGCGTGGCGACGGATCATGCTGAGCATCATCACACCGACGACGCCGCAGCGGTCAAGGGATGCTGGATCGATCGGCCGCCGCGTGGCGTGCTTCCGGCCACCGGGCCAGGATGGCCGGCGCGACGCCGCGGAGTGTCCGCAACGCCGCGACGACACGTTCCCGGCGACGCTCCCGGGTGGGGTTCCAGGCGAATCCATAGCCCTCCCGGATCGCGGGCGGCAGGGAGCCGACGGTGACCAGCTCGCCGCCCAGCCGCAGCGGCCAGGCGAGACGCGCGAACGGCGGATGCAGGATCGCCGCCGCCAGCGTCCGGGCGTCGGCGCCGACCGTCACGGGCCCGCCCTCGATCTGCCCGGCGATGAAATCCTGCAGCTGCTGCCACGTGCGGGGCACGGCGTCCGCGGCCGCCCCCAGCACGACGGCAAAGGGCGCCGCCTCGCGGCAGTAGGCATCGCGTTGGTCGGGCGTGAAGGGCCCGATGATGGGCTCCAGGATCCGCACGTGCGAGTCGAGCAGCGTGGCGTGCACCCACAGGAGCAGGGCCGGGTCGTGCGCCGAGTAGCGCGTCCCTCGCGGATGCGGCCCGGTCCCTTCGTGCAGCGCACCGTTGACGCGATCGTGGACGGCGAGAATCCGCCGCACCACGGCCGCCGCCTCGTCGTCGGTGCCGAACGTGAGCTGCCGCATCGCGCCGACCGTGGCGTGGAGGCGGGTGAACGGCGCCAGGGGCGACGACCGAAAGCTGCTGTGCTGCGCGACACCCGCCGCGATCAGCGGGTGCGCCACCTGGAGGAGGATGGCTCGCGGCCACGCCAGCAGCGCGATGCGCTCGCCGGCGATCGTCCAGGTGATGCCTCCCCGCATCGGCCGTTCCATCGTGTCATTCACGACCCGGTGCGCGCCGGACCTGGACTCTTCTTCTGCTCGGAGAAGATCCGGCCGATGTGCAAGGCGATGGCCGCCGTGTCGGCATACGAGGTGTTCGACGTCACGGCGACCACCGTCCCGTCGGGCAGGGTCATGAACGACGCCACCATCCCGCCGAGCAGGTCGCCATCGTGGCCGGCCACGCGCGCCGATCCCCCCGGCAGCGCAACGGTCTCGAGGTCCCAGCCGAGGCCATACCCGGTGTCCTGTCCCGAGAGGAGACGCTGCGGCGCCTGCAGCAGTTGCACCGTGGCCGGCTGCAGCAGCGTGCCGCGGTTGATGGCCATGACGAAGCGTACCAGGTCGGACGGCGTGGAGACGAAGGCGCTCGATCCGGCGTAGCAGGAATAATCGACCTCGCGCATCGGGTCCGGTCCGTACCGGGTATCCGCCGCGAACCGCGGGAAATACGGCGTCACCGCCTCCCCCGCCGGCGCCGAGGCTGCGTCTTCCTTCGTGTCGTTCATGTCCAGCGGCTCGAAGACCTGCTGTCGCATGAACCGGAGGAACGGCTCCCCCGAGGCCTTCTCGATCGCCGCGCTGACGAGAATCCAGTCGTATCTCGAGAAGCGATACCTGGTGGCTGGTTCGAAGAGTAGCGCGTCGTCCGCGAAGGCGGGCAGCGCGTCGACCGGACGTTGGCAGTGCTGCGACAACAGCGGCCCTTCGTCACCGCTGTCGTTGCCGATGCCGGCCACGTGTCCCATCACCTGGCGCACGGTCACGGGCCACTGTTTTCTGGGGAACTCGGGCACGTAGGTCTGAATCTCGTCGTCGAGTTTCAGCTTCTGTTTCTCCAGCAGCAGCCCGACACCGGCCGAGGTGAGCGCCGTCGAGGCGGTTCCAATCCGGAACCGCAGGCGCGGCCCGACCGGAATGCGCTTGTCGAGATCGGCCCAGCCGAAGCCCTCGGCCCAGACGACGTCGCCGCCGACGCCGACGGCGATCGAGAGCCCGGGCAGGTTCTGCTCGATGACACTGGCGCGGGCGATCCGGCGCGCCTGCTCCGCCGCGCCGGCCCACTGTGGCATTGGGTCCGCTTGCTGCACCGACGGCACCTTGGCCACGTCCGGATGCAGGGGCGTCGACGTGAAACTGATGTAGGTGAACAACCCCAGGAACGCCAGGAGCGCCGTACCGATGACCCCGATGATGAGCCCGACCCAGGTTCGATCGCGACGCTTCACGCGTGCACCTCGACCTGGCGGATGCGCGCCTCGACACGGTCGATGACGTCGTCTGGCGTCGACGTGCCGGCCGTCAGCCCGACGACGCCGGCGGCGTCGAACCATTCGGGGCGGACGTCCGCGTCGGTCTGGACGTGGTGCACGCGAGCACAGTAGCGCGCACAGGTCGTGGCCAGCTCGCGCGTGTTGTTGCTCGCCCGACCGCCGACCACGATGACGACGTCGGCCTGCCGGGCCATCTCGACCGCCGCCGACTGCCGGTCCTTGGTCGGCCTGCAGACCGTGTCGACGAGGCGGACCTCCGCGTGGGGAAACCGCCGGCGGATCAGGTCGACGAGGTGCCGCACCTTCTCGACCGCCTGCGTCGTCTGCGCCGCCACGCCGAACCGTGGATGCTCCTCGAGCGCCTGCACGTCGTCGTCGTCGAGCACGACGTCGAAGTGGTCGAGGTCGCCGGTGAGGCCGCGCACCTCGACGTGGTCGCGCTGCCCGACGACGACCACGTGATACCCCTCGCGCGCCAGGGCCGCCACGGCCCGATGGGCGACGCGGACCAGGGGGCAGGTCGCCTCGACGACGGTCAGGCCCAGCGCCCGAGTCCGCGTCAGGGCGCGCTCGGAGGTACCGTGGGCGGTGACCATCACCGTCGGCGTCTTCACCGCCGCGGCGTCCTGCGCGACAGCAATCCCCTTCGCGGCGAGGGCGCTCAGGACGGAAGGGTTGTGCACGAGGTCACCGAGGATCGTCAGGGGGCCGGCGTCGGCGTGCTCGAAGGCGAGCGCGATGGCATCGCGAACGCCGAAGCACATGCCGAGATGAGCCGCTCGCAGGATTTGCATGGCTGTGTTCCGTCCGACAGGATCGCCGCGGAGGGGCCGCCATGTCTTGATTGCGCGATGAGCATCGCGTGAGATCGCGGTGAGGGTGGCGCGAATGTGCCGGAAAACAGGCTATTTCGTGTCGCGCGGCCGCCGTACCAGGCCGAAGGCCAGCCCGAGCCCGAAGACGGCTGGTTCGCCGAATCCGAGAATCGCCCGGGACAGCGGACCCAGGTCCGGTTCGCCGATCAGCCGGCCGAGCGGAGCGAGGGTGGCGCGGGAGCCCTCCGCGGCGTCGGCGATGGCCTGGATGGTGCCGGCGGCGAGCGGACGTCCCGCCATCGTGAGCGCCAGCCCAGCCAGTCCGCAGCCGACCGCGGTGGCGACCGCCGCGTGCCAGCGCTTCCGGCTGCGAGGCGCTGGCGATCCGTCCTCGGTGCGGCGGGTGGCGACCGCGAAGGCCAGCCCCGCGGCGCCCCCGATGGCCACGCCCTCCAGCCCGCCGCCGACCGCGACCTCGACGCCGACCAGCGCGGCCAGGCCCCAGTGGGTGAGCCACTGCACGGCGCCGCCGATCAGGCCGCCGCCGACCGCCCCGGCGAGCGTCAACGCCAGGCCGCGCTGTGCGGCCGCAGCCGCCTCGGCGCACGCCAGTCCAGCGCCGACGCCGACGCCGCCGAGCGCGCCGCAGCCGCCGCCGACGACGGCCAGCACCGGCGCGATGGCGAACGGGGCGGTGCTGCCCGGCGTGGCGGCCAGGATCAGGCCGCCGACGCCGCCGGCGGCGATCCCGGCCAGGCCGCCACCGGCCGCGCCCCAGGCCCAGTGCGCGGCGGCGAGGGTGGCAGCGCGGCGCAGTCGACCACCGGCCGTGTCAGGCGCCAACGAACGCGGATCGACGAGCCCGGCCCCGTCGATCCGCGGTTCCCCGCCCCCCACGCCGGCCGCAGAGATGGGAGGGACGCCTGGCCACGCGGCGTCCTCCTCCTCCTCGATCACCTCGGGGAAGACGAACTGGTAGCCGTGGCGCGACACGGTCCGGATGAAGCGCGGCTCCCGCGAGTCGTCGCCGAGGGTGCGCCGGATCGTGCGCACGGCCTGGCTGAGCGCGCTGTCCGAGACGATGACGTCGCCCCAGGCGCGATCGAAGATCTCGCGCCGGTGCACCGCCTCGGCGCGGCGCTCGATGAGCAGGAGCAGGAGATCGAAGTAGCGCGGAATGAGCGGCACTTCCCGTCCATCACGGACGAGAAGCCGCCGTCGCGGGGACAGCGTGAACTCACTGAAGCGGTATCGAACCACGTCGGCAGCTATCGGCCACCGATGGTATCAGAGAGG
>JBDSLU010000373.1:0-9304 GCA_039916225.1 Vicinamibacteraceae bacterium
AGCGGCTGCCGCTCTCCGGCGCGGCATTCATCAGCGTCAACAACGACGACAAGCCGAACGTGCTCGGCATCGCCCGCGATCTCGCCGAGCTGGGCTTCAAGCTGGTCGCCACCCGCGGCACCGCCGCCTACCTGCGGGCGCACGGCCTCGACGTCGACGTCGCCTACAAGATCAACGAAGGCCGCCCGCACGTCGGCGATCGCATCTACAACAAGGAAATCGCCCTGGTCATCAACACGCCGATGGGGCGTGAGTCGTTCTTCGACGACCGGACGGTGCGGCGGGCGGCGATGATGAACAGCGTGCCGTGCATCACCACGCTGACGGGGGGCGCGGCGACGGTCAGCGCCATTCGCGCCCTGCGCGACGAGGGCCTCGAGGTTCGCTCACTCCAGGAGTATCACGCGAGCGTCCCGACGCCCTGACCGGGGGCGCCGCCGGGGGTGGCGGACGCCGGCCTGGAGCCGGGGCTCGGTGCGATGGAGCCCTGGCGCCGGTCGGTAACTTCGCTCCGGACTCCGTGGCAGGCGTCATCACGCCAGGCTGATCGGCGTTCCGGTCCGGAATTGCACGGAAAATCGCGATCTCGCGCCGCTGAATATCCAGACAAAAGACCGTCGACAGGTTAACTAATTGCTGCCGGAACTCCCTAAATTCCACTGAACCGTCTGGCACCAGGTTTGCGATTGCAGGCCGCCATGACCGGTCTGCGCAACGCCCACTCTTCCCGCCGTCAAGTTCGATACGGTGCCGCCCTCTGGCTGCTCCTCGGCCTCCTGGCCGCTGGTAGCCGCGCCGAGGCGCAGCAGGTCATCAACTTCAACGAAGTCTCGCCGAACGACAACCCGATTCTGGCCAACGTCACCTGCGCTGGCGCCACCGGGTTCCGCTTCATCTCGAGCCACTTCCACATGCTGGGCGGGGCGTTCCCCGACTTCACGTCGAATGGCACGACCATCCTGGGCTACGAATCGGGTCGCGGCGGCCCGATCACGATGGAGCGGGTCGGCGCCGGGACGTTCTCGCTGCTGGCGCTCGACGCCGGCGAGTTCTACGCCCCGCAGAACACCGACCGGCCCAACGCCAACCAGCTGCTGATCACCGGCCACCAGTCGGGCGGCGGCACGGTCACCCATACGGTGTTTCTCGACGGCGTTTACGACGGTGTCGGCGGCGTCGCCGACTTCGAGCACTTCAACCTGCCGAACACCTTCGTCAACCTGACCTCGGTCACCTTCACCGGGCAGCAGACCAGCCTGGTCGACGGCGGCGTCTCGTTCGACAACATCACCTACCAGCTGGCGGCCCCGGAAGCGCTGCCGCCGTGCGTGCCGACCCAGCAGGCGTCGACCAATCCCGTCGTGACCATCACCAGCCCCGCGGCCGGTAACGTCGTCGGGAACGTCAACGTCACGGCGACGGCCAGCGACAACACCGGCGTCGTCAACGTGCAGTTCAAGATCGACGGCGTGAACCTCGGCGCCGCCGACACGAGCGCGCCCTACGGCGTGTCGTGGGACACCACCACCGTCGCGGACGGTGCGCACACCATTTCTGCCGACGCCACCGACACCGACGGCAACATCGGGTCGAACTCGGTCATCGTCACGGTCCGCAACAACGGCTCGCCCAACCAGAATCCGAACTACCTCGACTTCGACGGCACCGACGACTACGCGCGGGTCGGCGACGCCGACAGCCTGACGTTCGGCAACGGCGCGACGGACACGCCGTTCACGCTCGAGACGTGGATTCGCCCGGACGGCATGGCGGCGCAGCAGCATCTCGTCGGCAAGTGGGGCGAGAACGCCGCGCAGGGCTACGAGTACAAGCTCTACATCGCGTCGAACGTCATCCGGCTCGATCTGAAGGACGCCAGCACGAACGCCCAGGTGTCGGCCTTCACCAACAGCCAGGCGGCGCTGGCCGGGGCGTGGCATCACGTGGCGGCGACCTACGACGGCCGCGGCGGTGCGTCGGCGGCCAACGGCATCAACATCTACATCGATGGCGTCGCCGTGACGGTGAATCGCATCACCGGTGCGAGCTACGTGGCGATGGAGAACGGGACCGCGCCGCTGCAGGTCGGGCGCGAAGGTCCGGCCTGGAAGGTCTACAACGGCGGGATCGACGAACTGCGCGTCTGGAACCTGGTCCGCACGGCGGGCGCCATCCAGGCCGCGATGACGACGGAACTGACCGGCAGCGAAGGCGGGCTGGTGGGCTACTGGCGCCTGAACGAAGGCTCGGGCACGTCGGCGCTCGACTTCTCGCCCGGCGGCCACATCATGACGCTGTTCAGCGGCCCGACCTGGACGCCCGGCGGCCCGATGTCGAGCGGCGAGCCGGACACGACGGCGCCGATCATCAGCAACATCCTCGGCAGCAACCTGACGTCGTCGAGTATCACCGTCTCGTTCAACACCAACGAGTCGACCTCGGCCCGCGTGGCCTACACCACCGGCCTGACGTGCCCGTGCACGGAGGTCCTCGGCGCGGCGCCCGGCACGGCGCACAGCATCGCGCTGACCGGCCTCGCGGCGAACACGCAGTATCGGTTCGAAGTGCGGGCGACGGATGGCGCCGGCAACCAGACGATCTCGTCGCCGATGATGAGCTTCACGACGCTGACGCCGCCAGCGGACAACACGCCGCCTTCGGTGAGCATGGTGCGGCCGCTCGGTGGCGCCACGGTGAGCGGCGCGGCGGTGCAGGTCGAAGCGTCGGCGACGGACAACGTCGGCGTGGCCAGCGTCCAGTTCCGGCTGGACGGCGTCAATCTGGGGAGCGCGGACACGACGGCGCCCTACCTGATTTCGTGGAACTCGACCCTGGTCGCCGACGGCAGCCACACGATCCTCGCCGAGGCCCGCGACGCGGCGAACAACCTGTCGACGACCTCGGTCATCGTGACGGTCAACAACAGCTCGGCGAGCGCGCCGTTCTACCTCGTCTTCGACGGCGTCGACGACTACGCGCGGGTGGCCGACGCCAACGCCTTCACCTTCGGCACGGGCGCGGCCGACGCGCCGATGTCCCTGGAAGTGTGGATGCGTCCCGACACCATGGCGTCGGGCCAGCACCTGGTCGGCAAGTGGGGCGAGACCGCGGCGCAGGGCTACGAATACAAGCTCTACATCGCTTCGAACGTCATCCGGCTCGATCTCAAGGACGCCAGCGCCAACGCGCAGGTGTCGGCCTTCACCAACAGCCTGGCGACGCTGGCTGGGGCGTGGCATCACGTCGCGGCGACGTATGACGGCCGCGGTGGCGCGACGGCCGCCAACGGCATCATCATCTACATCGACGGCGTGGCGGTGACGCTGAACCGCATCAACAGCGCGTCCTACGTCGCGATGGAGAACGGCACGGCGCCGGTGCAGATTGGCCGGGAGGGTCCGAGCTGGAAGCAGTACAACGGCGGCCTCGACGACCTGCGCATCTGGAGCGTGGTTCGCACGCCCGGCGCCATCCAGGGCAGCATGAGCACCGAACTGGGCGGCAGTGAGCCCGGCCTGGTCGGCTACTGGAAGTTCAACGACGGCAGCGGGACCAACGCGGTCGACGGCACCGCGGCGAACCGTCCAGCGACGCTGTTCAGCGGTCCGGTGTGGACGGCCGGTGGGCCGATGGCCAGCGGGCCGCCCGATACGACGGCGCCGATCATCAGCAACATTCTCGGCAGCAACCTGACGTCGTCGGGGATCACCATCACGTTCAGCACGAACGAATCGACCTCGGCCCGCGTCGCCTACACCACCAATCTGGCCTGCCCGTGCACGGAGGTGCTGAGCGGCACGACCGGCACGGCGCACAGCGTCACGCTGACCGGCCTCACGGCGAGCACGCAGTACCGGTTCGAAGTGCGGGCGACGGATGGTGCCGGCAACCAGACGATCTCGTCGCCGATGATGAGCTTCACGACGGTGGCGCCGCCGGCGGACAGCACGCCGCCGTCGGTGAGCATGGTGCGACCGCTCGGTGGCTCGGTCAGCGGCACGGCGGTGCAGGTCGAAGCGTCGGCGACGGACAACGTCGGCGTGGCGAGCGTCCAGTTCCGGCTGGACGGCGTCAATCTCGGGAGCGCGGACACGACGGCGCCCTACCTGATTTCGTGGAACTCGACCCTCGTCGCTGACGGCAGCCACACGATCCTCGCCGAGGCGCGCGACGCAGCGAACAATCTGTCGACGACGTCGGTGGTCGTGACGGTCAACAACAGCACGCCGACCTCGCCCTTCTACCTCGACTTCGACGGCGTCGACGACTACGCGCGGGTGGCCGATGCCGACGCCCTGAGCTTCGGCAACGGCGCCACGGACGCGCCGCTGACCATCGAAGCGTGGATTCGCCCGGATGCGATGGCGGCCGGTCAGCAGCTGGCGGGTAAGTGGGGCGAGACGGCGGGGCAGGGCTACGAGTACAAGCTCTACATCGCCTCGAACGTCATTCGCCTCGACCTCAAGGACGCCAGCGCCAACGCCCAGGCCTCGGCCTTCACCAACAGCGTCGCGACCCTCGCTGGCGCGTGGCACCACGTCGCCGTCACCTACGACGGTCGCGGCGGCGCGGCGGCGGCCAACGGCATCATCATCTACATCGACGGTGTCGCGGTGACGCTGAACCGCATCAACAGCGCGTCCTACGTGGCGATGGAGAACGGCACGGCGCCGCTCCAGATTGGCCGCGAGGGTCCGAGCTGGCGCCTTTACAACGGCGGCCTCGACGAACTGCGGCTGTGGAACGTCGCCCGCTCGGCGAGCGCCATCTCCGGCTTCATGTCGACGGCGCTGGCCGGCAACGAGGCGGGGCTGGTCGGCTACTGGCGCTTCAACGGCGGCAGCGGCACGACGGCTGCCGACAGCTCGACGGGCAACCGCCCGGCCACGCTGTTCAGCGGGCCGACCTGGACGGCCGGCGGCGCGCCGATTCCCTGACGCCGGTCTGGCTCCGTGTCCCGCCGCCGGCGGGGCATGGAGCGCTCAGCGTTCCGTGTCGACGAACGAGCCCCACCGACGGGGCTCGTTTGCTGTACGGCACCGGATCACGGCCTGCTCGGGCGCGTCGCACGAATTGCGTCCCGCCGAGCGCGCCCGTACGAAGGAACTGCCAGGCGCACCGAGAAACCCGGCCGATTCGTCGCGCGCCGGACCGGTGCCGAACTTGCCAGGCATCGGGCGTGCCCGAGACCGAGAACGCCCTGCCGCTGGCCGTGTTCGTCGCCTTTGGCCTCGTCGCCGGCGCCGCGGCCGGCATCGAGTGGCGAGTCGAGTCGGCGCCGATCGCCACCGCGTCGATCGTCGCGGTGCTGGTAACCGCTTCGGTCGTCGTCTGGGCAGGCGCCCGCCCGCGGGCCGTGCTCGCGGCCGTCATCGGGGTGCTGGCTGGTGCCGCCCTCGGCGCCCATGCGGCGCAGGACGCGCTGGCGCCGGAGCTGGCCGCGCTCGCCGGCGACGATCCCGTGGTCATCGAGGGGGTGCTGCGGGACGATGCCGTGCCGTCCGAGTTCGGCGTCACGTGCACACTCGACGCGCAGCGGGCGGAGCGTGCTCGGCGCACGCTGCCGATCGCCGGCGGCATCCGACTCACGATTGGAGGGGTCGATGCGTTGGCCTCGCGGCACGCGTGGCGCGCCGGTCGGCTCGTGCGCGTGAGCGCGACGCTGCGACGGCCGCTGCCGTATCGCAACTTCGACACGCCTGATCAGGAAGTGCGACTGGCCTGGCGCGGAATCCGGGTGTTCGGCGCCGTCAAGAGCGCGGCGCTGGTCGAGGTGCTGGCTCGTGGCTCACCGATCGCGGAAGCCACGGCGGCCGCCCGGGCCTGGGCCCGCCAGACTGTTGCGGCAGCCATCGGAGCCGACGATCCGCAGGCGGCCGCGATCGTGCTCGCGGTGCTGATCGGCGACCGCGCCGGCCTGTCGCCGGACGTCGAGGCCCGGCTGCGACGAGCGGGCACGTATCACGTGCTGGCGATCTCGGGCGGCAACATCGCCGTGCTCGCCGCGATCGTCCTGGCCATCGTCGGACGCTTTGGACTGGCGCCGCGTCCGCGCGCGCTGGTGGTGCTGGGCGTGCTCGCGCTCTATGCCGCGGCGGTGATCGGCGGGGCCTCGGTCGCACGCGCCACACTCGCCGCCGCCGTCTATCTGTCGGCGCGCGCGCTCGACTTGCGGACGCCCGGCGTGAATGCCGTGGCTGTCACCGTCGCGCTGCTCGTCGTGGCGTCGCCGTTGGCGGTGGTCGACGTCGGCTTCTGGCTGACGGTGCTCGCGTCGATGGCGATCCTCACGCAGGCGGAGCCCTGCGCCCAATGGCTGGTGCGTCGGCTGCCACCCGGTCTGCCGCCGCCAGTCGCCTGGCTGGGCGAGCAGCTGGCGCTGTTGGCCGGTGCGACCGTCGCCGCCGAAGGGGCGGTTGGTCCGGTCACCGCGTATGCGTTCGGTCAGGCGACGCTGGCTGGACTCGTCCTCAACTTCGCCGCGGTGCCGCTGATGACCATCGTGCAAGGCGCGGGGCTCGTGTTGCTGGCTGGCGCGGCCGTGCATCCGGCGTTGGCCCTCGTTCCAGCCACAGCTGCGCGATGGGCGGCGGCCGGCATCGTCGGCAGCGCGAGACTGGTCGAGTTCGCGCCGTGGGCGGCGTGGACGCTGCTGCCGCCGCCGCTATGGCTGGCGGCGACGGTCGTCGTGGCCTGGTGGGCGCTGTGGCAGGCTCGTCGCCGGCCGCGGCTGCGATGGGCGGCCGCCGCCGTCTGGCTGGCCGGGATCGCCGCGATCGCATCCGGCGTGGTCGGGCCGTCGCTGGTGCCGGAGCCGCTGCTCCTCGCGTCCACGCGCCGCGAGACGCCGTGCCGCCTGCCGTCATTGCCCGATGGCCACTGGCTGCGTGTCATCGCCCTCGATGTCGGTCAGGGCGACGCGACGCTGCTTCGGTTTCCCGACGGCACGACCTGGCTCGTCGATGCCGGCGGCGCGCTCGCCGGCAGCCGCTTCGATGTCGGCGCGCGGATCGTTGCGCCGGCGCTGCGTGCGCAGCACGTCCGCGCGCTCGACGCGCTGCTGCTGACCCATGCCGATGCCGACCACGTCGGCGGCGCCGCCGGCCTGATCCCGCTGGTGCCGCCGGTGCGCGTCTGGGAGGGCGTGCCGGTAGCCGGCCTGCCGCTGCTCGACGTCGTCCGCCGCGCGGCCACGGAGGCCGGTGCCGAGTGGGGCTCGGTGGTGGCGGGCCGGCAGGCGCGGATCGGCGGGGTCGACGTGCGGGTCCTCCATCCCCCGGCGCCGGACTGGGAGCGCCGGCGCCCACGCAACGACGATTCGGTGGTCCTCGAGGTCCGGCTCGGCGCAGTCTCGCTCATCCTGCCCGGTGACGTCGGGCCGGCGATCGAGGCGACCTTGGGCGACGTCCTGGCGCCGGCCACGTTCCGCGTCCTGAAAGCCGCCCACCATGGCAGCCGGGCCTCGTCGACCGCCGCGTTCCTGGACGCCGTGCGTCCGGCCCTCGTCGTCGCGAGTGCCGGCCTGGCCAACCGCCACGGCCATCCCGATCCGGCCGTCGTCGCCCGCGTCCGCGAGCGTGGCGCCGCCTTCTACCGGACCGATCGCGATGGCGCGATTGCCATCGACACCGACGGACGCACGGTGCAGATCACGACCTGCAGCGGCACGCATGCCGTCTTCGATGCCGCGGCCGCCGCGGCTCGGGCGAGTCCGAGGACACCGCCGGGTGAGTCGGCTCAGGCGCGATGGACGCCGGCGCGGCCGTCCTCGACGACGAGCGAGGCTCGTGTCTCGACCGAGGCGCCGGGCCGCGATACGAAGGGCACCACCCGATAGTCGGTCGTCCAGCGATCGCGACCGATGGTGCAGCGGACGTAGCCGCGCTGACCGTTGTGGAACTTCACGTGGGGATTGTCGGGGAGCATGGCCTGGTTGCGCGCCGAGATCTCGATCCCGTCGCGGCCCGAGGTGATCGAGGTGCCGACGAACTCGGAAGCGACGATCGGCGATGCCGAATCGGATGGATGGGCCCGGAGATCGCACGCCCAGTTGCTGTGGATGTCGCCGGACAGGACGACCGGATTGGACGGCTTGCGCGTGGCGAAGAAGTCGAGCACCGCCTGGGCGTCCGGCTGGTAGGCGGTCCACTTGTCCATCGAGAACTCTTCCGGCGGTCCGGCGACGAGATCGAGGCGCGCCATCAGCACCTGCTGCGCCAGCACGTGCCAGCGGGCCGGCGATGCCGCCAGATGATCGAACAGCCATTCGCGTTGGCGCTCGCCGAGGATCGTCGCGCCGGCCGCCCGGGCGCCGTCGCACAGTGCGCTCTGCCGGCCGCCGCATGGCTTCGGGGTGCGGTACTGACGGGTGTCGAGGACGCTGAAGTCGACCAGCCGGCCGAAGGGCAGCGACCGGTACAGCGGCATGTCGGGCCCGCGCGGGCGGCGGACGGCGCGGAGCGGCATGTGCTCGAAGTAGGCCTGATAGGCGGCGGCGCGCCGGCGCAGGAACGGCTCGCGCGGATCGTCGTCCTGCGACAGATCGTTGGCGTAGTCGTTGTCGACCTCGTGATCGTCCCAGGTGACGATGAACGGGAACGCGGCGTGGACGGCCTGCAGGTCGGGATCGGTCCGGTACTGCGCGTAGCGCTGCCGGTAGCCGTCGAGCGTGGTCGCCTCGGGCCCGGCGACGGCGCGCACCGGGTTTTCCTGCGGGCCGTATTCGTAGATGTAGTCGCCGAGGAAGAGCACGACGTCGACGTCTTCCTGGGCCATGTGGCGGTGCGCGGTGAAGTAGCCCTGCTCCCAGTGCTGGCAGGACGCGAAGGCAAGCCGCACGCGGTCGACATCGGCGTTCGGCTGGGGGGCGGTCCGGGTCCGTCCCACCGGGCTCTCCCACGAGCCCGCGCGGAAGCGGTACCAGTAGTACCGCGCCGGCCGCAGGCCGTCGACCTCGACGTGGACGGCGTGGGCGCGCAGCGGCGACGCCTCGGTGGTGGCCCGTGCCACGACGTGACCGAAGCGCTCGTCCTCGGCGACTTCCCAGGTGACGCGCACGGCCTCGGCGGTCATGCCGCCGCCCGGCGCCAGCGGGTCCGGTGCCAGCCGGGTCCACAACACGACGGCGTCGTCGGTCGGATCGCCGGACGCGACACCGAGCGTGAACGGCGATCGATCGAACTGTGGCCGGGTCTCGAGCGGGGCAGCGTGGGCGGGACTGCCTTCGCCGCGGACATGGTCGAGCGGGAAGCCGTCGGCCCACGCGGCGGCGGTGGCGAGGACGCGGGCCGAGTGACCGAGGAAG
>JBDSLU010000374.1:0-20297 GCA_039916225.1 Vicinamibacteraceae bacterium
CCTGGAACTTCGGGGCCGGGTAGTGGACGTTGGGCCAGGTCGGCTCCGTCATCCCCGTCCACGCCTTCAGCGCCTTGAGGCGCCACGCGAGCAGCCACTCCGGTTCGTGCTTCCGGGCCGAGATCGCCCGCACGACGTCGTCGTTCAACCCCGGGGGGAACGTGTCGGCGTCGATGAGGGTTTCGAACCCGTACTTGTATTCCTGGGTGGCTAGCTGCTCGATGGTATCGGTGGCGGTGCTCATGTATCTCCCTCGGATCGGCCTCGGTGGGCCCCTTTCCGGGTCAGCGTGAAACGCTCAAGCTCGCCAATATACGACCATACCGGTCGGTTTTGCAACCGGGGGTCACTCGCGACGGCGGGGGGAGACGGCCCCCAGGATCTCCTGCATGTGGTTACGTAAGGTCAACAATGAGAAGGGTTTATGCAGGAAAGCGGTAGCCTGCTGGCCGGACCCGTCGAGGGGGGTGTCCTGCTCGTTGTAGCCGCTCATAATCAGCACCGGAACGTTGGGTCTGACCTGCCTCATTGCCGCCAGCGCCTCGGCCCCGGTCATCACCGGCATGGTCAGGTCGAGCAGGACCATGTCGAAGCGCCCGGGGTCGGCGCTGAACGCCTGCACCGCCTCGCGGCCGTCCTCGACCGCGACCACCTCGAACCCCATCTGTCGCAGCATCGTCTCGGTGACGTCGCGGACCAGGTCTTCGTCGTCGGCGACCAGGATGACGCCCGATCCCCGCCACTCGCCCGTCGCCGGTGACAGCCGGCTGAGCGGCTCCGCGGGCTGCGTCGTGGCCGGCAGCGCGACCGAGAAGGTCGAGCCGAGCTGCGGGGCGGTTTCGACCCGAACGCCGCCACGATGCCCGCGGACGATGCCGTGCACCACCGCCAAGCCCAGGCCCCGGCCAGTGAACTTGGTCGTGTAGAACGGCTCGAAGACCCGCGCCTGCATTTCCGGGGTCATCCCGCAGCCGGTATCGCTGATTTCCAGGATGAGGTAGTCGGCCTCGTCCACCGGCTCGATCGGGGGGACCAGTTCGGCCAGGATGCCGGCGTGTGATGGCACCACGAAGATGCGGATCTCGATCGTGCCGGTGCCGGCGATGGCGTCCGAGCCGTTGGTCACCAGGTTGAGGATGACCTGCCGCATCTGCGTCGGGTCGCCCCACGTCGCCGGCAGACCGGGCGCGATGTCGACGCGCAGCGTGACGCCCTTGGCCACCGACAGGCGCAGCAGCGGCAGCAGGTCCGCCACCAGGGCGCCGAGATCGAGCCGCTGTTCGTGAAACCGGCCCTTGCCGGCGTAGGCCAGCATCTGCTGACAGAGGTCGGCGGCCCGGACCGCCGACGTCTCGATGCCGTCGAGGTGCGAGGCCGTGGCTTCGGTGTTGCCGAGCTGGATTCGGGCCAGGCTGAGGTTGCCGAGGACGCCGGTCAGCAGGTTGTTGAAGTCGTGGGCGATACCGCCGGCCAGCACCCCGAGGCTTTCGAGCTTCTGCGTCTCCTGGAGCTGCTGGTCGAGGAGCCGCTGCGCCTGTTCCGCTTCGCGGGCCGCGGTCACGTCGCGGGTCACCCCGACTAGGCCGATGACCCCGCCGCCGGGCTCGGACACCGGCACCTTGCTGGTCACGAGTCGCACGCCCTCCATGCCGACCTGAATCTCGTGCTCCTTGTCGAGCACCGGCGTCGCGCTTTCGATGACCCGCCGATCCTCCTCGGCCTCCTCCTCGGCCCAGGCACTTGGCGTGAGGTCCAGCACGGTGCGGTGCGCCAGTTCCTCGCTCGACCCCAGGCCGAGCTGACGGCGATGCGCCGCGTTGGCCAGGCGGTAGCGCCCGGCGGTGTCCTTCACGAACACGCCGTCGGGCAGGTTGTCGACCAGCGTCCGCAGCAGGTTGCGCTCCGAGGCGAGGGTCCGGGTGCGCTCCGTGACCAGTCCCTCCAGCTCGGCGCGCAGCTGCTCGAAACCGAGCACGGTCCTGAGTCGGACGACGTGGACGAGCAGCGACATGACCGCCGCCGAGACGATCGCGAACAGGAAGCGGCCCCACGGCTGGAACGGCGGGTGTTCGTTGGCCACCGCGAACCAGCCGGCCACCGTCAACGTCAGGCACGCCAGCAGCCAGGGCGTCGACAGCAGCAGGAAGCCGGCGCCGACCATGAACAGCAGCAGGTTCGTGGTGTCGCGCGGATCGCCGACCAGGTGCAGGTGGACGAGGCTGTTGGTCAGGACAACCACTGCCACGATCACGGCGTAGACGGCGGGGCGCTCGCCGGGCAGCCGGCCGGCGTGGAGCAGGCCGTAGAGCACCAGGAAGATGACCGACGACGATCCGGCGAGGACCATCATCGGCATCGCCGCGCCCGCCGGGAGCACCAGCGGATGCGCGATCGCGAACAGGCAGAACAGGACGGTGAGTGAGATCAGGACCGGGCGCAGCGACGCGTACACGGCGCGGTCGAGGGCGCGCGCGAGCTGATCCGACGCGGGCGAGCGCTCGGCGGTCATACGCGGGGGGGCAACGCGAATAACCCGAAAAAGCCGTTCGTGCGGCCACAGTCTACTCGTGTTGTCGAGCTTTGCTGCGGAGAAGCGCACGCCGGCTGCCGTAAACTGTGCGCCTATGCCTTCGCCAGCGGCCGGCTCCCCCATCGTCGGCGTGATCATGGGCAGCCGATCGGACTGGGAAACGATGAAGGCGGCGGCCGACATCCTGGACCAGTTCGGCGTGGCGCACGAGCGCCGGGTGGTGTCGGCCCACCGGACCCCGGCCTGGATGGTCGACTACGCTCGCGAGGCCGAAGCCCGGGGCCTCCAGGTGATCATCGCCGGCGCCGGCGGGGCGGCCCACCTGCCGGGGATGGTGGCGTCGATGACGACCGTGCCGGTCATCGGCGTGCCGGTCCAGAGCAGGGCCCTGTCGGGGCTCGATTCGCTGCTGTCGATGGTCCAGATGCCCGGCGGCGTGCCGGTGGCGACGATGGCCATAGGCGCCGCCGGCGCGACCAACGCCGGCCTGTTCGCCGTCGGCATGCTGGCGACCCGGGACGCGGCGCTCCGCAAGAAGCTCCAGGCCTGGCGCGACGCCAGGGCCCGCGCGGTGCGCGAGGAGACGCTGGAGTGACCAGCGGCACGAGCCCGATCCTGCCCGGGGCGGTGATCGGCGTCCTCGGATCGGGTCAGCTCGGACGGATGCTGGCGCTCGCCGCCGGCCGCCTCGGCTACCGCGTCCACACCTACTCGCCGGAGGGCGACTCGCCGACCGGCCACGTGGCCGATGCCGAGATCGTCGGCAGTTACGACGACCTGGACGCGCTGCGTCGCTTCGCCGACGGCGTCGACGCCGTGACCTTCGAGTTCGAGAACGTCCCGGCGACCAGCGTGGCGGCGATCGCCGAGCGGGCGCTGGTCCGCCCCGCCGGATCGGTGCTGCACACCACGCAGCACCGCGGCCGCGAGAAGGCGTTCCTGTCGCGGGCCGGCCTGCCGGTCGCGCCCTACGCCTCGATCGAGACGCTCGACGAGCTGAGCGCCGCGGTGGCCCGGCTCGGGCTGCCGGCGGTGCTGAAGACGGCCAGCTTCGGCTACGACGGCAAGGGCCAGGCGCGGATCGACCGCGCCGAAGACGCGCTCGCCGCCTGGGATCGCATCGGGCGTCAGCCCGCCGTCCTCGAGGCGTTCGTCGATTTCGAGCGCGAGCTGTCGGTGGTGGCCGCCCGCGGCGTCGACGGCCGGATCGCCCACTACGGCGTGATCGAGAACGGACACGCGCGGCACATCCTGGACGTCTCGGTGGCGCCGGCACGGGTCCCGCCGCAGGTCGAACGCGAGGCGATCGCGATCGCCCACGCCACCCTGGAAGCGCTCGATGTGATCGGCGTCCTCTGCGTCGAGCTGTTCCTGACCCGTGACGGCCGCGTCCTCGTCAACGAGCTGGCGCCGCGCACCCACAACTCCGGCCACCTGACCATCGACGCCTGCCCGACCAGCCAGTTCGAGCAGCAGCTGCGGGCCGTCTGCGGGCTGCCGCTCGGCGCGACGGACCTGCTTCGGCCGGCGGCGATGGCCAACCTGCTCGGCGACCTGTGGCAGGACGCCGAGCCGCGCTGGGCCGACGTCCTGGCCCGCCCGGGGATCCGGCTCCACCTGTACGGGAAGCGCGAGGCCAAGCCCGGACGCAAGATGGGGCACCTGACGGCCCTCGCCGACAGCCCCGAGGCTGCCGCCGCCCTCGTCCGCGAAGCCCGCGCCGCCCTCACGCCCAGCCATGTCCGAGCCTGACGCAGCCGCCGACGCCACGCCTGGGTCCGCCCGGCTGACCGTTCACCGGACGGCAGCCTGGGATGAGCAGTCGCGCCAGATCCTGTGCTCGATCGACGGCACCTTCGCCGGCCAGCTGCTGTTCGGGCAGACGATGACCCGCGACATTCCGGCCGGCAGCCACACCCTCAAGGCCAACAACACCCTGGTCTGGAAGACCGTGCCGTTCGAGGCCGCCGCCGGTGAGCACGTGCAGTTCACCGTCTGGAACGAGCCGATGGGGGGCTGGTTCGCCCGGCTCCTCTTCATCTTCGTCGGGGCGGCGGCGCTCAAGCTCGGGGTCAGCCGGGGCCCGCCCCAGGCCCGGCCCCCGGCCTGACCGGGTCGTCCGGGCCGCTTGACCCGACCCGGCGTTCTGCCCGACACTGGAAGGGTCATGACGTTCGCGGCCATCACCTGCGCTTGTTGTCGGGCGACTCACGCCCCACGGTCCTGGTGAAGTCACGCGAGGGTCACGGAATGGTCTGACACCGACCGCCGCGACGACGAATCCAAGGCCCGGGGGCGCGATGCTCCCGGGCCTTTTTGTTTTTCGGCTGACCGAACGAATCGACATGTCGCGCATGAGCGCCACCGACCGCCCCGAGCCCAACGCGCCCACCGGCGTGGCGCGCGACGCCCATCCGGCCGCGGCCGGCCCGCTCGAGGGTGCCGTCTGGTCGCTGATCGGCAACACGCCGCTGGCGCGGCTGCGGCGCATCGAGCCGCACCCTGGCGTCGAGATCCACGCCAAGCTCGAATCGCGCAACCCTGGCGGATCGGTGAAGGATCGCGCCGCCGCCTCGATGATCCGCGCCGGCCTGCGCTCCGGGGCGCTGGTGCCCGGCAAGACGCTGCTCGACGCCTCGTCGGGCAACACCGGCATCGCCCTCGCGATGCTCGGCGCCGCGCTCGGCTATCCGGTCAAGCTGTGCGTGCCGTCGAACGTTTCGACGGAACGCAAGCGCCTGCTCGACATCTACGGCGCCGACGTGACCTGGACCAGCCCGCTCGAAGGATCGGACGGCGCCATCCGCGAGGCGCGGCGGCTGTTCGCGCTCGAGCCCGAGCGCTTCTTCTATTCCGACCAGTACAGCAACGAGGCCAACTGGCGGGCGCATTACGACACGACCGCCGTCGAGATCCTCGCCCAGACCGGCGGCCGGATCACGCACTTCATCGCCGGTCTCGGCACGAGCGGCACGTTCATGGGCACCGGTCGCCGTCTTCGGGAAGAGCAGCCGTCGGTGCGGCTGATCTCGATGCAGCCGGATGGCCCGTTCCACGGTCTCGAGGGCCTGAAGCACATGGCCTCGGCGATCGTGCCCCCGATCTACGACGCGTCGCTCGCCGACGAGGCCGTCACCGTCGACACCGACGAGGCGTGGGCGATGGTGCGGCGGCTGGCCCGCGAGGAAGGCGTGTTCGTCGGCGTGTCCGGCGCCGCGGCGCTGGTCGCCACGCTGAGCCTCGCCGCCAACACCGAGCGTGGCGTGTTCGTCGCGATCATCCCCGACGGCGGCGAGCGCTACCTGTCGGAACGCCAGATGGAGCGGGAATGACCGTCGCCGACGTCGCCCTGTCCGCCGAGGCGCGGACGATGATCGAACACCACGCCGAGGAGACGTATCCGCACGAGTGCTGCGGCGGTCTCTATGGCGCCGTGACGGACGGCGGCTTCACCGTGGTCGAAGCGGTGGCCTTCCCCAACACCACCTCCGAGGGGCCTCGCCGGCGCTTCCTGATCCAGCCGAGCGACTACCGCGCCGCCGAATTGCACGCGCGCGTTACCAAGCGGGCACTCATCGGCTTCTATCACTCGCATCCGGATCACCCGGCGCAGCCGTCGCAGTACGACCTCGATCACGCCTGGCCGAACATGCTCTACACGATCACCTCGGTGCGCGACGGCCACGTCGAGGTGACGACGGCCTGGCAGCTCCGCGAAGATCGCTCGCAGTTCGACGAACGATCGATGGCCTGACGGGGCAGCGCAAATTGCCAAAGGCCAGGCCAACCGGCCAAAGGCCAACCGGCCAACCGGCCAACGGCCAACGGCCAACGCCCAAGGCTGCAGGCCGCCACCACACCCACAGTGCCTCGTTGGGGTTGGCGGTTGGAACTTGGCGGTTGGAACTTGGAACTTGGAAAGTGCCTCGGCCCTACGCGTCCGAGTCGAGGGCGCGGAACTTCGCACCGTCGGGTACGTCCAGGCCGAACACGCCGCGCAGCACCGGCACGATCTCCTCGCGCTGCAGCGTCCGCACGAAGCTGGCGTCGCGCAAGTCCTCGGTCAGCGTGTAGTTGCGCAGGGTGTAGCGCGCCTCCGGCGTGGCGCGTTGCGCCGTCATCGTCTGCACGAAGCCGCTCTCGGGCCACGTGCAGGTGTACCAGTTGGCCATCTCGAAATCGACGTCACCCGGCTCGCCGGGCTCGACCGCATAGAGATCCTGCCAGGCCCCATCGCGCTGCCACTGCAAAACGCGCAGCGAGCCTTCCGGCGCCACGCGGTAGACCCACGCGTGCTGCCGGCTCGGCTCTCCGCTGAGCGGCACCGGCTGCAGGGGCGTGTAGGCGCCGAAGCCGACGTCGCACAGGTAGTCCTCGCCGTCGATCCGCACCACCAGCGTCATGTGGGTGCGAGCACGACGGGTGGTCGCGCCGCTTCGCACCCGCGCCTCGCGCGCGGTCACGGCGACGCCACGGGCGCGCAGCACTTCGCGAAACAGGGTGTTCTGCTCGAAACAGTAGCCACCCCGCGCCGACTGCACCAGCTTGGCCCACACGCTGGCCGGATCGATGCGGACCGTGCGACGCCACTGGACGTCGAGGTTCTCGAAAGCGATGGCGCCGACGTGCGCCTGGGTCAGGCGCTGCAACGCCGGCAGGTCGATCGCGTCGGGCACCGCGGTTCCGATGCGCGCCGCGTAGGCCGCCAGATCGAAGTCGGACACGCCGCGCGGCTCAGAACATGCCGAGCGTGAGCTTGGCGGTCTCGGACATCATGTCCTTCGTCCACGGCGGCTCCCACACGACTTCGACGGTGCAATCGCTGACGCCTTCGACCGCCTTGACCTTGTAGCGCACTTCGCTCGGCAGCTGCTGCGCCGATGGACACGCCGGGCTGGTCAGCGTCATGTCGACGTGGACGCGGCTCTCGGCGTCCGCCTGGATCGTGTAGATCAGGCCGAGCTCGTAGATGTTGACCGGAATCTCCGGGTCGAACACCGTGCTGATCGCGGTGACGATCGTTTCCTTGAGCGCCTCGGTGCGCGCCGCGTCGACCGGACCGAAGGCGACCGGTTTCGCCGCGGCCGCCGACGGTGCCATCAGCGCGTCGATGTTCAGGTCGGGTGGCGGCAGCACCGGCGCGATCGGATCGGTCGCCGACCCGGACGCGGCCGCCGGCGACACGGCCGCTGCGGCCGGCGTGCCGACGGGCGGCTCCGCTTCCGGCGCCGAGCGCCCAGTCAGCTTGTTCAAAATCGAAAACATCGGACTCAATCCTTCTTGCGTGTCGCGACCAGTTCCTCGGTCGCGAAGTCGCCTACCCGCCAGTCTGCCACGAAGCGGCGGCGGGCGCTCAGCCCTGCCAGACCGTGCCGCGTTCCCACACTGGGTCGGCTTGCGGCCGGCGAGCAGGGCCAGCAGCACGACCGGGAAGAAGCAGATGGCGACGACGATCACCCCCACACCGTCAGCAGACCGCCGATCGCCAGCCGATCGAGCCGCTGCAACCACGCCAGGCTTCGCCCCGGGGTCGCCGGCGCGTGCAGCGCGACCGCGGCAATGACCGCTGGCCCCCCAGCAACACCGCGACGCCCGCGCCGGCCGGGTTGGCGTGCCACGCGGCGCCGATGTCGGCCCGCCCCAGCGCCAGCAGGCTGGTCGTGACGCCGCAACCCGGACACGGGAGCCCGGCCAGCCGAGCCGCGGTCGATGATACGCCGGGCCCTCACCAGGCCAGCCAGCGGCCGACGCGTCCACGATAGGCCGTCCAGGCGCCGTGAGTGCGGGCGAGGAACGGCTCCTCGTGCAGCACGACCCGCAGATGCACGGCGAGGGCGACACCAGCGGCATAGATCGCCAGCGGCCAGGACCGCAGGCCAACCGCCCAGCCGCACAGGATCAGCAGCACGCCGACGTACATCGGGTTGCGGGAGTAGCGATAGAGACCGCTCGTCACCAGCGTCCGCGGCGGCGACCATGGCGCCAGCGTGCCGCGGCCGGCGACGTAGAACTCGCGAACGGTCAGGCCCAGGACGATGATGCCGAGCGCGAGCGGCAGCAGGCCCCAGCGCTCGAGCCATCGCCGGCGCGTCGCGGGCGTGATCAGGAGCAGCGGGATGACGAAGGCCACCATCCCGGGCAGCGCCAGGAAGGCGAGCAGCGCCTTGGCCAAGAGACCGTTCATCGCCCCAGACTCGTCAGCGATCGTGGCGGGACCCAGCCTCCCCGCCGGCGCCGTCCGGTTGCATCCGCCTACTTGTCGCCGGTCGGGACGATCGTCGCGGTCTCGACCATCAGGACGACGGCGCGTTCCGGCGCGCGGGTGCGATGCAGCACGCCCTTCGGCACGACGAAGCCTTCCTGCGGCTGCAGGACCACGCTGCGATCCTCGAGATCGATGACGAAGTGGCCGTCGAGCACGAAGAAGAACTCGTCGTCCCGATCGTGCTTGTGCCAGTGATACTCGCCCTGCACCACGCCGAGGCGCACGACGGCGTCGTTCACCTGGCAGAGCGTCTGGTTGTACCACTTGTCCGTGCACGCCCGGACCAGCGCCGGCACGTCGACGGTGGTGAGCGCCGGGAATTTGATGTCGGTATGCGTCGCGTAGGGATAGATCTGTTCACCGGGCATGGTCACCTGCAGGAACTAGAAGGGCTGCGGCACGAGCTGGTTGGAACGGAGGCGCCAGCGATCGCCGTAGACGGACGAATACTCGACTTCCATCACGGCTTTCTCCGTCCCGGCCGCGCCGAGCGAGATCAGCCACGACCGGGGCGCATCGGCCAGCGCGAACAACTTGAGCATCTCAGCCAGGACGAGGAGACGATCCCCGCCCCCGCCGCCGCACATCTGGATCGTCGAGTTGGCCGGCAGCAGCCGGCCGGGCGTGACCTTGTCCACCGACAGGCCGGCTCGCGTGTCGGGCTTCATCGCGAGATAGAACTCGAAGGGGTCGATGTCCCGCGCCTGGCCCTTGTAGTGGATGCGGAACGCTTCGATGCGCGCCGGACCGACGCCGTCGTTGCGCAGCGTGACGTAGGCGCCGTCGTCGTTCGACGTCACGCCGAACGCCAGGTACGGCAGCACCGATGCGCTCTGCGCCTGCCGCGTCAGGTAGGTCTGGTAGACCGTGACGAAGAGGCTGAACAGGCCGATCGCGATCGCCGTCAGGCTGACGATGCGATCCGCGTTCCAGCGGCGCCCCGACGGCGCCGGCGCAGGAAGCGGCGGGGCGGTGACGACGGAGTCGGCGTCCATGACGGAGACCATACGCGCGGCGCGACTCATTTGCCACCCGTTGGACGAACGAGGGCCGGGCACGATCCGACGTAGGTCACGGTCGTCAGGAAGCGCGCCGCGACTTCGAGGAAGTCACCGGCGTGAATGCCCGGCGGGACGTCGACCATCGCCACCTTGACGAAGTGCGCGCCGCCCTCCTGGGCGATGTTGGCAAAGGCGCCGCTCCGCGCGACGCGGACACGGATCGGCGAGCACGCCGTCGCATCGCACACCTGAATGGACGGCAGGCTGGCGGCGTCCGACGCTCGCCGCGTCGCCGCCACGAGCGTCGCGGCGTCAGGAAGCACGAGGTGCGCGCCGGCGACGGGCGTGGCCGCGCATCCCGAGGCGGTGCACTCGATCGCGCTCCCGTAGTCGCAGCGGACGTCGGCGGCCCGCGCCGACGCCACCGACGCGACGATCAGCAGCGCGGCGACGACCGGCGCACAGGCACCGCCGTGGGTGGTCGCGCGCCGCATGTCGACCTCAGTCCGGGCCGGCGATGAGGCCGGCCAGCTTGACGCAGAACACGCGCAAATCGGGCGCCGGGATCGATGCCGACCAGGTCGCGATCCCGCCGCCCGCCACCTGCTGGTCGAAATAGACCGCGACGTCCTTGAACGGTGGATCGCCGGCGGTCATGCGGATCTGGCCCGACGTGATCGTCGACTTCAGGTGCCACAGCAAGTCGCCCAATGTGTCCGGCGCGCCATCGGGACGGCGTGACGAATCGTGGGCGATGATCCAGGCCGGCCAGCCTTCGGCGCAGAGCGCCGGCAACGTCTGGTGGCCGGCGGCAGCGAGATAGTGGCTCTCGCGCGGCAGGACGATCAGCCCGATCAGGGTCAGGACGAGTTGGGTGACCTGGTGCGCCTTGGCCGGGGCGACCGACACGACGGCGTCGATGGCGTCGAGGTTCAAACGCACGCGGTGCGCAAAGGCGCGGGTCTCGGTCGGGGGCATGGTCACACTCGGGCTTCACACTATCCGGGCCGACCGCGCGCCGCAAGGCACATCAGGGCAGCAACGACGGCCCGTAGCGGGCCAGATAGCCCTTCACCTTGAGCTTCCGCGCGGTGTTCTCGCTGCTCATGTAGCGCACTGTGCCGAAGATCTCGCGTTCTGGTCCCCACGGCCGGTCGTAGCGCCCGAGACACCAGAAGATGCCGCTGTAGGAGTTCGGATCGCGACCGTCCAGGGCGTACTTGTTGTTCAGGACGATCATCGTCTCGAGGGCCGACTCCGGCGTCGGCGACCATTCGAGGATCTTCTTGCCCCACAGCATCCGCAGATAGGTGTGGATGCGGCCGTCGCGTACCAGCTCGGTCTGAGCCGCGTTCCACAGCGGATCGTGCGTCTCGGCGCGCTCGAAGGTGTGGCGCTGGTAGCGGTGCGGACGCGGATCGCCGGCATGCGCCGCGAGCGTGGCTTGCGCCCACGCCGGCAGCGTCTCGTAGCGGTCGTGATCGGGCAGATGCGCGGCGGCGTTGAAGCCGATCTCGCGCCACGTGACGAGCTGATCGAGGAAGGACTCGGCGCCGCGGCCGACGCCCCACCAGCCTTCGCGCTTGCCGCCGCCGGACGGGGCCAGCTGCCGCCGCGTCCACCCTTCGCGCGACATCACGGCCTCGAACACTTCGTGCGCCGAGACGTGGCCGAAGTGCAGGTAGGGCGACAGGCCGCTCGTCCGCGGCGCATCGGGCTCGTCACGATCGTCGGCGTAGGTGTCGAGGTCACGGCCGATGAACGCCGCCAGCCGGGCCCGACCGGCGTCGGCCCCGCCCCGCGTCGTTACCGGCGGCACGCTGTGGTCGATCGCCAGTCGCGCCAGGACCGGTGCGGTGCCGGTCAGCAGATCCCGAGACGCCTCGGCCCACCGCCCCAGCGTTCCGTCCAGGGACGGTGCCGGCGGCAGGCGAACGCCGGCCAGCGGGTCGGCCAGCGGCACGTCGTCGAGGAGTCCCCGCAGCACCTTCTGCAGGTGGGCACGATACGAGAACGCCGTCGGGAACACACGCTCGACGGCACGCAGCGGATGGACGCCGTTGCCGTCGACGGCCTCGACGCGGACGTCCAGGCGGCTGGCTGCGGCGGCGACCATCCGCGGCAGGAAGAAGAAGGGGGCGTCGTCGGTGACGACGACCGCGGCGTCAGCCGCCAACGCCTCGAGCAGCCCGCTGCCCTCCCCAGCCGCGGCTTCGACGTACGGAAAGTAGCGCGCCGGCGTCTTCGCGAACGCCTTGGCGTTGTCGGCCATGCCCTGCAGGACGAAGGCATGGAGACGATCGCTCGCCCAGCTGTAGCCGGCCCGCAGCGGCTCGAAAACGACCAGCGGCCGCTGCAGCTCCACGGCCAGCTCGACCGCCCTCTGCAGGGCGAAGTTGGAGCGGGCCCGCCGTGCCGCCACCATCCAGTACAGAACGTAACCGCGCTCGGCGCGCACCGGGGCGTCGTTGGCGAGCCGGATCCGCACGGCGGGCACCGGCCGACTGTCCGCGTTGGATGGACGCACTGTCCTCAGCCCCGTCATCGAATCAGGACGTCACCGCGGCGCGCCCCGGCGCGGCCGGAGATCTTCAGCACTTTCGACCCGCGGCTGGCCCGGCACGCCATTTGAAGTAAGGGCGGCAGGTCGCGTCGGGTCAACGGGGTGCGATAAACACAGGCAGGCGCTGGCATCGCCGTACTCCGTCTCGTTCGTCAACGATCCGATCGCGACCTGTTCCAGTTTCTGCCGCCAACGGCGGCACACACAGCTTCTCCCCCCGCGCGATCACTGTCCGGTGACGCGCGGGCTTTTTGCTGTACAGGCGTCTCCTACGCGGTGATCTTGATCGCAACGGCGGTCATGTCGTCGTTCTGGATGGCTTCGCCGCGGAACGCCTCGACGGCTTCGAAGATGGCGTCCACGATCGCCTGGGCGCTACCGTCGCGCATCCGTTCGACGACCGCGATCAGCCTGGGCGACGTGAACTCCGCCCCGTCCTCGTTCATCGCCTCGGAAATTCCGTCCGAGCAGATCACGAAGACGTCGCCCACCGACAGCGAGTACGTCGCCTCGTCGTAGGGCGTCCCCGAGAACGAGCCGAGCGGGATGCCCGGCAGCTCGATCGGGGCGCAGCCCTCGGCAGTGCAGCGGATGGGATACGGCAGTCCGGAGTTGGCCATCGTGACCAGCCGTCGCCTGAAATCGAACGACGCGTAGCAGAGCGTGCAGTAGTACTCCTCGAGCTGTCGCTCGTGGAGGATGTTGTTCATCGCCGCCAGCACGCCGGACGGTGACGACTGGACCGAGGTGTAGCGTCGGCGATAGGTGCGGCCGCGCACCAGTTCGCCGGCGAACGCGCTGTAGAGCGCCGCCGGGGCGCCCTTGCCCGACACGTCGCCGACGGCGACGACGAGGCCGTTCGGCTCGGGGGTGAGGAAGTCGTAGAGATCGCCGCCGAGCTCGCGCGCGGCCTCGAACCGCGCCGCCACGTCGACGCCGCGCAGCCGCGTCGGCAGCTCCTGCGGCAACAGCGCCTGCTGGACGCGCTGCGCGAAGCGCACTTCCTTCTCGAGGCGATGCTCGTTGGCGGCAACCGCTTCGTAGAGCCGGGCGTTCTCGATCGCCACCGCCATCATGTTGGCGAGCGGCGTCAGCATCTGGATGTCCTGCCGCGAGAAGGCGTCGAGCTCGGCGCTGGCGAGGTCGAAGACGCCGATGCAGCGTTCCTTCAGCATCAGCGGGATGACCAGCTCGGACCGCACGTCCTCGACGCACGGCAGGTAGCGCGCGTCCTTGGTCACGTCGCCGACCAGCACCGCTTCGCCGTGCAGCGCGGCGTAGCCGACCAGGCCTTCGGTCAGGGCGAAGGTTCGTTGCTCGCACGCTTCGCCGAAAGCGACTGAGGCCTTCACGCAGAGGCGTTGCTCGCCATCGAGGAGGAGCACGCCGAAGTTGCGGTAGTCGATGACGCGCTTGACCAGCTGCCCGAGGCGCGTCAGCAGCTCGTCGAGATCGAGGATCGACGCCAGCTCATGGCCGATCTCAGCCAGCGTCTCGAACGTATCGCTGTTGCGGCGCTCGGCTTCGAACAGCCGGGAGTGCTCGAGGGCCACGCCGACGGCGGCGGCGAACTGACCGAGGAGCGGCTGGTCGGTTTCGTCGAAGGCGTTCGGATGCTTGCTCAGGATGTTGAGCGCGCCGATGACCCGCGTCTTGTAGACCAACGGCATGACCAGGGCGGTGCGCATCCCCGGCACGAGGTTCTTGTAGCGCGGCTCGTTGGCGAGGTCGGGGATCAGCAGCGGGCGTTGCTCCGCCACGGCGGTCCCGACGATACCCTCGCCCACCTTGAGCCGGAAGTTCTCGGCGATCCCCTCCGGATAGCCGAACGGATAGGCGATGCGGAGCTCCGGCCGGTGCGGGTGCAGCAGGTAGACGGCAAACGCGTCGTAGGGGATCAGCCGGCCGAGGAGCTCGCGGATCTTCTCGAAGAGCTCGTCCTCGTCGAGGACCGACGTGACCTGGTGCGCCAGGTCGAACAGCGTCAGCAGCTGCTGTCGTTCGCTGGCACGCGCGCCGAAGGGCGACCCGGAAGAAGAAGAGTGTGTCACCCTGCCCGATTATACTGGCCTGTCATGTCCCTGACGCTCCCGCTCGACTACCAGGCCATCGAACGCATCCTGCCGCACCGGTATCCGTTCCTGCTGGTCGACCGCGTCACCGAATTCGAGCTCGACAAGCGGATCGTCGGCATCAAGAACATCAGCCGCAACGAACCGCTGCTGTGGGATGACGGCCGCGGCACGGCCGCGCTGCCTCCCACCATCCTCACCGAGGCCGTGGCTCAGGTCGGCGCCATCCTCATCCTCGGCAAGCCCGAGAACAAGAACAAGCTGATTTTCTTCGGCGGGATCGAGCGCGTCCGCTACCGTCGGATCGTGCGCCCGGGCGATTCGGTGGTCATCGAGGCCCGCGTCCAGCGCCTGCGCAGCCGGGTCGGCGTGCTGCAGGGCCGCGCCCACGTCAACGGCGAAACCGTCATGCTGGGGCGCATGACGTTCGCCCTGGGCGACCGGGGAGCGACTCCGGAACCGTCGCGCTGACGATTCCAGAGCCTGACCTCGGGTCCTACAGGCGGCTCTTGGCCGCCACCAGCTTCTCGACCAACATCTTGACGGCCGCCTCGGTCGCTTCACCGAGGATCGTGTCGCGGTAGTCGGACGACGTCATCGAGAAGCCGCCGGCGCCGCCGCCGCCGCTCCCCGCCCCGCCGCCGCCCAGCATCAGGCCGCTGCGCTGCGAGGTGCCGTCACCCTTGGCGCTGGCCATGATCTCGCCGGTCGACGAATCGATCATGCGGACCGTGATCGCGACGTTGGCCTTGCCCTTCTGCGTGCCGACCGAGCCGATGGCACCGCCGATCCGGCCGAATCCGCCACCGCCGACGGCCATGCCCTTCTTCTCGGTCCCGAACTTGGTGATCGAGCCGACCAGCAGGTACTTCACGCCGAGCGCCTTGCCGATCTTGGCCACCGAGGCCGCGCTCGGATCGGCGCGATCGCTGTTCGAGAAGTTCTGCTCGGCGAGAATGGCGTCGAGGCGCTTGCGTTCGATCATGCGGAAGCTGCCGTCTTCGACCAGACCGTCGACGATCAGGTCGGCAACGCCCTTGCCGATGTCCCAGTTGCCTTCCCACCAGTGCTGAATGGCGCCGTAGTCGAGATCGAGGATGGCGACCGTCGGGCGCGAGCTCTGGGCGCGCGCCGGAGCGGCGACGGCGAGCGCGGCCAGGGCCAGCGCGGCGGTACTAACGAGGACGGACTTCCAGCGAATCATGTGCATGTGCCTCCACACGGCGTCTCGGTATTTCTAGCCCGACCAGAGTAGGGCTGGCCCGGCTCACTGTCAATCGGCTGAAACGAATCGATTCGATACCCCGAACAAAGGGTCGGCGGCCCGCTGGACGGCCTGCTAGAGTCCTGGGGCCATGAGCGAATCCCGCCTCTCGCCGGACGCTTACGCGCGGTTCTTCGAGATGGTGCACGAGGGCGTGCACCTCGGGACGCTCTCCGATGCCGGCAGCACGACGAGCGCCGCCAACCCCTACCTGCGGCTGCTTTTCGGCTACCCGGCCGATGCTCCGGCAGCGGACGTCCGGCCCTTCGATCCGGCCCGCTTCGTCGACCCGGCGGCGCGGGCGGCACTCCTCGAGCGCCTGCGGCGGGACGGCGCCGTGTCCGACTACCTTTTGCGGCTCCGGCGGGCCGACGATGTGCCGCTCTGGATCGAGGTCACCGGCCAGGCCCAGCCCGGGCCCACGCCCGACACCCTGCAGGTCGATGCCCTGCTCCGCGACGTCAGCGAGCGCCGCAAGCTGGAAGAAGAGACCCGCGATCTCTATCAGCAACTCCTCCAGGCCGAGAAGATGGCTGTCCTCGGCCAGACCATCTCCGGGGTCGCCCACGAGCTGAACAACCCGCTCGCGTCGATCCTGATGTGGGCCGAGCGAATGGCCCGCAGGCAGGCCGGACCCGAAATCCGCCAAGGGCTCGACACCATCCTCCACGAGGCCGAGCGGGCCGCTCGAATCGTCCGCCACCTCCTGACCTTCGCGCGCAAGCGGCACTCCACCCGCGCCACCGTCGACGTCAACGACGTCGTCCGCGACACGCTGGCGCTGCGGCAGCACGAGCAGCGCCTCGGCAACATCACGCTGATCGACGCGCTGGCGGTGGGCCTGCCGCACGTCTTCGCCGATCCCCACCAGCTGCAACAGGTGCTGCTGAACCTGGTGATCAACGCCGAACAGGCGATGATCACCACCGCCGGCCGCGGCACGCTGGTGGTGCGGACGTGGCACGACGGCGAGCGCGACGTGGTGCTGCTCGAGGTGTCGGACGACGGCCCGGGCCTGGCCCCGGAGGTGTTGCCGCGGATCTTCGACCCGTTCTTCACGACGAAAGAGGTCGGTCAGGGCACCGGGCTGGGACTGACGGTCGCCTACGCGATCATCCAGGAGCACGGCGGCGCGATCTCCGCGCACTCCGCGGCCGGCGAGGGCGCGACTTTCCGGATCGAACTGCCGACGGCCTCGACCAAGCCGGTCAAGCGACCAGAACCGGTCCTGGGGCCATCTCCGGAACCACGGGCGGGCGCAGCCGTGCTGCTGGTGGAAGACGAGCCCGGCCTGGCGTCGGCCGTCGTCGAATGCCTGGGGGATGCCGGCTACGTGGTGACCCACGCCGGCGACGGCCAGGCGGGGCTCGAGGCCACCGCCCGCCGCACGTTCGACGCGATCATCTGCGACCTCAAGATGCCGCGTCTCGATGGCCCGGCATTCTACCGGGCCCTCGTCGAACACTACCCGGCGCTGGCGCGGCGGGTGATCTTCGTGACCGGGGACGTCGCCGGCACGGAAGCCGAGCGGTTCCTGGTCGAGAGCGGCTGCCGCTGGCTGCCCAAGCCCTTCCGGCTGTCCGAACTGCTGCGAGTGGTCCGGGACGTCACCGGGTAGGGCACCAGCACGCCGCGCGGTCCGTCGGCCGCCTCGACCGCCTGGCGCTCGGCCTGACGGGCCTTGGCCGCCTGGAACGCCGCCAGCGACGTGGTCGAGAAGCCGCCGCCGAGGGCCTTCTGCAGGCGCTGGATGGCGCGGGCATGAAGCTGCGACACCCGCGACTCGTTGACCCCGATCTGGGCCCCGATCTGCTTCATCGTGACTTCGCGGAAGTAGTAGAGCCCGATGACCTTACGCTCGCGCGGGGGCAAGGTCTGGAGAGCCTGGCGCACGCGCGTCCGGGTCTCCGAGGCCTCGTAGGCGCGGTCGGGGGTCGGTGTTTCGGGCGGCACGCAGAGGTCGGGCAGCATCACATCCGGGGGCCCGTCGGGCGACGACGACAGCATCGACGTCGACTCGATGGTGCTGATCCGGACGATCGTCCGGCCCAGCCGGGCTTCGTCGGTGCCGACGCGGGCAGCGAGGTCGGCCAGGGACGGCTCGTAGCCGGTTTCGCGACGAATGGCCTCGCGGGCAGCTTCCAGCTCCCGGCGCTGGCGGCGGACGCCGCGCGGCCAGGCATCCTTGCGCAGGGCGTCGATCATGGCCCCGCGAACGCGGCGCTCGGCGAAGGTCTCGAACTTGATGCCACGGCCATCGTCGTAGCGATGCGCGGCGTCAATCAGGCCGACCATCCCGTCCTGGACCAGATCGCCAAGGTCGATCGTGTGCGGCATCGAGGCGGCCACCCGGCGGGCGACGGACTCGACGAAAGGCAGGCTGGACACGATACGGTCCTGCGGGGTCACGGTCTCGACGGTGGGGATAGCCATGGCGTCTCCGGGCTTGCTGACTCGAAGGCACCAACAGGCGCCCCCAGGGTGGATGCGCCTCCTCTATGAGCAACCCCGGTACCAGAATCAGCGAGTGGCATCCGGCGACCCGGGCCAAGGCCGCACAAAGGTGACAACCTTTGTATTTGGTGGCACTTAGCGCCGTGCCAGCGTGTGAAAACGCGTGCAGATTTTGCCGACTGAGCTGTCAAGATGTTGACGGAATCCCGTCGACAGGTGACGGATCCTTGACCGCTGGCTTACGGTTTCGTCAGTAGTGACACGAAGGTGCTGACGAGGTGGATCGCCAGGCAACGCACGCCGCGGCGGGGAGCCGCGGGGCCCAGACGGGCCTACGAACCCATACGGATGCGCAAGGCACGGGCAGTTGCGAGGGCGTCCAGCACGCTCGCCACCACCTGACCGGCACGGGCCTGTGCGGCCGCGTCCGGTGCCTTCGCTTCGAGCAGTTCAGCGTTCACGAGCACCACCCCGAGCAGGTTGTTCAGCCGATGGAACAACACCTCGGCAGACTCCGGCTCGACGCCGGAGGCGGCAGTATCCCGTGCGGGCTGGGGTGCGGCGTGGCTCATCGAACGCCTGATCCGCGACCCTAGGCCGCCGGCGGGGTCGCTACTTCTGCGCCGTGCTCGAGGCCATCCGCCTGCGAGTCGGGCTTGCGCCACAGCGAGTCGGCGAAAATTCGCACCGATCCGCCCGCCGTTCTCACGTATTCAACCTTACCGCTGTTGATCCAGTTGTAAATGGTGCGGCGGCTGACCCCGACGTGCTGACACGCCTGCAGGATCGATAACGTCTTGCGATCTCCAACCATGGGCCTCATCCCTCCAACTACGAATTCCCCGACTGTCGTTCACACTATCGGCACCGATCGCCCGCAGCTACAGCGTTGACGGGGTGCCTCGGTGGGCGCCAAAATCTTGTCGCCCGTGGTAAATGCCTGAACCCAAAGCGCATCTGTTGCTCGTCGAGGACGAGACGCCGCTGCGTCTCGCGCTCGCCGACCTGCTCGCCGACGCCGGCTATCACGTCGTCCAGGCCCACGCCGGCGAGGAGGCTGTTGCTGCGCTCAGCCAGTTCGCCTTCGACGTCGTCCTGACCGACCTGCGACTTCCCGGGCTGGCCGGCACCGGCGTCCTCGACGCCGCGCTCGACCGCTACCCGGACATCCTCGTCGTGGTCATGACCGGCTACGGCACCGTCCGCGATGCCGTCGCCCTCATCAAACGGGGCGCCGCCGACCTGATCACGAAACCGTTCCAGAGCGAGGAACTGCTGCACGTCCTGCACGGCGCCCTCGAACAGCGCCGCCTGCGGAACGAGAACGCCTATCTGCGTTCGCAGCTCCAAGCCCGTTACCGGTTCGAAGGGATCATCGGCCAGAGTCGTGTGCTTCGTGAGCTGTTCGACGTTTTGGAGACCGTCGCCTCGACGACCAGCACCATTCTGGTGAGCGGCGAGACCGGTACCGGCAAGGAGCTGGTGGCCCGGGCCATTCACCACAACAGCCCGCGCCGCGACCAGCGTTTCGTCGCCCTCAACTGCAGCGCGCTGCCGGAAACACTGCTCGAAGCCGAGTTGTTCGGGCATGTCCGGGGCGCCTTCACCGGCGCCGTCGGCCCCCGCGTCGGCCGCTTCGAGCAGGCCCACAAAGGCACGCTGTTCCTCGACGAGATCGGAACCATGTCGGCCAACCTGCAGGCCAAGCTGCTGCGGGTGCTTCAGGAGCGCGAGTTCGAGCGGGTCGGCGAGTCGGTGTCGACGCGCATCGACGTCCGGGTCATCGCCGCGACCAACTCCGATCTGGCGAAGATGGTGCGCGAGGGCACGTTCCGCGAGGATCTCTACTACCGCGTCAACGTGATTCCGGTGCGGCTGCCGGCGCTGCGCGAGCGGCGCGAGGACATCCCGCTGCTCGTCCAGCACTTCTGCGATCGCATCGGGCGCGACCTCGACCCGCCGCGCCACAACGTCAGCTTCTCGCAGGAAGCGGTGCGACAGCTGATGGCCTACGAGTGGCCCGGCAACGTCCGTCAGCTCGAGAACTTCATCGAGCGGGCCATCACCCTCGGCGGCGGTCGGCAGCAGCTCGGGGTCGACATGCTGCCCGACGAGATTCGCGCCGCCAGCTTCGTCGACCCGGGATTC
>JBDSLU010000375.1:0-2829 GCA_039916225.1 Vicinamibacteraceae bacterium
GCGCCGTCGTGCAGAACCTGCTCGACGTGTTCCCGGATCGCAACACGACCGTCAATTCGTTCAATGGCATTCAGACGTTTCCCAGCCATTCGCCCTTCGGCATGAACGGCCGCGCCTTCATCCTCCGGGTCGGCCGACGGTTCTAGACAGCCGCAGCCCGTCCGTCACGCGGATGCCTCGGCGACGATGAACGCTTCGCTGACGCCGGCAAGCGTCGTCCGACCGTGGCGCGAGGCCAGTTTGAGCAGCCGCAGCAGGACCTGCGCGGTGATGAACGCATCGCCGCTGGCGGTGTGGCGATCGTGCGGAATCACGCCGAACATCTCGCACAGGGCATCGAGGGTGAAGCGGCGAATCGGCGGACGGCCGGCGAATGCGCCGTCCTTCTCGAGATGCAGCGTCAAATCCATCGTGTCCATGCTGCGATTGAGCATCCGCGCTCCCCAGTGTCGCCCGTAGGCGGTATCGAACGTGGCGATGTCGTGCCCGATATGGTGTCCGACGATGACGCCGTCGCGGACGTAATCGAGGAAGCGTTCGAGCGCCTCCGCTTCCTCGACGCCGGCGCGGGCCTCGTCACGGGTGACGCCATGGACGGTCACGGCGCTGGTGTTCTTCGGCACGCGAACGAGCGCGTCGAAGGCATCGTCCAGGTGGATCGCCCCGCCGCGCACCACGACGGCGCCGATCGTGATCAGACGATCGGTCCGAGGGTCGAGTCCGGTCGTCTCCGAATCCAGCACGACGAAGCGCACGTCGTCGACGGGCGTGTCGTGGCGCCAGGTCGCCTCGAACGCCTGGCGATGACGGGCGAGGAACGCGGGTTCCATCAGATCGTCGCCAGCCAGGTGGGATCGGAGGTCAACGCGAGCAGGCGCTCGATGACCGGAAAGCCGCTTTTCAGCATGTGCCGATCCTGGCGGCTGAGGAGCGGCAGCGGCAGCTCGGTGCCGTCCGTGCCCTGGGCGATGCCGACGCGCGCCTGAAGCCAGAGCACGATGCGCAGCGTCTCGGCCGCGTCCCGGAAGACCCGTTCGTGGGCCGGCAACAGCCGTCGCGCAATCGCCAACCGCTCCAGCGTCGACGTGCGCGTCGTCTCTCGCGAGGCCATGCCGAACACGCGGCCGAGGTCGACGAGCGGCCGCAGCGCGCTGTGCTCGAGGCGGAAGACGCGGCTCTCCTCGCCGCCCTGCTCGATCACGGCGTCCTGGTAGAACGTCATGGGCGGCAGGCTGGCCAGGCAGTCGTGCGCGAGGACGCGGATGATGTCGCGATCGATCGCGCTGGCAATGCTCGCCCGCGTCTGCTGCCAGGGCGACGGCGCGCCATGGAAGGGATACACGTCGAAAAGTGCGCGGTTCTTCGACATTTCCTCGACGACCGGCTGCTGAATCCAGGCCGCATATCGGCGGCTCCATTCGGAGACGCTCGCGACGTCGAACTCGCCGCTAGGCGCCGCCGCCGCCGGAAGATAGCCGCACTGCGCGAGCCCATCGGCGACGCGCCGGTAGGCGGCCGCCGCCGTGGCCTGGTCCGACGACCCGGCGTGCATGAGGATGACGCGAGGCGCCCGTCGAGTCATCGATTCGGCCCGCCCCGACGCGCCGCACACGCACCAGCACGCTCCGGGCTCGTCCGAATCGGTCAACGCCACGACCCGGCTCAAGACGCCGAAATCGACGGCCTGCGTGAATCGCGCGACCCAGTCCGTTGCGGCGGCGCTGGTCAGCTGCTGGAGCGCCGCGCCGCGGGCCCGTTGGTTGAGCGACGCCAGCGACGCCACATCGGGCGCGCGGCGGATGGCCTGCAGAATCGACGCTGGCTCGTCGCCAAACACCGGCGCCAGGTCGCGCGGCGTCACGATCGACAGCACGCGCCCCGCGACGCTGCCGTCGGTGGTCATGGCGACGGCGCCGGTGGCGCTCGTGCCGATGGCCATCACGGCGTCGGCGATTGAGGCGTCCGGCCCGAGGGTCGGCGGCGGCGCGAGCGTCAGCGCGGAGATGGGGCCGGCGGCGTTCACGGCGCCGGCCGCAACCCAGCCCAGGAGGGTCTCCGGCGTCACGACGCCGAGAATCTGCTGGTCGGCGTTGGTCACGGCCACGGCGCCCCCGATGAGCGCCAGGGTCCGCGCCGTGTCGGTCACCGTGTGCGCTGGCGAGACGATGGCGAGCGGAGGGGCGACATCGTGCAGGAACAGCCGCCCGCGGTCACCACCTCCGTCCGTCCATTGGAAGTCGCTGATCACGCTCCCCAGCGCCGAGACGTACTGCCGCGCGTACGGGTATTTCGCCAGCATCGCCCCGAAGTCCGGCGCCGACAAGCCGTACAGCAGGACGTCGCCGGCGGCGCGGGCGGTAAACAGGCACGAGCGCTCGCCGTTGAATTGCTCCGCGCCCAGCAGGTCGCCGACACCAAGGACGTCCCGCAACTGCGGCGCTCCGCCGCGTTCGTCCCAGAGCGTCACAGAGCCGTGCTGGATGACGAACACGTGGACCTTGCGCGGCTCTCCCTGGCAGAGGATGTACTCGTGCGGCTCGAAGAAGCGGACGCGTCCGCCGGCGGCGAGCGCGACGAGGTCGCCTTCCTCCATCGCCGTGAACGGCGGGTGCTGCTTGAGGAAATCCGCGACACGATAGCGAATGGCGGACGTTTCCATGGATGGCGCAGAGCATATCGCGGGTCGATCGCTCCGCGATGAACCTCTCTGATACCATCGGTGGCCGATAGCTGCCGACGTGGTTCGATACCGCTTCAGTGAGTTCACGCTGTCCCCGCGACGGCGGCTTCTCGTCCGTGATGGACGGGAAGTGCCGCTCATTCCGCGCT
>JBDSLU010000376.1:0-4742 GCA_039916225.1 Vicinamibacteraceae bacterium
GCCAGGGCTTCTACAGTTACGCCTAGCGCGACGTCGCTCGCGGCCGCCGTGCGACGAGTGCGAGCAGGACGAGCGGCGAAAGCACCAGCATCTCCCAGCCGATCGCTCGCAGGTTCGCGGTCCAGAAACCCGGCAGCCAGTAGCGCCGCTCGACGGGTGGGAACCAGCGGAAGGCCGATTGAAAATAGGCGTCGGTGAAGGGCCACAGGGCGCGGATGCCGATCGGCACGCTGCGGTCGTCGCCCAACCAGTCGAGCAGCAGGTGCGACCCGTAGGCCGCGGCCGCGGCGATCGCCAGTGTCCTGCGCTCGCCGGACGTCAGCCCGCTGAAGGCCCCGAGGGCGACCGCAGCCAGGGCGCCCACCAGCCCCATGGCCGCGACGGAGTGGGTGTAGAGCCGGTGGCTCCCTTCGACGAGCACGTCGACGTCCGGGACCATTCCGAGCGATGCGAAGGCGGCCGCGGCCAGGAGCGGCCGCGGAAGCCGGCTCGACCGCGCGGCGAGCCAGCCGATCGCGAACCCTCCCAGGGCGTGTCCCACCGGACTCGGCATCGGGCGACACCCTACCAGATCGGACTTCAGGCGCGGCCCGATCGCTTATCGGTCAGACCTCGGCTCGCGAACCCGTCCCCTTCCCGTGGACGGCCGATCCCGGGCACCATGGCGAAAGTCGCCATATCCGTAAGCCGCTCATATAGCTATATTTGCAATCATTCGTCGAGCGATTTTCGCTTGACAGCCCGGACCCGGCCCTCGTAAGCTGGGCCCGACTTCAGCAAGGCGCGGGGTCGGTCGGGACAGGCGGTTTTCGCGGAGGCAGCATGGCAGACGACAACAAGGAACGTGCGCGGGCGATCGAGATGGCCATGAGCCAGATCGAGAAGCAATTCGGCAAGGGCTCGATCATGCGGCTCGGCCAGAAAGACGCCGTCGCCACCATCGCGAGCATCCCCACCGGGTCCATCAGCATCGATTACGCCCTCGGCGTTGGCGGGATGCCCCGCGGCCGCGTCATCGAGATTTACGGTCCGGAGTCGTCGGGCAAGACCACCCTGGCCCTCCAGGTCATCGCTCAGGCCCAGGCCAAGGGCGGGATGGCCGCGTTCGTCGACGCCGAGCACGCCCTCGACGCCAGCTACGCCGCCAAGCTCGGCGTCAACCTCGAGAACCTCCTCGTCTCACAGCCCGACAACGGCGAACAGGCGCTCGAAATCGTCGAGGTGCTCGTCCGCTCCAACAGCGTCGACGTGGTCGTCGTCGACTCGGTCGCCGCGCTCGTGCCGAAGGCCGAGATCGAGGGCGAGATGGGCGAGGCTCAGATGGGCCTGCAGGCCCGCCTGATGTCGCAGGCGCTGCGCAAGCTGACTGGCGCCGTGTCCAAGTCGAACACCTGTCTCATCTTCATCAACCAGCTCCGCGAGAAGATCGGCGTGATGTTCGGCAACCCCGAAACCACGACCGGCGGCCGCGCGCTGAAGTTCTACTCGTCGGTCCGCGTCGACATCCGCCGCATCGCCAGCATCAAGGACGGCGACCAGGTCGTCGGCGGGCGCACCCGCGTCAAGATCGTCAAGAACAAGCTGGCGCCGCCGTTCCGCGAGGCCGAGTTCGACATCATGTACGGCGAGGGCATCTCGAAGGAAGGCGACCTGCTCGACCTCGGCGTCGACAAGCGCATCATCGAGAAGAGCGGCACGTGGTTCGCTTTCAACGGCGAGCGTCTCGGCCAGGGCCGCGAGAACGCCAAGCAGTTCCTCAAGGACAACCGCGACACCTACAAGTCGATCGAAGAGAAGGTTCGCAAGGAACTGGGCCTAAACGGCGCGCCCGCGGCAGCGGCAGCGGAAGTCGCCGACCCGCCGGTCGCCGCAGCCGCCACCGCCCGCGGCGCCGGCCGCTAGCGCTTCCTCTCCTCTCCGGCGTCCGATCCGCGCCCATCTCGGGGCCGGATCGGGCTTTCAGGGGCCGGGTTGGACGGAGTCGCATGACGCGCTTCACGAAACTGCGTCGGATCCAGGGCGCCATCGAGCATCGCGATCCGCCGCGCCGGGGCGTGATGCCCCGGGGAGTAGACCTCCGTCACGGCGTTTGCTAGAATCCGTCTTCTGTCTGGTGTCGCCGAGGTAGCTCAGTTGGTAGAGCACGTGACTGAAAATCACGGTGTCGGCGGTTCGATTCCGTCCCTCGGCACCAACTCCTGCCTCGCGCGCGACTGATCCCGCGCCCCCCCTCACAAGCACACGCTCGTCTTCGCTGGTGCGCTGCGTCAGCGTTCGCCACCGCGCGGTCGGCTGCCCTCCGCAGGTCTGCACACGCCTGGCTCGGTGAAGCGGAAGCCGTCGCGATCGATGACGGCGACGGTCGCCGGCGGGCCAGACTTCCGCTGGGCCGGGGCACGGTCGGCCTCGAGGGCGAGATCGAGCGCGACCAGATCGCTCGCTGCGGTGAGCAGTTCGGCGACCGACGCTTCCTGCCGGTCACCCATGGTCCGGTTGGCGCGCTGGATCACTTCCTGGTGCTGCGAGCTCAGAAAAATCGCCCGATCCGGGCCGAGTGTGTCGAGCGGTTCCACCCTGGTCGTGAGCACCACGCCATCCGCCGACGGTTCGGCGAGCACCAGCACGAGAAAGCCGACCGGCTTGCCGCCGACCAGTGCGGCGACGAAGCCGGTGACCGGGCGGCCACGCTGCCCCTCGACCAGCTCACGCCGCGTCCGATCGATCTGGCGGGTCTTGAAGTGCGCGACCAGGCCGGCCTGCAGCGCGTCGGCGATGCGTGTCGCCTTCTCTCGCAGGTCTCCCCCGCCGGCCAGTTCGCGGGACGCGATGCTCGTCGCATCGAAGCGCTCCGAGCTGACCGCCCCGGCGAAGCCGTAGACGATGCCCTCGTAATCGTGAATCTTGCAGACCGACTCGGTGCCGCCGCCGGCCAGCGTCCGCATGCTGTCGGCGCCGATGACGATCGCGCGCTTGCTGACCAGGACGACGAGGGTGGTCGCCGATGCCGGCACTGGCGCGGCGGCGACCAGCAGCATGACCGCGCAGGCGCGCGTCGCGCCGCGGAGGCGTGGCGAAACGTACCGGCGAGGCATCGGCGTGTCGGGCACCGCGGTCAGAAGCCGCGGGCCCGTTTCCTGGCTGGCAGGCGCCCGCGCAGCCATCGCAACGCGCCAATCGCCGACGCCGTTCCGGGCACGAGGGCGGCCGCGCGCAGCAGCGCGTCGCTCGTCCGTCCCTGCCCGGGCAGGACGCCAACCGTCTGCATCGCTTCGCGCGCGGTGGCGTAGTCGCCGGCGATGATGCTGGCCTTGGCCAGTTGTCGCAGGCACCCGGCCTCGACCCGATCGAGCTCATCGCCATGGGCGCGGATGAACTCCGGATCGCTCCGCCACACGCGACGGATCAGACCGATGCGGCGGAGCACGCGGATCGTCGCGCCAGCCCGCGTCAGACGGAACGCGTCGTCGTGGCTGCGATTGAGCGTGGTCTCGATGGGCACGAAGACGCCGCCGCAGCGGTGCGACAGGCGGGCGAAGAACTCCCAGTCGCCAACCTGGTTCTCGTCGTAGAACCACGTGTTTCCGCCGAGCGCGCTGCGGCGGACGATGGCGGTGCTCGGCAGCACCATCGGCGAGAACAGGCTCCAGTAGTATAGATCGCCGACCCAGGCCTCGACGGTGCGCGCGTCGCGATCGAGTCCACCGCCCGCTCCGTCGCTGGCGCGGCCCGGCGCCGCCGGCACCGCGACGTCTGTCCGCTCGCGGTACAGCTCCGGCCACGTGAACGGCCGAGGAAACCAGGTGTGCAAACCGTCGGGATGCCGCTCGTCGCGCTCCGGCTTCCAGACGAAGAAGTTGCTGTGGACGAAACCGGCCTCCGGATGGCGCGCCAACGCCGGCAGCAGCGTCCGCGTCTTGAACGGCAGCCAGATGTCGTCGTCGTCGAGAATCGCCACCAGGTCTCCCTGGACGATCCGCAGGCCGTGATTGCGGGCCGGATTGAGCCCCAGATTGTCCTGGCGGGCGTAACGGATGGCCCGCCCGAAGCGCTGCAGCGCGTCTCGCGTCTCCCCCGTCGACCCGTCGTCGACGACGACGATCTCGAACGGTGGCCCGACGTCCTGCCCCAGCACGCTTTCGATCGCCTCCTGGACCAGGCGAGGCCGGTTGAACGTCGTGATGATCACCGACAGCCGAGGCTCGCTCATGCGGTCGCCTTCTCCGCCGGCTGGCAGCGATAGACGATGACGCGACCGTTGTCCCACAACGGTTGGTAGCGATCCGGGCGATCGAAGACGTCGCGGTGGATCGGGTTGACGTAGGCCACGAGAATCTCCCGTTCGCGCGAGACCGCCGCCTCGAGCCGGGCCGCGAAGGGGCGCAGGATGGTCGCGTCGAACGGGTTGTAGAGATAGACGACGAGTGGACCCTCCGGCAGCGGGCAGCTCAGCGCGTCGCCCGCCACGAAGCGCATCGGTGCCGCATCGGCATGGGCCGCGGCGAAGCGTGCGGCGTTGCGCTCGGCGATGGCGTGCAGTTCGGCCGCCATCTCCACACCGACGATCTCGCGGAACGGGTGCCGGGCCGCGTGCATCACGACCAGCCCCTTGCCGGAGCCGACATCGAGGAAGGCGAAGGCCGGCATCCGTTCATCGAGGGTGCGCCCGACCGCCGCCAGCGCCTGGCGCAGCTTGGGGATCGCGCTCGCCTCGTAGTGGACGGCATGGTCGGCCAGGGCCTCGG
>JBDSLU010000377.1:0-9182 GCA_039916225.1 Vicinamibacteraceae bacterium
GCCGCCGTTCGCCGATGCGCGGGGCGCGGCCGGGCATGGGAGCCCGGCCACCGACCCCGCACTGTCTCAGTAGCGGTAGTGAGCGGACTTGTACGGCCCTTCGACGGAGACGCCGAGGTAGTCGGCCTGTTCCTTCGACAGCGTCGTCAGCTTCACCCCGAGCTTGCCGAGGTGCAAGCGGGCCACTTCCTCGTCGAGCTTCTTCGGGAGGATGTAGACACGGCGGGCATCGTAGTTGGTGCCCGACAGCGTCGGCTGGCTGGTGGCGTTGAAGTGCAGGTCGAGCTGCGCCAGCACCTGGTTGGTGAACGACGATGACATGACGAACGACGGGTGGCCGGTCGCGCAGCCGAGGTTCAGCAGACGGCCTTCGGCGAGCACCAGGATGCTGTGCTCGGGGCGATTGCCCTCGGCCGCGAACACCCACTCGTCGAACTGCGGCTTCACCTGGATCCGCTTGGCGCCGGACTTGGCCAGGCCGGCCATGTCGATCTCGTTGTCGAAGTGGCCGATGTTGCCGATGATGGCCTTGTCCTTCATCCGACGCATGTGATCGACGGTGAGGATGTTCTTGTTACCGGTCGCGGTGATGAACACGTCGGCGCTCTCGACGACGTCGTCGAGCGTGGTGACCTGGTAGCCTTCCATCGCCGCCTGCAGCGCGCAGATCGGATCGATCTCGGTGACGATGACGCGGCAACCCTGGCCCTTGAGTGCCTGGGCGCAGCCCTTGCCGACGTCGCCGTAGCCGAACACGACCGCGACCTTGGCCGACAGCATCACGTCCGAGGCGCGGTTCAGCCCGTCGATCAGCGAGTGGCGGCAGCCATAGAGGTTGTCGAACTTGCTCTTGGTCGCCGAGTCGTTGACGTTGATGGCCGGGAACAGCAGCGTGTTGGCCGCGGTCATCTCGTAGAGGCGGTGGACGCCGGTCGTCGTTTCTTCGCTGACGCCCTTGATGCCTTCGGCGATCTTCGTCCAGCGGCCCGGGTTGGCCTTCAGCTCGGTGCGGGCGGTGTCCAGGATGACGCCCCACTCTTCCGGATCGTTGGCCGCGTCGAACGCCGGCACCGTGCCGGCGAGCTCGAACTCGCGCGCCTTGTGCACGAACAGCGTCGCGTCGCCGCCGTCATCGACGATCAGGTTCGGGCCGGTGCCGTCGGGCCACACCAGCGCTTCCTTCGTGCACCACCAGTACTCCTCGAGCGTCTCGCCCTTCCAGGCGAACACCGGCGTGCCCTTCGGCGCGGCGACGCTTCCGCCCCATTCGGGCCGGCCGACCGCGATCGCGGCGGCCGCGCTGTCCTGCGTCGAGAAGATGTTGCACGACACCCAGCGCACGTCGGCGCCGAGCTCGACCAGCGTCTCGATCAGCACCCCGGTCTGTACGGTCATGTGCAGCGAGCCCATGATCTTCGCGCCGGCCAGCGGCTTCTGCCCCTTGTAGCGGGTGCGCAACGCCATCAGGCCGGGCATCTCGTGCTCGGCCAGGCGCAGTTCGTTGCGGCCGAACTCGGCCAGGTTCAGGTCCCGGACCTTGAACGGTTCGCGGCCGGCCTTGCGGGCGGCGTCATAAGCATGCAGGGTGTCGACGGCAACGGACATCAGCGGTCTCCTTGTAGTTCGTGAGTGAGCGATACGGGCTGGCGCGCGGACGCCAGGAACAGCGACGGCCCTTCGGCCGATGCTTCGGGGGCCAGCGACACGACGCGCGCCGCCTCGAAGCGCGCGCCCTGCAGCAGGCGAAAGAACTGCGGCTCGCCGAAGCCGAGCCAGACGTGGCCCATGCTCTGGCGGTAATCCTCGCGATCGTGCGGCCGCATGTCGACGACGACGAGGCGGCCACCGGGCTTGAGGACGCGGTGCGCTTCCGCCAGCGCCCGGGCCGGGTCGGGCACGTGGTGCAGCACCAGCACCAGCAGCACGAGGTCGACGTCGGCATCGCCGATCGGCAGCGCCTCGAGCGTGCCCTGCCTGAGCTCGACGTTGGCGGGCACGAGATCCTCGGCCGCAGCCAGCATCGGCGCCGAGGCGTCGACGCCGATGACGCGCGACACGAACGGCGCCACCAGCGACGACACATGGCCGGCGCCGCAGCCGAGATCGGCGACGACCCAGTCGGGATCGAGCAGACCGAGCAGGGCCTTGGCCGGCGTCGACGCGCCGAACAGCTCATCGCGCAACCGGCCCCACTGCCCTGCCGCACCGGCGAAGAACGCCTGCGAGGTAGCCCGCCGGGCGTCGAGGACGCGGGCCAGGCGGCGGGCATCGGCGGCCGCCGCCGGCGCCATGCCGACCTGACCGCGCACGACCTGCCACAGCCCCCTGGCGGATTCGGGCAGCGCCGCGGCGTCGACGCTATAGAGCCGGCTGGTGGCCTCGCGCCGCGACGTGACCCAGCCTCCGTCGGACAGCGTCTTGAGGTGCCGGCTGACCGTCGACTGCGGCAGGCGCAGGACCTCGCACAGCTCGGAGACGGTGAGTTCGTGAGCCTCGAGCACCGCCAGGACGCGCACCCGAATGGCGTCCGAGAGCACGGCAAGCTGGTCGAGGATGGGCGCGGTCACAGGCTGGAGTCGGCCGCGCGGACATCATATCCGTCAAGCCGGATGAAAGAATACATGGCCATCGACGCGTGGTCAACCCTGAAAGTCGCGACGCGGCGATGCCTCAACGGCGGAGTTGCCCGGTCACTTCCACAGCAGGACGGGCTGCCCGACGGCAAGGCGCCCAGTCCGTGTCGACGTGCCGTAGACGCCGGCGTTGTTCTGGTTGGCCCGTACCACCGCCTTCAGCATCTCGGGCGCCGACGGTCCGCCATCCGGATCGATGTTCACCATGGCGCACCGGACGTCGCGTCGGGTGACGTTCACCGCCGGTGCCTCGTCCCCGTCGCCGAACGTCAGCACGCCGCCGACCCAGTCGTCTTCCTCGAAGGGCACGCCGCGCGTGGATCGAACGAAGACGTTCGGGCGGAAGCGCCGGACATCGGCGGCGGTACCGGCAAGCCGCCCGATTTCCTCGACGGTCGCGGCGCCGATGACGGAGATCGTCGCGTCGTCGAAGATGCCGTGTTTCAACTGCATCATCTCGACCAGCGCCCCGTGGCGACGGCCGACATCGGCGGCGAGGGCCTCGCCGAACGTCGGCAGGTCGTGCCCCTCCGGCGTTCGCACGTGCGTCGGTGCCACGTCGGCGTGCTCGGCGTCCAACCGCTGCGGGCCGTACTGCAGCAGCGCAGGCAGCCGGCCCGCCGTCAGCCACGGAAACGCTCCGCGGTCCGCCACCTTGCGCAAGGCAAGACGCCGATCGCCGTCGAGCCCGTGCCAGCCCAACGTCGCGGCGTCGAGCCGCTCGCCGCGCATCGACTTCACCGGATATCGGAAGAGGGCCTCGATGCGCCCGATCTCGACAGGGCGATCGCCTCGTGCCGCGATGGGCGTCACGCCGTGACCGCCTCGGCCTTCGGGGTGTAGCCGAGCACCGGCGCCAGCCATCGCTCGACGTCCTCGAAGGCCATCCCCTTGCGCACCGCGTAGTCCTCGACCTGGTCGCGGCCGATGCGGCCGACCATGAAGTAGCGCGCCTCGGGGTGTCCGAGATAGATGCCGCTGACGCTGGCCGGCGGCGTCATCGCGAACGACTCGGTCAAGGCCAGGCCGACCTCGCCGGCATCGAGCAACGCGAACAGCGTCGCCTTCTCGGTGTGATCGGGACACGCCGGATAGCCGAACGCCGGCCGGATGCCGCGATAGGCTTCGTCGATCAGCTGATCGTTCGACAGGGCCTCGCTGGTGCCGTAGCTCCAGTCGCGTCGGGCCCGCGCGTGCAGGTACTCGGCGAACGCTTCGGCGAGTCGATCGGCGAGCGCCTTGACCATGATCGCCTGGTAGTCGTCGTGGTCGGCCTCGAACGCGCGCACCAGGTCGTCGACGCCGAGCCCGGCCGTGACCGCGAAGGCGCCGACGTAGTCGGCGACGCCGCTCTCTGCCGGGGCGACGAAATCGGCCAGCGAGCGGTTCGGCTTGGCGTCGGCGATCGGCGCCTGCTGTCGCAGCATCGGGAAGCGCGCCGCGACGTGCCGGCGATCCTCGCCGGTGTAGAGCACGACGTCCTCCCCCACCGTCGCCGCCGGCCAGAAGCCGTAGACGCCGCGGGCGGTGATCGATCGATCGGCGACGATCCGCTCGAGCAGCGCGGTCGCCTGCTCGTAGAGCTCGCGCGCCGCCTGGCCGTACTGCGGGTGGTCGAAGATGCTGGGCACGGTGCCCTTCAGCTCCCAGGCGCCGAAGAAGAACGTCCAGTCGATGAACGGCACGAGCTCGGCGAGCGGCACGTCGACGACGCGCCGGCCGAGGAACGCCGGCACGGGCGGCTGGTAGGCCGACCAGTCGAGGCGCAGCCGGTTGGCCCGCGCCTGCGTCCACGTCAGCAGCGGCTTCTCCTGCTTGCGGCTGTGCACCAGGCGCAGCTCGTCGTGCCGCGCCGTGTTGCGCGCGTCGAAGGCGGCGCGCTGCGCCGGATCGAGCAGCGCCGAGACGACCCCGACGGCACGCGATGCGTCGAGCACGTGCACGGTGGTGCCGGTGTAGTCGGGCGCGATTTTTACGGCGGTGTGCTGCGGGCTGGTGGTGGCGCCGCCGATCAGCAAGGGCGTGGTGAACTTCTGCCGCGTCATCTCGCGGGCCACATGCACCATCTCGTCCAGCGACGGCGTGATCAGCCCGCTGAGGCCGATGATGTCGGCCTTGTGCTCCGTCGCCGCCGCGAGGATCTTCGCCGCCGGCACCATGATGCCGAGGTCGATCACCTCGTAGCTGTTGCAGCCGAGCACGACGCCGACGATGTTCTTGCCGATGTCATGGACGTCGCCCTTGACCGTCGCCAGCAGCACCTTGCCGGCCGAGCGCGCCGCCTCGCCGCCGGCCTCGCGCTCGAGCGCCATGAACGGCTCGAGGTAGGCGACCGCCTTCTTCATGGCGCGGGCGCTCTTGACCACCTGCGGCAGGAACATCTTGCCGGCGCCGAACAGATCGCCGACGTGCTTCATGCCGTCCATCAGCGGGCCTTCGATGATCGAGATGGGCCGCAGGCCACCCTGCCGTGCCTCCTCGACGTCGACTTCGATGAAGTCGACCACGCCGTGCACCAGCGCGTGGGCCAGGCGGGCGGCCACCGGCTGCTCGCGCCAGGCGTGATCGTGGACCCGCTTGGTGCCGGCCCCCCTGACGCGATCGGCGAGCTCGACGAGGCGCTCGGTGGCGTCGGGCCGGCGGTTGAACAGCACGTCTTCGACGTGCGTCAGCAGCTCCGCGGGGATGTCCTCGTAGACGGCGAGCTGGCCGGCGTTGACGATGCCCATGTCCATGCCGGCCTGGATCGCGTGATACAGGAAGGCGGCGTGCATCGCCTCGCGGACCACGTCGTTGCCGCGGAACGAGAACGACAGGTTGCTGACGCCGCCGCTGATGTGCGCGCCGGGGCAGGTGGCGCGGATCTCGCGCACCGCCTCGATGTAGTCGATCGCGTAATTGTTGTGCTCCTCGAGGCCGGTGGCGATGGCGAGGATGTTGGGGTCGAAGATGATGTCGGTCGGCTCGACCCCGGCCTGCTCGGTGAGGAGCCGGTAGGCGCGCTGGCAGATCGCGACCTTGCGGGCGCGGCTGTCGGCCTGGCCCTGCTCGTCAAAGGCCATCACCACCATGCCGGCGCCATAGCGGCGGATGGTCGCGGCCTTGGCCAGGAAGTCGGCTTCGCCTTCCTTCATGCTGATCGAGTTGACGACGCCCTTGCCCTGCAGGCACTTCAGCCCGGCCTCGATGACCGACCACTTCGAGCTGTCGACCATCACCGGAATGCGCGCCACTTCCGGCTCGGTGGCGATGAGGTTCAGGAAGGTGGTCATGGCCTGCTCGGAGTCGAGCATGCCTTCGTCCATGTTCACGTCGAGGACGTTGGCGCCGCCGCGGACCTGCTCGAGCGCCACGTCGACCGCGCCGCTGTAGTCGCCGCCGGTGATCAGGCGCGCGAACTTTTTCGACCCGGTGACGTTGGTCCGCTCGCCGATCATCTGGAAGTTGGCGTCGGGCCGGATGGTCAGCGTCTCGAGGCCGCTGAACTGCGTCAGCCGCGGCAGGTCGGTCGGCCGCACCCGCGGCGTCACCCCCTCGATGGCGCGGGCGACGGCGGCGATGTGGTCGGGCGTGGTGCCGCAGCACCCGCCGAGGATGTTGACGAAGCCGCTGGCGGCGAAGTCGCGGACCAGCGCCGCGGTTTCGTCGGGCTGCTCGTCGTAGGCGCCGAAGGCGTTGGGCAGGCCGGCGTTGGGATAGGCCGATACCCAGCAGTCCGCGATCGCCGACAGCTCGGCGATGTACGGCCGCATGTCCTTGGCCCCCAGCGCGCAGTTGATGCCGATGGCGAACGGCTTGGCGTGGCGCACCGACACCCAGAACGCGTCGATGGTCTGGCCGGACAGCGTGCGGCCGCTGCGGTCGGTGATCGTCACCGAGATCATCACCGGGATCTCGGCGCCCTTCTCCTCGAACACCTCGCCGATCGCGACCAGCGCCGCCTTGGCGTTGAGGGTGTCGACGATCGTCTCGAGCAGGATGAGGTCGGCACCGCCGTCGACGAGACCGCGCGCCTGCTCCTTGAACGCTTCTCGCAGGGCGTCGAAGGTGATCGACCGCAGCGCCGGGTTGTTCACGTCCGGCGAGATCGACAGCACCTTGTTGGTCGGGCCCATCGCGCCGGCGACGAAGCGCGGCTTGTCCGGCGTCTTCGCCGTCCAGGCGGCGGCGACGCGCTTGGCGATGCGCACGCCCTCGACGTTCATCTCGTAGACGTGCGCCTCGAGTCCGTAGTCGCCCTGCGCCACGGCCGTCGCGCCGAAGGTGTTGGTTTCGATGAGGTCGGCGCCGGCGGCGAGATACGCGTCGTGGATGCCGGCGACGATGTCGGGCTGCGTCAGCACCAGGACGTCGGTGTCGCCCTTGAGGTCGTGCCCGTGATCGGCGAAGCGCGGGCCGCGATAGTCGGCGTCGGTCAGGGTGTGGCGCTGCACCATCGTGCCCATCGCTCCGTCGAGGACGAGGACGCGGCGGGCGAGGAGCGAATCGAGCGTGGCGCGGACGTCGGTCATGGTTTCGTTCCTGTGGCGAGCACGACGGCGAACGGACCGTCGGCCAGCGAGGCACCAGTGGCGGTGCGGATGTCGGTGAAGCCGGCAGTGGCGAGGAAGCCGGTGAGGGCGCGATCCTCGAAGCCGAGCCAGCGGTCGTCCAGGCGGTCGCGCACCCAGCCCTGGTCGTGCGCCCGCAAATCGAGGATCAGGACGCGGCCGCCCGGCGCCACCACTCGGTACGCCTCGGCCAAGGCGCGGGACGGGTCCTCGGCATGGTGCAGCGCCTGGGAGAGCAGCACCACGTCGACGCTGGCGTCGGCCAGCGGCAACTGCTCGATCTCCCCCACTTCCCACGACACGTTGGTCACCCCGCGCCGCGTGGCCAGGGCACGGGCGCGAGCGAGGACGTCGGGCGATCGATCGACGGCGACGACGTGGGCGGCCCAGCGCGCCGTCTCGACGGTCAGGTAGCCCTCGCCGCAGCCCACGTCGGCGACGCGCCACGGTGGCAGGAGCAGGCCGAGCGCCCGTCCCCACGCCGCCCAGCTCCGGCCCGGCACCAGCTGCCCGAACTCGGTGCCGTGGGCGGCGAAGCGTTCCTTGCGCGCCCGCTGGACCTCGCCGAGCCTGGCGTCGTCAGCCTTGACCGCGGCATCCTCGGCGGCATCGGCGAAGTGACGTTCGAGCGCCGTCCAGACGTCGGCGAGCGCGGGCGTGGGACCAGCCGTGTAGTAGGCGAAACCGCCTTCGCGGGCCTCTTGGACGAGGCCGGCCTGACGTAGCAGGCCGAGATGCCTGGAGACGCCGGACTGCGCCAGGCCGAGCACCTGCGTGAGCTCGCTGACATTCAGGCGCTCGAGCGACAGCAGCCGGAGCATCCGGAGCCGGGCTCCATCCCCAAGCAGCCGGTAGAGCTCGGTTGCGGCCTTCACATCTATGAATCTACATACGCAGATTCCACTTTACAAGGCAAACTTGAGGTCAGACCAGTCGGTGCCGCCTGGCTCAACAGCTCTGTAGTTCGGCGCGCGACTCGCCGACCCTAAGTCTCTACTTCGATCACCGGCTCGCAGACGATCGGAAAGGTCACGGAGTTGGCGATGTAGCAGCGGGTGTGAGCCTGCTGGTGGAGGCGCTCGGCGACAGCCGGGTCGCTCCCCTTCGCGATCGTCACCCGAGGCCGCAGCACGATGCCGGTGAATCGACCCACGGTGGTCGCCTCGATCATCGTGCCGGTCGCCTCGTCCACGTATGCGGTGACGACGACCTTGGCCTCGGCGCAGAAATGGAGGTACCACAGCTTGTGGCACGCCGACGCCGCGGCGACGAGCAGCTCCTCCGGGTTCCAGCGATCGCGGTCGCCCTGGAACATCGGCACCGACGAGCCCATGATGTCGGGCTTGCCCTCGCCGCTGATGGTGTGTTGCCGCCCGTACTCGCGGTAGCTGCGGGTTCCAGCCCCGCGGTTGCCCGTCCACTCGACGCGGACGTTGTAGGTGTGCTCGGTCATGAACCCGGTCTCCAGGCCAGCGTGTCGCCATGTTACCGCGACCGGCGGCCTTCCGGCGTCGTCGACTGTCGCGTCCGGCACGTCGGGACGCGGGCCGGGCGGGCCACCGCTATCGCAGATTCAGCGTGGGTCCGCGGATCGATCGACGGCCACGACACGTGAGGCCCAGCGCGCGATCTTCGACGGTCAGGTCACCCTCGCCGCAGCCGACGTCGGCGACGCGCCACGGCGGCAGGAGCAGGCCGAGGGCGCGGCCCGCCAAATGCCTCATTCGGCCGAGCGGGTCACGGTCGTTTTGGCGCCGGCTGGCTCTTACCGTTCTGGTGCAGCACCAGGCCCGTGACAGCGCCAGACGCGTCCCGCGTGAAAGTCAGCTGAGCGTCAACGGCCTTCACGAAGAAGGCGTCCCGTTTCTCGGCGAACACCTCGAAGCGCGGCTGCCCGGTCGCCTGCACGAACAGGCGGCCGTCGTCCCGGGTCACGGTCAGGACGAACGTCGCGACCAGCGGGTAGGTGCCCACGTAGTCCGCGAGCGTCTCGGGCTCC
>JBDSLU010000378.1:0-25443 GCA_039916225.1 Vicinamibacteraceae bacterium
CAGGTCAACGGCAAGGTGCGCGGCCGCGTCTCGGTGCCGGCCGGCACCGATGAGGCATCGCTCGAAGCGGCGGCGCTGGCCGATCCGGCCGTCCAGGCCCACACCGCCGGCAAGACCATCGTCAAGGTGGTCGTGGCCAAGGGCCGTCTCGTGAGCATCGTGGTCAAATGATCGACGTGATGATGCGCCGCCGCTTGCTCGCCTTCGTCCTCGTTCCGCTCGTCCTGGCGCCGCTCGCCGGCTGCGGTTACTCCCTGGCCGGCCGCGGTTCGGCGCTGCCGGCCAACATCAAGACGATCGGCATCCCGCTGTTCACCAACGCCACGACCGTCTTCGACGTCGAGCAGACGCTGTCCCAGCGCGTCCGGCTCGAGTTCATCGGGCGTGGCCGCTACAAGGTCGTGCCCGACGAGACCGGCGTCGACGCCGTCCTGAAGGGCGACATCACCGGCATCTCGATCCGCCCGACCGCCTTCGACAGCAATCAGCAGGCGTCGCGCTACGAGATCACCGTGGTCGTCAAGGTCGAGTTCCGTGACCTCACCACCGACAAGGTGCTCTACGAGAACCCGGCCCAGACCTTCAAGGAAGAGTACGAAGTGACGACCGCGCAGTCGGCGACCGATGCGCAGGCCTTCCTGGGCCAGAACTCGAACGCGCTCGAGCGCCTGGCCACCGACTTCGCCAAGACCGTGGTGACGGCCGTTCTCGAAGCGTTCTAGTGGCCGGTATCTACTGACAGGACTGATGCAGGCCACTCAATGGCGGCGCTGACCAAAGAGGCGCTCGAGGCGCAGCTCGCCGCCGGCGGGTTCCAGCCGATCTACCTGGTCGTCGGCGACGACGACGGCGAGAAGGACGCGATCGCGCGAGCCTTCCAGGCCGCCGTGCCCGAGGACATCCAGCCGTTTGCCTTCGAGCGCTTCTCGGCGATCGAGACCGACCCCGACGTGGTGGTCAACTCGGCGCGCACGATGCCGTTCCTCGGCGACCGTCGGACCATCGTCGTGACGCGCGCGGAGAAGTGGTTCAGCGGCAAGCGCAAGGGCGGCGACGAGTCGCCGGCCGACGAGGATGACGCCGGCACCGGCGCCGCGGACGCGCTCGAGGCCTACTTCGAGAAGCCTGAGCCGGGTTCGACAGTGGTCTTCGTCGCCGCCGACGTCAACCGCACCTTCCGCGTCGTCAAGGCCCTGCTCAAGAAAGCCGTCGTCGTGGAGTGTTGGGGGCTCAAGGGCGAGAAGGATCCGCGCGGGCCGGTCACCGAGGCGCTGGGCCGGGCCGGACGCCTGGCCGGCGGCCTCTTCAAGCGGGCCGGGCTGGCCATCGATCGCCAGGCGCTCGAGCCGCTGCTGGCCCATGCCGGGACCGACATCGCCATCCTGCGCGGCGACGTCGAGCGGCTGATCCTCTATTGCCACGGGCGCAAGACGGTCACGCTCGAGGACGTCGACGCGGTGGTCAGCGGCACGGCGCTGCTGAACCCCTGGGGCGTGGTGAATGCCGTCGAGCGCGGTGACGCGCGCGAGGCCCTCCGCCAGGTCCGGGTGGTCACCGACGCCGGCGAGGCGCCCTTCATGACCCTCGGCCAGATTGGCTGGTGGGTGCGGAACAAGCTGCCGCAGATGGGATCGCCGGACCGCGTCCGGGCCGCGGTCGACGCGGTGTTCCGGACGGATCTGGCGATGAAGTCGTCGGGAGGCGAGCCGCGGATCCTGCTCGAGCGGCTCGTCGTGCAGTTGTGCGTGCGCTCGCCTCAGCCGCGGCCGTGGGCCGGCCGCTGACCGGTTGACTGCTGTCGGGCCGATGCGGGGGCGCACCGGCGTCGAAGTGGCTGGGCTCGACTAGGCGCCGAGCTTGGCCATCAACCGCGACTTGTAACGGCCGGCGGCGTTGCGGTGGATGATGCCCTTGCCGGCCATCTTGTCGATCAGCGAGACCGTCTCGCCCAGCGACGACTTGACCTCGGCGGCCTTGCCACCGGCGATGGCGGCGCGGACGCCCTTCAGCACGGTGCGCAGGCGCGAGCGGTACTGACGGTTGCGGTCGCGGTTGACCAGGCTCTGGCGGTACGCCTTCTCGGCAGATTCGTGATTGGCCACGTCGTAGGTTCCTTCGAAGACTTTCAGGGGGCCGAACCGCCATTCTGGCGTCCGCAGGCCCCTTCCAAACTCCCTACGATAGCACGATCACGCCCGGTTCGAGCCCGTCCAGGACGGGGGGAGCGAAGGCGTCAGGGAGGGCAGAAGGCGGCGGATTCGTTGAAAAAGGCGGGAAGCCGGCAGGAAGCGGCCCCCCGCCGACTCCCCCGACTTCCCGCCGACGAGCCGAGGCCCGCGGCCCGGCTATGCGCTTCGCCCAGGCACTAGAACGTCAGCCTGAGGCCGAGCTGGTAGTCGCGCGGCTTCATCACCGTGCTCGAATCGATGTTGGTGATCCGGCCGAAGGCGGCGTTGGTCGGCGCCAGGATCACGTTGCCGGCGTTGAAGAGCGTGTAGTTCGTCGCGTTCAGCGCCTCGACGCGGACCTGCAGCCGGACCCGGCTGCCGATCTGGAAGCTCTTGGTGAGGCCCAGGTCGAGCAGGTGGTGGTTCTGGAACCGGACGTGCTCTAGCGTGGTCGGGAACCGCCGGATGTTGGCGGCGCCGAGCGAAATCTCCGGGGCGCCGAAGGTCACCGGCTGGCCGGCGGCGTTACGGAACGCCTCGCCGTCGCGCGTGTAGAAGCACGAGGTGTCGAAGAAGGGCACGTCGATGCCGAGCTTCTGGCCGCCCGCGGAGCCCCAGCGGCTGGTCAGGCCGGACGGGTCGCCGCAGCCGGGGTCGTAGTAGACGTTCCCCCACGACAGGGGCTGCCCGGTCTGCCACTCGAACTTGCCACTGAGCTGCCAGCCGCCGAGCAGGGCATTGGTGACACCGCCCCATTCCCGGCCGATGGCGCGCCCCTGTCCGAAGGGCAGTTCGACGACGCTCGCCAGCGTGACGCGATGCGGCCGGTCGCTGGGGCCGACACGATCCTCGAGGTCGTCCCACGGGTTGAGCGGCGCCACCTTCTCGCGGAAGCGCGACCAGGTGTAGGTCGACATCACCATCAGGCCCTTGGTGAAGCGCTTGTCGAGCCGAGCGAGGAGGCCATGGTAGCGGTTGCTGCCGCGATTCGTCTCGACCGACAGCGTGTCGAACTGCGGCGTGGCGAGGAGCAGGCGGCGGCGCGCCACCGTGCTGCCGTTGACGCCCGGGTTGTCGGGGAACAAACCCTGGAACGGGTTGGACACGGTCTGGGTCAGGAAGGTCTCGGCCGCCGTGTCGCGGATCGTGCTCTGGGTGCGATAGGCCTCGGGCACGTAGTTGAGCGGCTCGACCAGCGGCATGTCACGGCCGGTCTGCCCCAGGTACGAGACCTCGACGACGATGTCGCCCGGCAGCTCCCGCTCGAGGCCGATGCTGTAGCGCCACAGCGTCGGGTTCTTGCGCTCCGTGGAGAACACCGTGCCCGGGCTGCCGCCCAGATTGGTGCTCAGGCCCTGGCTCGATCCGATTGGCTCCAGCAGCGTGCCGCTCGGCACCGGGTTGGACAGCGTCGCGCCGAACGTGAGTCCGGCGTCGTTGGTGACCGGCACCGGCGTGTTGCGTGAATAGCCGATCTGGTTGAGGACGTTGTTCAGACCCGGCACGCCCTGGATCTGGAAGGGCGCGCTGTAGACGCCGAAGCCGCCGCGGATGACGGCGCGGTCGCCGACCTTGTAGGTGACGCCGAGGCGCGGCTGGACGTTGTTGCCATCGGGATCCCAGACGCTGGTCTGATCGTCGCGCAGGAAGGCGTAGCCGCCGACCAGGCGTTCCCCGAACTGCTGCGCCGTGAGCGGTACCCCGGCCGGTGGTGCCGCCGCGTAGCGCGCCATCGCCGCCGCCTGGATCGGGCTGGCGGTGGAGAAGTCGAAGCCGCGGGTGTTCCGGTTCTCGGCCTCCGTCATGCCCCCTTCGAGGTCGTAGCGGACGCCAAGGTTCAGCGTCAGCCGATCGGTGACGCGCCAGTCGTCGTGGACGAAGACGCCATGGCTGACGACGCGATAGTCGGACTCGGGCCGCAGCTCGATGAGCGAGTTGTTGGTCGGCAGGCCCAGCATGAACGCGGCGACGCCTTGCCCGTAGCGGCCGGTGGCGGTGGCCGAGGCGCGGGTGAAGCCGCTGTCGAAGCCATAGGCGCCGCCGCGCCAGCCCCGGTTGATCTCGGTTTGCCGCAGCGAGCGCCAGTCGTAGCCGGCCTTGACCGTGTGGGCGCCGAAGCTGCGGGTGATGGTCGGGGCGAACTGCAGGTTGTAGAACGGCTGGGTGCGGCCGGTGTTGAACCCGTTCTGCTGGCCGCCGAGGGTGCCGACGGCGCCCGCCCCGGTGCCGCTGCCCGACTCGATGCTGAAGCGGGGAATCTGATCGTAATCGCCGAGGAGCGCCAGCGTCGCCGCCGAGTAGCCGAGGCTGGCGACGTCGAAGGACGTGTTCGGGGCCTGATCGTCGTTGAAGCGCAGGTAGCTGGCCTTGAGATCGAGGAACCAGTCGTGGCGCAGGACCGCGGTGTGGCCCACCGCGACGTTCAGATTGAAGCGGTCGGTGCTGCCGCGCGTGATCGGATGGCCATTCTGCTCGCCGGCCCAGTCGTAGCGCTCTTCACGCCGGAAGTTACGCGTCCAGCGGACGTAGGTCCGGTTGGGCGCGTTCCACTGGTGGTCGACGCGGGCCATCTCGAAGTCGTAGCCGTAGGTCCACGGCTGCTCGACGAAGTAGTTGCCGGTGGTATCGACCTCGCCGGTCTGGTTGGGCAGGGGGAAGTACTTGAGGACGTTCTGAGCGATCGGATTGAGCAGGCTCTGCGGGATGACGTTGCCCGGAAACGGGTCGCGCGTCACGACGCCGTTGACCAGCCGGGCCGAGTAGGGGTTGTAGATCTGCGTGCCGCTGGCCAGCAGCTCCGAGAAGTCGCCGTTGCGCATCCGTTCGGTCGGCACCGAGGTCGTGAACGTCTCGATGGTGTCGTCCTGCAGCCGTTCGTACGAGCCCATGAAGAACGTGCGGTTCTTGATGATCGGCCCGCCCAGCGTGCCGCTGAAACGGTTGTAGTTGCGCGGCGAGACGGCGCCGCCGCGGGCATTCGAGGCGAACAGGTTGGCCGACCGCGAGTCGTCGCGGTTGAAGTAGGAGGCGGCGCCGTGCAGCAGGTTGGTGCCGCTCTTCAGCGCCAGATTGACCGAGCCGGCGCCGGTGTGACCGACCTGGGCGTCGTAGGCCGCGGTTTCGACCTTGAATTCCTGGATGGCGTCGGCCGGCGGCTGGATACCGACACGGGCGCCGGACACCACGTTGCTGGATCCGTCGATGGTGAAGTCGCTGTTGATCGTCCCGCTGACGGCGAGGCCGCGCAGGTTGTCGTTGTCCATCGGCCGCTGCAGCGCGTAGGAGCGCTCGAAGGTGGCGCCGGCGACCAGGCGGGTGAGGCCGTAGGCGGTGCCGTCCCCGAGCGGGATCTCGGAGATCAGCTTGCTGTCGATCACCTGGCCCATGGTGGCGCTGCCGGTCTCGAGGACCGGGCGATCGGCGACGACGCGGACCTCCTCGACGACGCCGCCCGCCTCGAGCGTCACGTCGTACTGCACCTTGTCGCCGACGCGGACATGGACGTTGTCGTTGACGGCGGTGCGGAACCCGTCGAGGACGGCCGTGACCTTGTAGGTGCCTGGCAGGAGATAGAGGACGGCATAGCGGCCTTGCGCGCTCGTGGTGGTCGTCGACGGCGTGTTGGTCTCGGTATTGACGATGGTCACGGCGACGCCGGGCAGGACGGCGCCCGACGAATCGCTGACGCGTCCGGCGATCGACCCGCGGGAGTCCTGGGCGTGAACGGGCGCGACGCCGGCGATCACGGCCGCGACACCGGCGACGACCACGGCCCGGCACGCACGCCCGAGGCGCGCGGCCATGGGCTGGGAAGAGCGCATCAATTCCTCCGTCAGGCGGAAACGTTCACGGACCCCACGGGCGTCCACAACTTCTATGTGGACAGAGGGATACCGCCGTCAGAGGAACGATGTCAAACGAAATATATGATATGTCGCCAGTACTGGCGACTGGCGTTTTTCGCCAGGAATCGCCCGTGGCGCGTCAGTCCAGCCCGCGGATCCGACGGCGTTCGCGGCGCTCGCGCTTGTCGGGCATGCTGGGGGCCATCGTCATCCGGCCGGCGCGGAGGATGTCGGCAACAGCCTGTTCCTGTGCGGTCGGCGGCCGCGTCACGTCCTCATAGAGTTCGCGCGCTTGCGCCTTGGCCATGTGGTGGTCGGCGATAGCCTTGACGACGACCTGCTGCCGGCGTCCGCCGGGGCGCGAGATGGTCAGCCGATCGCCGGGCTTGAGCTCGCGATGCGGCTTGGCCGTGTCCTGGCCGTTGACCTCGATCTTGCCGCCCTGGCAGGCGCGCTGCGCTTCCGAGCGCGTCTTGAACAGGCACGAGACGTCGAGCCAGACGTCGAGGCGGGTTCCCACGACCGCCATTATGGAACCGATCGCGCGGCCTGGTCGACGTCGCGCCGCGACGCTGGACGATCGGTTTTATACTCCGGGCGTGCTGGCCACCATCCTTCGGAAGCTCGGCCTCGAGGTCGATGTCGACGACGCCACGTCCGATGTCGATGCCCTCGACGCCCTCGAGGCCGCCCTGTCGAACGTCCCACCCGAGGAGGCGCGGCGCGTCGCCGCCTTCGCTTATCTCTTGAGTCGGGTCGCGCACGCCGACCACGAGGTCAGCGACGCCGAGCGTCAGGCGATGTCCCGACTCCTCGTCGATCGCGCCCGGCTGACGGCCGAGCAGGCGGACATCGTCATCGGTATCGCCACCAGCAAGATCGTCCACGTCCGCGGGACGCAGGACTATCTGGTGTCGCGGGAAGTGGCGGCGCGAGCCAGCGTCGAGGAGAAGCGCGCGCTGATCGATGGCTTGTACGCCGTCTGCGCCGCCGACGGGCTCATCTCGACGATCGAGGACAACGACGTGCGCCGCGTCGCCAGCGAGATCGATCTCGAGCACCACGATGTGGTCGACATCCGGGCGCGCTACCGCGGATCGCTTGGGGTGCTCAAGGGCGAATAGCGACCACGTCGAACGACCAACCTCCAACTGCCAACTACCCAAGGCATTCCCAATTTCCAACGCCCAACCCTGCCGCAGTGTTGGTAGTTGGGCGTTGAAAGTGCCTTGGTAGTTGGAAGTTGGTTGTTGGAAGTTTGCGCGAGCGAAGCGCGCGAGCTCTACTCAACCGAGCGGTGCCGCTGGACGATCTCGAAGGTGGTGCCACGCGCCGGGCGCTGGTTCGAGTAGCGGACCACTGCCTCGCCGTCGATCAGTTCGGTGATGCGGTAGATCACCGTGCGGGACCCCATCGAGCTGCCGGCCTTGCCCTGGATGCGGCTGACGTAGTCGCGCGTCTCGCGGTAAGGCGGGATGGTGCCGCCGTACTTGTTCACCGCGCCGGCGCCGGCATTGTAGGCGGCGAGGGCCAGTTCCTCGCTGCCGTTGAACTGATCGAGCAGCCCGCGCAGGTAGGCGACGCCGCCGCGGATGTTCTCGAGCGGGTCGTAGGCGTTGCGGACGCCGAGATCGCGGGCTGTCGCCGGCATCAGTTGCATCAGGCCCATCGCGCCCTTGTGCGAGCGGGCGCGCGGGTTGAAGGCCGATTCCACCTGGATGACCGCCCGAATCAAGTCGGGGCGGATGCCGTGCTGGTTGGCGTGGTGATCGATGACGTCGTCCCACTGGCTGCTGCGGACGCCCTCGGTGCCGCCGCGGGTCGACCGCACGCTGGCGGTGCCGCGGACCGCGTAGGTCTGGGCACCTTCCCCGAGTGGCTTGTCGGACAGCGTCAGGACGCCGTTCTCGTCACGAATCGCGTAGATCTGGGCCGACGCGGGCGCCGCGGCCACGAGGCCCAGGCACACAACGACGACCATCCACACGAGCGCGCGGCTGGCGCGGCTCGACATGACTCGCTCCGTTCTGTGCTGGGGTTCACCCAGGGTAGCAACCCGCTGGTCCATGGCGCAAGAAGGTGAGAGGTGGGAGCCGTTGTGACAGCCCCCTTGGCCACGACCACGAGCCTATCTGCTGCTGGTCAGCCGCCGGCAGTCCCGAGCATTCGCTCGACGACCACGCGACTCTCCCTAAGTAAGTCGGCAATCCTGCCGGGATCTTTACCGCCGGCCTCGGCGAAGTCCGGGCGCCCGCCGCCACCCCCGCCGACGATCGGCGCGATCTGCTTAACCACCTGACCCGCCTGCACTTTGCCGATCAGGTCCTTGGTCACCGAGACCACCAGCGACACCTTGCCGTCGGCCTCGGAGGCGAGCACCACCACGCCGGATCCGAGCTTGTCCTTCAGGGAATCGGCCAGCGTGCGCAATCCTGCACGATCGAGCCCGTCGGCGCGCCGGGCGATCAGCGCTGCGCCGTTCAGTGCAATTCGGTCGTCGCCGCCGGACGCCGTTCCGGTGCCGCCGCCCATCGCCGCCTTGACCTTGGCGTCCTGCAGTTCGCGCGTCAGGCGCTTCACGTCGGACTGCAGGCGTTCGACCGCCGCCTTGGCCTGCGCCGCATCGGCGCCGAGCGCGTGCAAGAGCTCGGTGTAGCCACGCTGCTGCGTGCTGAACTGCTCGTAGGCGCCGGTGCCGGTCACCGCCTCGACACGGCGAACGCCAGCTGCCACGCCCGACTCCGCGGTGATGGCGAACAGGCCGATGTCGCCGGTGGCGCGGACGTGGGTGCCGCCGCATAGCTCGAGGCTGAAGCCGGGCACCGAGACGACGCGCACCGTGTCGCCGTACTTCTCGCCGAACAGCGCCATCGCACCGGCGGCCATGGCGTCGGCGGTCGGCTTGATCTCGGTCGTGACCGCCGTGTTCTCGAGCACGCGATCGTTGACGATGCGCTCGACGCGGGCGATGGCCTCGGCCGGGATCGCCGACGGCTGGACGAAGTCGAAGCGCAGGCGATCGGGAGCCACCAGCGAGCCCGCCTGTTTCACGTGCGGGCCGAGCACTTCGCGCAGGGCGGCGTGGAGCAGGTGCGTGGCGGTGTGATTGCGGCGGATCGCGTCGCGCCGCGCGGCGTCGACGGCGAGCCGGACGGTGCTGCCGGTCGCGATCTGCCCGGACACGATGCTGATGCGATGCGCGCGCGGTCCGCCGGGGACGACCCGGACCACGCCGTCGATCGTCGCCTGACCAGCGGCCCCTTCGACGGTGCCGCTGTCCGAGACCTGCCCGCCGGCTTCCAGGTAGAACGGCGTCCGATCGGTCACCGCGAAGCCGGTCGCGCCGGCGGTGAGGGCCTCGACCTGGGCGCGTCCGGCGTCGAAGATCGCGACGACGCTGGCGTCGTCGACCGCGGTCGTGTCGTAGCCGACGAACCGGTCCGGCGTCTGCTCGAGCGCTGCCCGCGTCGCGTCCGAGGTGAAGGTGAAGCCGGCCGCTTTCTTCTGGTCGAAGGTGCTCCCGGCGCGCGCCCGCTCGCGCTGGCCGTCCATCGCCCGCTCGTAACCCGCGCGATCGAGCGAGAGCTGCCGTTCGCTGGCCAGGTCTTCGATGAAGTCGACGGGCACGCCGAGCGAATCGTAGAGGCGGAACACGTCCTCGCCGGCCAAGGTCCGCTCCTTCGACGCGGCGGCGCGATCGAGGAGCTCTTCGAGGCGGGGCAGGCCGGCGGTGAGCACTGCGTCGAAGCGCTCCTCCTCGCCCTTGACCACGTTGACGACCGCGGCCTTGCTGCCGGCCAGATCCGTGTAGGCACCGCCGAACTCGCCGACGACGACGTCGACCAGCTGGTGCAGGAACGGCTCGCGCAGGCCGAGCCGCTTCCCGTGCCGCATGGCCCGCCGCATGATCTTGCGCAGGACGTAGCCGCGCCACTCGTTCGACGGGATGACGCCGTCGCTGATCAGGAACGTCGTCGCGCGCAGGTGATCGGCGACGACACGCATCGACACCTCGGCCGGCGTGTCGCCGCCGGCGTAACGCACGCCGGCGAGATCGCCGATCGCCGACAGGATCGGCTGGAACAGATCGGTGTCGTAGTTCGAGGTCTTGCCCTGGATCACCGCGGTGATGCGCTCGAGGCCCATCCCGGTGTCGATCGAGCGCGCCGGCAGCGGCTCGAGGACGCCGCCGTCGAGGCGGTTGAACTCCATGAAGACGTTGTTCCACACCTCGATCAGCTGATCGTCGGCCGGGACGTGGTCCATGCCGCGACGGTCGTAGAAGATCTCGGAGCAGCGGCCGCACGGGCCGGTCTCGCCCATCTGCCAGAAGTTGTCGGCGGCGCCGAACTCGTCGATGCGCGACGCGTCGCCGAGGATGCCCTTCCAGATGGCGAACGCGTCGTCGTCGCGCGGAGTGGTGGCGTCGCCGGCGAAAATGGAGGCCCGCAGCCGATCCTTCGGCAGCCCCCAGACGTCGGTCAGCACCGTCCAGGCGAAGCGGATCGCATCTTCCTTGAAGTAGTCGCCGAAGGAGAAGTTGCCCAGCATCTCGAAGAACGTGTGGTGCCGGTGCGACGGCCCGACGTTGTCGAGATCGTTGTGCTTGCCGCTGACCCGCATGCACTTCTGCGAGGTGGTCGCCCGCTTGTAGTCGCGCTTCTCCCGGCCCAGGAAGAGGTCCTTGAACTGGTTCATCCCGGCGTTGGTGAACAACAGCGTGGGATCCTCGATCGGCACCAGCGACGAGCTGGGGGCGATCCGGTGGCCTTGCGACTCGAAGTACTCCAGGAAGGAGCGGCGGATGCCTGCTCCCGTCATGCCGGCGCTGGTCATCCGGACATTATGGCGGATCGTCAGACGGGCTCGTCGCGTCCGAGCCGCCGGCGCGTGCTCGCTCAGTCTGTGGCCGGGGGCTCGTCGAGCGTGTCGTCGTCCGGGGCGCCGAGCGCGGTGAGGGCGGCCCGGGCGGCCGACGGGCCGAAGCCCTGGCGGAGGAGGGCGCGGTAGAGCCGTGCGGCGTCCGCCGGCTCGGGTCGATCGGCGCGGCGCCAGCGGCGGGCGAGGGCCTGCCGGGCCAGCGTCTTCTCGTCGGTGTCGGCGAGGACCTCGCGGACGGCGGCCTTGGCGGCACCGCGCTCGATGCCGAGCGCCTGCAGATCGCGCTCGAGCCGCATCGGGCCGCGGCCTTTCAGGCGCACGGCGGTCCGGGCGAAGGCCCCGGCGACGCGGGCATCGTCCAGGGCCCGCTCAGCCTTGAGCCGGGTGACGGCGTCGTCGATGACGTCCGCTTCGAGGCCGCGGCGGGTGAGCCGCTGGCGGATCTGTTTCTCGGTCAATTCGCGCCGGGCCAGCCAGCCGAGCGCGAGCACGTAGGCGTCCACGGATCCAGTGTACGGCCGTACATGGCAAGAGCCCGGCGACCGGCGCCGGGCTCTCTGCGTAGGCGCTCCGCGCTACCCGCCGAAGCGCGAGATCTCGACGTCCTGACGCGACGAGTCGTGCATCTCCTGGCGCGCCAGCTCCGACGTCGTGGCGATGCCCTGCACCTTGAGCTTGAACTCGTCCTGGTTGGTCGCGTAGCGCAACGCGTCGTCGTAGGTGACCACGCCGCGCTTGTAGTGGGTGAAGATCGACTGGTCGAACGTCTGCATCCCGTACTGCGACGTGCCGGCGGCGATGGCGCCGAGAATCGAGTGCGTCTTGTCCTTGTCCAGGATGCAGTCCCGGATGAACGGCGTCGCCGTCATGACTTCGACCGCGGCGATACGACCCTGGCCGTTGGCGCGCGGCATGAGGCGCTGCGAGACCACGGCCTTGAGGATGCTGGCGAGCTGCAGGCGGACCTGCCGCTGCTGGTGCGGCGGGAACACCGCGACGATACGGTTGATGCTCTCGGGGGCGTCCAGGGTGTGGAGCGTCGAGAACACCAGGTGGCCCGTTTCCGCGGCGAGCAGCGCCGTCTCGACGGTTTCCAGGTCGCGCATTTCGCCGACCAGAATGACGTCGGGGTCCTGCCGGAGGGCGCTGCGGAGCGCCAGCGAGAACGACGCCGTATCCGTCCGGATTTCCCGCTGGTTGATGATCGACTTGTTGTCGCGGTGGAGGTACTCGATGGGGTCCTCGACCGTCATGATGTGCGTCGGCCGGGCGTTGTTGATGTGGTTCAACATCGACGCCAGGGTCGTCGACTTGCCGGAACCGGTGGTGCCGGTGACGAGGATCAGGCCGCGTTCTTCATCGGCGATCTTCTTCAGCACCGGTGGCAGCGACAGCTCGTCGATGGTGGGCACGCGGGACGGGATGACGCGCATGACCAGGCCGACGGTGCCGCGCTGCTGGAAGACGTTGCAGCGGAAGCGTCCCAGGTTGGGGACGGCGTAGGCGACGTCGACCTCGAGCTGCTTCTGGAACTTGTCCCGCTGCTCGGGGCTCAGGATCGACGCGGCCACGGCGTCCATGTCCGCCTTCTCCAGGCGCTTGGTCTCGGTGGCCGGGGTGAGCGTGCCGTCGATGCGGAGCATCGGAAAGCTGCCGACCTTCATGTGCAAGTCGGAAGCGCCCCGGGCGACGGCAGTGGCGAGCAGGTCGTTGATGTGCATGGTCGAGGTCCGGCCCGCGCTCCCGGTCGTCGGGTGCGCCGGGCGTAGTCGACCGGGTTATCGGCATAAAGGCGGGCGGCGAGCAGTCGTGTTCGATCAGTGCGCACGACTGCGCGCGCCTTCTCCACTGGTCTCGCGGCCGCGCGCGGGCGGTGCCCGTGCGTGACAGTCGCGGAGGGGCGCTGCGCGCTACTGCGCTTCGTTGCAGAACGGGCAGCGCGTGGCGCGAGAGGCGAGGGCCTTGCGGCACTTCCAGCAGATCGAGGGCGCTGGCGTGTCGCGGGCGCGGAGGCGGCGCTCGATCCCGGCCATGTCGTGATCGCCGGAGCGCAGCCCACCGCCGGCGCCGACGCCGGCCACCTGCCGCAGCTCGGGGCCCGGCCGCCGCACCGCCCCACGGCTGTCCAGCAGATCCTCGATCAGCTCGCTCGCCTTGCCGTAGCGGCTGGCCAGGTCCGGGGCCATCGCCTTCAGCACGATGTCGTTGACGCGTTTGGAGATGGCCGGGTTGCGGAGGCGCGGCGGGGTGATCAGGTCGGTGCGGAACAGCCGATCGATCTGCCCGGGGGCCGGGGCTTCGTAGGGCAGGTCGCCGGTGAGCAGCTGGTACATCGTCACGCCGAGCGAGTAGATGTCCGAGGCGAAGACCGCCTTGCCGTGAAATTGCTCCGGGGCCATGTAGGGCGGGCTGCCGATGACGGTCGTGCCGTGCGCGGCGATCTCGAGGAAGCGCGACGTGCCGAAGTCGGCGACCTTGGCGACGCCGGTGTCCGAGATCAGCACGTTGGCTGGACGCAGGTCGCGGTGCAGCACGCCCTGGCGATGCGCGTGGTCGACGGCGTTGCAGATCTGGCAGGCGTAGTCGAGCGCGCGGCCCAGGTCGAGGGCACCCTCGCGCAGCACGATCGTCTCGAGCGTCTCCCCGGGCACGTACTCCATCACGATGAAGAAGACGCCGTCCTGCTTCTCGGCGGTCGTGATGGCGACGATGTTCGGGTGCGAGACGCTCGCCAGCAGGCGGGGCTCACGCAGCAGATCCCCGAAGTCCACGTTCTGCCGGTGCGGCACCTTGATCGCGACCTGTTTGTCGATCCAGGTATCGCGCGCGAGGTATACGGTGCCGAATCCGCCGCTCCCGAGCGGGGACAGGATTTTGTACTTGCCGAGGATCTGTCCTTGGAACAGCATCCGGCTGCAGTATACCGCGCGATGTCGTTGCCACGCTTTCATTTGGCGCCGATGGATCGGACGCCCGGCTCGCCCCTGATCCTCGACGGTGCCGAGGGGCGCCACGCGACGCGCGTGCTGCGGCTCGTGCCGGGCGATCGGGCCGTGCTGTTCGACGGCGCCGGCGCGGCTGTCCTGGCCGAGGTGATCGGCGTGCGTGGCGAACGCCTCGAGCTGCGTGTGCTCGAGCCGCACACGAGCGGCGCCGAGCTGCCGATCGCGATTACCATCGCGCCGGCGGTGCTCAAGGGCGACGCCATGGACACCCTGATCCGCGATGCCACGATGCTCGGCGCCGCCGCCATCGCGCCGATCGTGACGGCGCGGACGGTGGTGCCGGCGCGTGCGTCGATGGCGCCGACGGTCGTCGAGCGCTGGCAGCGGGTCGCGCTGGCGTCCGCCAAGCAGTGCGGCCGATCGGTCCTGCCATCGGTCGCGGCGGCCCGCCCGCTCGATGCCGCGCTGCGCGACACGGCCTGGGCCGATGCGACGCGGATCGTGTTGTGCGAGCCCGAGGCCGCACCGGGCGCAGCCGCCGCCGATCTGCCCGCCGTGCGTGGCCGGGTCGTCATCCTGTCCGGCCCCGAGGGCGGCTGGACGCGCGAGGAGGTCGCGGCCGCCACCGGTCTGGGCTGGCACCCCTGGACGTGCTCGCCGCTGACCCTGCGCGCCGAGACGGCTCCGATCGTCGCGCTCGGCATCCTCGGCTGGATGTCCGCGACACCCCGCTGATGTCGGCGCGCGTCGTTCACACCGAGCGGGGCTCGGGTCCGCCGCTGCTCCTGATCCACGGCGTGATGATCACCGGCGAGATGCGCTGTCCGACGCTGGTGCTCGCCGGCGCCGTGGACACCGCCGTGCCGATGTACCACGCGCGACAGCTGCATGAGGGCATCGCCGGGTCATGGCCGCTCGTCATCGAGGACGGTGACCACGCTGATCTGGGCGCAGCCTGAGTCGCGTCCGCCGTCGACGCGTTCCTCTAGCCGGGAGCGGCGAACGTCAGCGCCAGCCAGCCGTGCTCGCTCTCGGCAGCGGCGACGGCAAGGGGCGAGAAGGCGTGCTCGATGGCCAGGCGCTCGTCCTCGGTGAAGCCGCTGACGACGAGGGTACCGCCTGGGGCCAGCGCCGCGATCAGCGTCGCGGCGGCGCGGCGGAGCAGTGCCCCAGTCAGGTTGCCGAGGACGACGTCGGCCGCCGGCAGCGCTTCGGCCATGACGTTGGCGACGCGCATCTCGACTCGCCCGGCCGGCACGGCGTTCAGCGCGACGTTGCCGATCGCCGAGTCGAGGGCGTCGCGGTCGTCGTCGAGGGCGACGACCGAGGCCGCGCCGAGCTGCGCCGCGGCGATCGCCAGCACGCCCGACCCCGTCCCGACGTCGACGACCGAGCGTCCGGCGAGCGGCAGGCGCTGCAGGGCCGCCAGGCACAGCCGCGTCGATTCGTGATGGCCGGTGCCGAACCCCATCGACGGCTCGATGATGATCACGAGCGACGCGCCGCCGGTCGCGGCCTCGGCGTCCGCCTCGACGGCGAGCGCCGCGGCGCCGTCGCGATCCCACGGCGGGGTGACGACGATCCGTCCGACGCGGATGGCGGTCAGCGAGGCCTGCGAGCGCTCGGCCCATGCTTCGTCATCGACGTCGATCGGCGAAGAGGTGGCGCCAGTCCACTCGGTCGCGCTGGCGAGCGACTGCCCCGCGATCGTGCGCGCCTCGTCGGTGGCGAAGAAGACGCGCCAGGCGAGGACGTCCTCGCCGGCGGCATCGAGCTCGGTGACGGCGGTGGGCGAGTGGTCGTCGAGCCAGGCGGCGAACAGCCCGGCCCGATCGGCGCCGGCGTCACTGCGCACGTCCGGTCCGACGTGGATGTCGAGCGCCGGCCAGCGCTTCACCCGAAGATGTCCTTGACGCGCTCGAAGAACGGCTTGTCGCCGGCCTCGCGCTCGGTCTGGTGCACTTCCGTCGGCAGCAGCCGCCGCAGCTCCTCCATCACCTTGCGCTGTTCCTTGGAGAGCTTCTTGGGGACGGCGGCGACGACCGAGACGAACAGGTCGCCGTGGCCGCGACCCGACACGTTGGGCAGGCCCTTGTGCCGGATCTTCAGCACGGTGCCGCTGCCCGTCCCGTCGGGCACGTGCAGCGCTTCTTCGCCGTCGAGCGTCGGCACCTGCACCGAGCCGCCGAGCGCGAGCGTCGTGAACGGCACGCGCAGCTCGCAGTGCAGGTCATCCTCGTGGCGCTGGAAGAACGGATGGTCGGCGACGATCACGACGATGTAGAGATCGCCGGGCGGCCCGCCCTGCGCTCCGTGCTCGCCTTCGCCGGACAGCCGCAGCCGCTGGCCGGTGGCGATGCCCGCCGGGATTTTCACCTTCAGGTCGCGCTGCTCGGTGGTGCGCCCGCCGCCGCGGCACGTCTGGCACGGTTTGGTGATGATGCGGCCGGCGCCGCGGCAGTGGCCGCAGGTCTTGGCGACGGTGAAGAAGCCCTGCTGATAGCGGACCTGGCCGGCGCCGCGGCACTGCGGGCAGGTTTCCGGCCCGGCGCCGCTCGCCGACCCCGAGCCCTTGCACGTGGTGCAGGTCTCTTCGCGTGGGATGCGGATCTGCGTCTCGGTGCCCTTGGCCGCGGCCTCGAAGGCGATCTCGAGGTCGTAGCGAAGGTCGGCGCCGCGGCGCGGCCCGGCCCGGCGGCCGCCGGCGTCGCCGAACCCGAAGATGTCGCCCAGGCCACCGAGGATGTCTCCGAAGTCGGAGAAGGTCGACGGATCGAACCCCTGCGCTCCACCGGCCTGGCCGACGCCGGCGTGGCCGAAACGGTCATAGGCGGCCCGTTTGTCGCCGTCGGTGAGGATGGCGTAGGCCTCGGCGGCTTCCTTGAACTTCTCCTCGGCGGCATGGTCGCCGGGATTGCGATCGGGGTGGTACTTGAGCGCCAGCTTGCGGTAGGCGCTCTTGATCTCGCCGTCCGCGGCCGAGCGGGTGACGCCCAGCACCTCGTAGAAGTCGAGTTTAGCCACGCGACGCTACCTTCACCATCGCAGGCCGGAGGAGGCGCTCGCCGAGGCGGTAGCCGCGGCGCAGCTCTTCGACGACTTCGTTGTCGCGATGGGTGGTGGACGGCTCGGTGGCCACGGCCTGATGGACGTGCGGGTCGAAGTCGACGCCCTTGGTCTCGATGGCGGTGACGTTGCGCTTGCGCAGCATCTCGGCGAGCTGCTTGAGGATCAACTCGACGCCGCTGCGGTAGGAGGCGACGGTCTGGGGGCCTTCCGCTGCCGCGAGCGCGCGCTCGAGGTCGTCGACGACCGGCAGCAGGTCGTGCAGGATCTCGAACGAGACGAACTCGGACAGCTCGCGCCGCTCGCGCTCGATGCGCTTGCGGTAGTTGTCGAACTCGGCGATCGATCGGAGCAGCCGGTCGCGATAGTCGTCGCGCTCCTTCAGGATCTGGTCGGGATCCTCTTGCAGCGCCATGTTCTTCGGCGTCGCGGTGTCCTGGTCGTCGCTCGGGGTCTGGGGATCGGCGTCGTGGGGAAAGTCAGTCATGGTCGTGGAAAGCAGCCGGCCGGGCGGGCCGGGCGTCGGAAAGGGCTCAGCTCGCGAACACGCGGCTCATCGCGTGCGACACGCTGTCGACGGCGGCGATGGCGCGCGAGTAACGCATCCGGGTCGGCCCGAGGATGCCGACGATGCCGATGCGAGCGCCGTCCGAGCAGGTAGTGAGCACCAGGCTGAGCGACTGGAGGTCGGGCGACAGGTGCTCGGTGCCGATGACGATGGTGAGTCCCGAATCCTCGAGATAGGCGGTGAGGAGCCGGGACAGGCGATCCTTTTCCTCGAGCATCGCCAGCAGGGCCCGCAGTGTCGGCAGCGCTTCCGGGCTGAGCCCGAGGTCGGCGATGGTCGGCGCACCGGACACGAACACGTGGCTCTCGCCGGGCAGCGACGCCAGCGTCTCCTGGGCCAGGGCGAGCGTCCGGGCGAACAATTCGTCGTAGAGCGCGCGCTCGGCCTGCATTTCCTCGAGCAGGCGGGCGCGGATGTCCGTGAGCGACAGCGCGCCGTACTGGGCGGTGAGGTAGTTGGCGGCCTCGATCAGCTGCTCGCGGGTGGCCGGACCGGCGAACGGGACGACCTTGTGCGCCACTTCGCCGTTCATCGCCACTACCACGACCAGCACGCGGCCCGCGTCGAGCGGGACGAACTCGATGCGCTGGAGGAGGCGTTCGGCGGCCGGCGCCCAGGCGAAGCCGACGTGCTGCGTCTGCCGCGTCAACTCGTGCGACGCGTGCGCCAGCACTTCCGGCACGGTACCGCCCTGGCGCAGCCGGGCCTCGACCTCAGGAGCCGAGCGCGACGGGCGGCGGCCCTGGACCAGGCCGTCGACGTACTGCCGGTAGCCGAGATCGGTGGGGACGCGCCCTGCCGAGGTGTGCGGCTGCTTGACGTAGCCCTGCTCCTCGAGCCGGGCAAGCACGTTGCGCACCGTGGCCGACGAGACGGCACAGCCGCCGTGGCCGGCCAGCCATTGCGACGAGACCGGCTCGCCGTGCTCGATGTATTCACGCACCAGTGCCCCGAGCAGGCGCAATACACGATCGGAGAGCTCCGGAGCCGCGTAGCGGGGACTGTGTGGCATGGTGCGGATCAGCGCTCGCCCTCAACGGCCGGGCATGTTAGCAGTCTCGCCCGTTGAGTGCTAAGCCGGATTATAGCAGGCCGGCCCGACTCATGAGCGTCCGGGCGGCCGCCCGCGCCTCGGCGAGCACCGCGCCGCCATCGAGCCCGACCGGAACGCCGTCCTCGACGAGGATCCGGCCGTCGACCATCGTCATCACCACGTCGGTGCCCCGGGCCGCGTAGACCAACGTCGACCACGGATCGGTGCCGGGCGCGAGGTGGGGCGCATCCGCATCGACGAGGATGAGGTCGGCGCGCTTGCCGGGCTCGATCGAACCGATATCGGCGTCGAGCCCCAGGGCCTGGGCGCCGCCACGCGTGGCCATCAGGAGCACGTCGCGGGCGGTCAGCGATCCCGGGCCGTGCCGTTCCGCCTGGAGGGTGGCCGCCAGGCGCATCTCGTCGAACATGTCGAGGCGGTTGTTGCACGCCGCGCCGTCGGCCCCCAGCGAGATGCCGATCCCCTGGGCCCGCATGGCCACGATCGGGGCCACGCCCGATCCCAGCTTCAGGTTGGAGCCGGGGCAGTGAAGCACCTGGACGCCGCGCTCGGCCATCACCGCCTGTTCGGCGTCATCGACCCACACGCAATGGGCGGCGCACAGCCGCGGCGAGGCCAGGCCGACGTCGGCCAGGTAGGCCATGTTGTTGAGCCCGGTCTTCTCGCGGACGTAGGCCACTTCGTCGCGGTTCTCGCTGGCGTGCGTGTGCACCAGGATCCCCGAGGCCGCGGATTCGGCCGCGACCGCCTCGAGGAGGGTGCGGGAGCACGACACGGCGAAGCGCGGCGCCAGGGCGATGCGGATGCGGCCGCCCGCCTGGCCATGCCAGCGCCGGTGCAGATCGACGCTGGCGTCGAGGCCGGCGCGCCACGTCTCGTGCAGCCGGGCCGGAGCGTCACCGCCGTCGTCCATCAGGCATTTGCCGACGGTGGCGCGGATGCCGGTCGGGGCGATCGCCTCGAGCACCGCGTCGGTGTCATGGACGGTCTCCATCGTCAGGACGGTCGTCGTCCCCGTCCGCAGCAGCTCGTGGACGGCGAGGCGCGCCGAGGCGGCCAGCGTCGCCGGCGTGTGCGCCGCTTCGAGCGGCCACACCCGCTGCTTGAGCCACTCGAGCAGCGGCAGGTCGTCGGCCAGGCCCCGGAAGAGGGTCTGGCACAAGTGGACGTGGGTCTGGATGAAGCCGGGGAGGAGGTAGGTGCCGTGCGCCGCGATCTCGCGGTCGGCGGCCGGCGTGCCGGGTGGCGTCGGCCCGACCCGGGTGATCACCCCGTCCGCGATCCACACGTCCCCGGTGACGACCGTGCGGTCGTCATCCATCGTGAGGACGGTGGCGTCGCGGATCCGGAGGGTGCTCAGAGGAGGACTTCGACGCGGTACTTCGATTTGAGGCTGAGGAGGTACTGCTGCACCAGCTCCTGCTGCTTGCGCTGCTTCAGGAACTCCGTCAGCCGATCCTTGACCTCGGCGAGCGGCACGACGCGGCCGATGCGACGGTCAGTGAGCTTGATGATGTGGAAGCCGAACTCGGTCTCGATGAGCGGGCTGATCTCGCCCGGCTTCATCGCGAACGCCGCCGCGTCGAACGCCGGCACCATCTGACCCTTGGGGAAGTAGTTCAAGTCGCCGCCGACCGCCGCCGACACCGAATCCTTCGAGTACTGCTTGGCCAGCGCGGCGAAATCCTCGCCCGACTTGGCGCGCTTGAGCAGGCCCTCGGCCTCGGCCTTGGCCGCGTCCTTGGCGGGCGGGGCCGCATCCTTGGCGACGCCGACCAGGATGTGGCTGGCGCGCACCGTTTCCGGCTCCTTGAACTGGTCGGGATTGCTCTTGTAGAAGGCGTCCAGGTCTTGGTCGGTGACGGCGAGCTTGGGCGCCACTTCCGCCTCGATCGTCTTGGCGTTCACCAGATCGCGGCGCTGTTCGTCCTCGAGCTGGGCCATCGTCGTGTGGCGCTTGGTCAGCTCCTTCTGGAACTCCGCCTCGGTGGGGAACTGCTGCTTGATCTGGGCGATGCGCTCGGTGATTTCCTGCGGCGTCACGGTGATGCCGCGGACCTTGGCCTCGCTCGCCAGCAGCTTGAACAGGATGACGCGATCGAGCAGACCGCGGTAGACCGTGTCACGCTCGGTCGGCGGCACCGGACGGCCGGCGCGGGACTCGGCGTCCTTCACCGCCGCCTCGAGCTCCTCGCGGCCGACGTTCTGGCCGTTGACCGTGGCGAGCACCTGCGGCAGGACCGCCGGGACCGGCTTGGGCTTCTCGGCGCCGGGCTGGCCGGGCGCGGCCGGGCCGGCCGGGGCGGGTTGCCCAGCAGGCTGACCGGCGGCTGCCGGCGTCGGTTTCGGCGCGGACGCGGCGGCGGTGCCGGTCGTCTGGCTGGCCGCGGCGGGCTGGCGGTTGCAAGCGCCGAGCACGACCAGCGCAATCACTCCAATGAACGGGCGCACGTACACGATCCACCTTCCTGGCGGCGCGGAGCCGCCGTAAACAATCAGTATATCGATCCACTCCCGTGCAGAGCGCAGCCGACGGTCGGCACGCTGCCCGGCAGGAACGCTTCGTGACGGATTTTGGGACAGTTGGGCATGGCCAGACCGCCACTGTCGGGGTCGATGTCGGCGAACTCCAGTCCGTCCGGGATCTCGAACGTGGTGCTCTGCCGTCCGGACAGGGCCCGCGTCATGAAGGAGGTCCAGATCGGCAGGGCGGCCTGACTGCCGGTCATGCCCAGAGGTGTGTTGTCGTCGATGCCGACCCAGACCACCGTCAGCAGCTCGGGCGTGAAGCCGACGAACCAGGCGTCGCGCTGGTCGTTGGTCGTGCCCGACTTACCGGCCGCCTCGAGCTTGAACCCCGCGGCTCGCGCCGAAGCGCCAGTGCCCTCGTCGAGCACGCTCTGCATCATGCTCGTCACCAGGTAGGTCGTCTCGGGCCTGGCGACCTGGGCGCCCGTGGGCAATGGCGGCGGCGCTACCGAGTCCCCGTTGACCAGGAGCGACTGGACGGCGTGCACCGGGCGCACCTGGCCGCCGTTGGTGAAGATGGTGTACGCCGTCGCCACCTCGAGCGGCGTGGCCTCGAAGACGCCGAGGGCGATCGACGGGTAGGGCTGCGGTGGCGTGCCGACGCCGAGCCGGCGCCACAGATCGGCCACCTTGTCGAAGCCGACCATCTCGGCGACCTTGATGGTGGCGATGTTGCGCGAGTGTGCCAGGGCATGGCGCAGTGTGATCGGGCCTTCGTACTCGCCGCCGTAGTTGCCGGGGGCGTAGTCCTTGTCGTCGAAGAGGAAGGTCGTCGGCTCATCGGCGACGATCATCGCCGGCGACAGATCGGTGCGGCCGTCGGCGATCGCCTGCTCGAAGGCGGCGAGGAAGACGAAAGGCTTGAACACCGACCCGGGCTGCCGGTGCGCGGCGGTGACGTGGTTGAACTGCGACTGGTTGTAGGACCGGCCGCCGACCATCGCCAGGATCTCGCCGGTGCGCGGATCGATGGCCAGCAGCGCGGCCTGCGGCGCCGGAATCTTGCGCCGGCGCTTGGCCAGCTGATCGTCGATGCGCTTCAGGCCGGTGCGGAGCACATCCTGGGCCAGGCGCTGAAGGTGGATGTCGAGCGTCGAGTAGACGTCGGCCGATGTGCGGCGGATGTCGATGGCGCGGCCAGCCAGTTCCTGCTCGACGAAGTCGACGAAGTACGGCGCCTCCGACTCGAGGGCGCGGGCGGACGCCAGCAGAGGCTCCTTGCTCGCCCGCTCCGCCTCGGCGGGGTGGGCGACGCCGGTCTCGGCCATCACCTGGAGCACCACGTTGCGCCGCTCGACGCAGCGCTCGGGCGAGCGGAACGGCGACAGAGCCTGGGGTGACTGGATCATGCCGGCCAGCGTGGCCGCCTCGGCGAGCGACAGGTTCAGCACGTCCTTGCCGAAATAGAGCCGCGCCGCTTCGGGCACGCCGTGCACTGCGAACGAGCCGCGGTTCCCGAGATAGACCTCGTTCAGGTAGAGCTCGAGGATCTGGTCCTTCGACAACCGTCGCTCGGCGATGACGGCCATGAACTGCTCCTTGAGCTTGCGCGTCATCGTCTTTTCGGGCGTCAGGAGCAGGTTCTTGACCAGCTGCTGGGTGAGCGTGCTGCCGCCCACGAGATAGGCCTTCTCGCCGCGCAGATTGGTCATCACCGCGCCGGCCGAGCCGATCAGGTCGACGCCGGGATGGTCGTAGAAGCGCCGATCCTCGATGGCCAGGACGGCGTCGCGCACGTGCTTGGGGATCTGGGCCAGCGGCACCTTGCGTCGCTTCTCGCGGCCGGCGGTCACGAGCGCGGTCAGCAGCGGCGGCTCGAGGATGACCCGGCCCAGCGACGTCCCGTCTGCGCTCTCGATGCGTCGGATCGTCGCCGTCGCCGGCGTGCCCGGCTTGGCCCCTGGCGGACCGAACACCACGCGGATCGCCTGGCCGTCACGGCGGCCGCCGCGGATCGACAGATCGATGGCGTTGTCGGCAAGGGCGAACTGACCCGCTTCCGTCGCCTGCGGACGGCCGGCGTAGCCCAGGTCGTTGAGCCGCTCGATGAGCCCGTCGGCGGTGAGCGACTGGCCGGCCCGCAGCTCGAGCGGTCGCGCGTAGATGCGCGGCCAGGATCGTTCGACCTCGCCGTGCAGGCGCGTTTCGATGACTCGCGACAAGGTCACGTAGTAGTAGGCGAGGACCGCCATGATCAGCAGCAGGGGACCGGCAAAGGCGACCACGACGTAGCGCAGCCAGCGCCGTTTGCGGCGGGACTTGCCCCTGGTGGCGGCGGCCTGAACGCGGGGACGGGACTTCGGGGCGGGAGGCACGGCTCACTCGTCTTTTCGGATCGACGGGGCCCGGCCGCTAGGGGCCGGGGACGATTCGCGGACGAGCGGCCGTGGCGCTAAGCCTTGATGGACCTGCTAGATGGACAGGACGCGGTGATGGCGCGGGACCGCCTGATCGAGGTCGACTGGCAGCTCCCGGTCGAGGATCTCGACCAGCGCCGGACCGATCCGGTTCATCAGCCACACCAGCCCCACGGCGCGCTCCTGGGGCTCCCCGGCCGGGAAGGCGAGAGCGCGGGTCCGCTCGAACTGGCGTCGAAGCGTATCGTCCCGCCGCTTGGCGGCCTGCACGACCTTCTGCTGGAGCGTGCCGAGCTCGTGCGTCATCTTGCCGAGCGTCGATCGGGCCGTGCCCTCGAGGGTCGCGTCGACCGCGGGCACGGCCGCGATCACCATCGCCATCCGCGCCTCGACCTCGCTCCGGGCCGCCTGCAGGGCGTCCTCCACCTCGCGCGGCAGGGTCTGCTCGAGGAGGCGGTTCAGGGCGCTGTCGTCGCGCGCCTGGAGCGCGCCCAGCTCGACGCCGGACTTCTGCAGGAAGCGCAGCCCGGCGCCATCCGCGAATGTCGCGGTCGCCCGCGGCACGATCAGGGGCATCGGCAGGCCGAAGTGGGCGTAGACGTCCTTCAGCTGCGCGAAGTAGGCGATCTCGCTCGGGCCGCCGACGTAGGCGATGGTCGGGAACAGCGTGTCCTGAACCAGCGGACGCAGCAGCACGTTGGGGCTGAAGCGCTCGGGGTGGGCGGTCGCCTCGGCGACGAGGTCGGCGCCGCCGACCTGGCGTTCGCCGATGGCGAACCCGCTCGCGGTGCGCTTGATCGGTTCGCGCGTCGCACCGAGCGCGAAGAGCGCCGTGCTGTCGGCGGCCGGCGTGACTTGCGCCTTGTAGCCGCGCGTCTCGAGCGCGGCGCCGGCGGCGGTGGCCAGGCGCGACGTCTCACCGGGGGCCGCCAGTTCGCGGGCGAACAGCGGCGCGACGAGCGGCTTGGCGGCCGGGTCGGCCGCGTCGTAGACGACCAGGCCGAGCGACCCCAGCAGCCCGTCCATCAGGCCGGCGAAGGCCCGCGACAGCGTCACGCCGTCGCCGTAGTGGCCGGCCAGCGTCGCGATCAGGGGGTCGGTGAACTCGGTGGGAGGAAGCGCCTCGCGGAGGGCGGCGAGGGCGGCGGCGGCGGAGCCTGGCGTCAGCGGCAGGGTGGCGATCGGACAGGAGCCCGGGCGCGGCGACGCGCCGACGCCGACCGTCCGCGGCGCCAGTTCGGTGTCGAGCACCGTACATCCCGCGACCTCGTTCCAGTCGTGATCCTCGGCGTCGACCCAGAACACCGCGACCGCCGGGACGCCGTGCGACGCCTCGACCGCGCGGGCCAGCTTGACCGCAGTCAGGGCTTTGAGCAGGGTGAAGATGGGGCCGCCGAACGTGCCCGCCTGCTGGCCGGTGGCCACGACGACGGTGCGCGGATCGGCCAGCCGGGCCGCGGCGGCGCGGGCCGGTTCGGGAGCTTGGCGCGCTTCCAGCTGGGCCGTCAGGACCGCGGCGATGGCCGCCCGGTCGCGTGGGTGGGCCGACACGCGGTCGATCGCGTCGCGCCAGGCGGCCGGCTGGGCCGGATCGCCCGCAAAGGCCGGCGCGACCTTGTCGAAGGCGTTGGCGACGTCCAGGTTGAACGGCCGGGCCCACGTCAGCTTGGCGAGATCGACGCCGATGGCCGGGCTCGACACCGGCGCGAGAGTGGACGGAGACGGCGACGCCTGGCTTGCGGTCACGTCCCGTACTCTCGCAGACCTTTTAGACGAGTGTCAATACATCGACCTGTCGGAGCCCCGGTGAGGCTGGCCGCCGCCTCGAGACCGCCGGCCCTGTGGTATACCCACCGCGGTCTGGAGGTTTCGTGCCCGTTCTCCGTATCGAACACGTCGCGCTCAACGTCGCTGATCCTCGTGCCATGGCCGATTGGTACGTCACCCACCTCGGCATGCGGGTCGTCCGACGGGTCGAAGGGCCGCCGCACACGCGCTTTCTCGCCGACGTCGCCGGCGCGACCGTCGTC
>JBDSLU010000379.1:0-14557 GCA_039916225.1 Vicinamibacteraceae bacterium
CCTCCGTTCGTTTGGGGCCGCCCGTAAGGCGGCCGCGGGCCCATTGTCGCATGAGCCAGTCAGGGGCGCAGTGGGTGCCCGGCGGTCGACCGGAGGCCGCCGCCGGCGCGCCCGTGCATCGGCGGGCAACCGCCGGGCGCAGCTGGACGGCGGCGCCGCCGTGGCTAGCTGAACGCGCCGCGGCTTTCGAGAAGCGACACCAGGCGGTCGACGCTTTGCGCCAGCGCCTCGGTCGAGGTGTCGATCACGAGGTCGGCGTCCGTCGGGGCATCGTAGGGCGCCGACACGCCCGGGAAGTCGCCCAGCTCGCCGAGCGCGGCCCGACGATAGACACCCTGCGTGTCGCGGGCCTGGCACACGTCCAACGGCGTGGCGACGTGGACGAGCAGGAAGCGGTCGGCGCCCACGGCCTCCCGCGCCTTGCTCCGTACGGCGGCCTCCGGTGCCATCAGCGCACACAGCGCGATGAGGCCGGAATCGTTGAGCAGCCGGGCCACGCCGGTGGCGCGGCGGACGTTCTCGGAGCGGGCCGCCGTCGTGAACCCGAGGTCGCGGCTGATCGTCTGCCGCATCTGCTTGCCGTCGATGACGGCGACGGCGCGGCCGGCGTCGAACAGGCGGCGCTCGAGGGCATAGGCCAGCGTCGATTTGCCCGCCCCCTCGAAGCCGGTGAACAGCACCGTGATCGGCTGCTGGCCGAACCGCATCGTGCGCTCGGCGAGGCCGACCGCGGTCGGTGCGGCGGCCCGCGCCGCTTCACGCGTGTCGCCGTCCCAGGCGCTCGGCGCGCGATCCTCGGACAGGCGTCGATCGAGGATCATGCCGGCGCCGACCGTCCGATTGCTGAGCCGGTCGACCACGATGAAGGCGCCCATCGTCCGGTTGCGCCGGTAGGGATCGACGGCAATGGGACGGCTCAACGTGACGGTGCACCGCCCCACTTCGTTCATCGCCAGCGCGGTCGCGTCCTCGCGGCGCAGCGTGTTGACGTCGACGCGATAGTGCAGTCGGGTGACGGTCCCGCTGACCAGGCTGGTCGCCTGCTTGACCAGGTATGGCTTGTTCGGCGCCATCGGCTCTTCGGCCATCCAGACGAGCATGGCCTCGAAATGCCGATCGACCACGGGCACGTTGTTCGGGTGGACGAGGAGGCTGCCGCGACTGACGTCGATCTCGTCCTCGAGGACCACGGTGACCGCCATCGGCGGAAACGCCTCGGGCACCGTGCCCTCGTAGGTGACCAGCGACTTCACCCGGCTCCGCTGGTTCGACGGCACGACGGCGATCTCGTCGCCCTCCCGAATCACGCCCGAGGCGACGGTGCCGCAGAAGCCGCGGAAGTCCAGGTTCGGCCGGTTGACGTACTGCACCGGGAACCGCAGGTCGATCAAGTTGCGATCGGAGGCGATGTGCACCGTCTCCAGCAGATGCAGCAGCGTCTCGCCCTGGTACCACGGCATGTGCGTGCTGGGCTCGACGATGTTGTCGCCCTTCAGCGCCGACAGCGGCACGACGCGCAGGTCGCCCATCTCGAGGCGGGTGGCGAAGTCGATGTATTCGCTTTTGATCCGCTCGAACACCTCTTCCGACCAGCCGACGAGGTCCATCTTGTTGATGGCCACCACGACATGCTTGATGCCGAGCAGCGAGACGATGAAGCTGTGCCGCCGCGTCTGCTGCTGGACGCCGTGGCGGGCGTCGATGAGGATGATGGCGAGGTCGCAGTTCGAGGCGCCCGTCGCCATGTTGCGCGTGTACTGCTCGTGCCCCGGACAGTCGGCGATGATGAACTTGCGCCGGCTGGTCGAGAAGTAGCGGTAGGCGACGTCGATGGTGATGCCCTGCTCGCGCTCGGCCTTGAGCCCGTCCATCAGCAGCGACAGATCGATCTCACCGCCGGTCGTCCCCTTGCGTTCGCTGTCGCGGCGGACGGCGGCGAGCTGATCTTCGTAAATCAGCTGCGTGTCGTAGAGCAGCCGCCCGATGAGCGTGCTCTTGCCATCGTCGACGTTGCCGGCGGTGAGGAACCGGAGCAGTTCCTTGCGCTCCTGCTGCGCGAGGTAGGTGGTGATGTCGGGGGTGGCGACGGCGTCGGCCATCAGAAGTACCCCTCCTTCTTCTTCTGCTCCATCGAGCCCGACTCGTCGTGATCGATGGCGCGCCCCTGCCGCTCGGAGGTGGTCGCGACCAGCATCTCCTCGACGATGTCCGGCACGGTCACCGCCGTCGACTCCATCGCGCCCGTGAACGGATAGCAGCCGAGGGTGCGGAATCGCACCAGCTTCTGCTGGACCACCTCGTCGGGCTGCAGGGGCAGGCGATCGTCGTCCACCATGATCAGCATGCCGTTGCGCTCGACCACCGGCCGGACCTTGGCGAAGTAGAGCGGAACGACCGGGATGTTCTCGAGATGGACGTACTGCCACACGTCGAGCTCGGTCCAGTTCGACAGCGGGAAGACGCGGATGCTCTCGCCCTTGTCGATGCGGCCGTTGTAGAGGTTCCACAGCTCGGGCCGCTGGTTCTTCGGATCCCACTGGTGGAAGCGATCGCGGAAGGAGTAGACGCGCTCCTTGGCCCGCGACTTCTCTTCGTCGCGGCGCGCCCCGCCGTAGGCCGCGTCGAAGCCGTGCGCCTCGAGCGCCTGCAGCAACGCCTGCGTCTTCATGACGTCCGTCCACTTCTTGCTGCCGGCCGTGATCGGGTGGAGGGCCTGCGCCTCCGGCGACCGGTTCGTGTGGACGATCAGCTTGATGCCGTGCTCCTTGGCGAAGGCGTCACGGAACGAGACCATCTCGCGGAATTTCCACGTCGTGTCGACGTGGAGGAGCGGGAACGGCAGGCGGCCGGGATGGAACGCCTTGATGGCCAGACGGACCATGACCGACGAATCCTTGCCGATCGAATAGAGCATGACCGGGTTCTCGAACTCGGCCGCCACTTCACGAATGATGTGGATACTCTCGGCCTCGAGCTGACGCAGGTGGGAGAGGCTGTAGGTACTCATCGGAACGGATAGAACACAGGAACCAGGCCGACCGTGACGGCCATGCAGATCAGATCGAGCGGCAGCCCGATCCTGGCGAAATCGGCGAAGCGATACCCACCCGGCCCGTAGACCATCAGATGGGTCTGGTAGCCGAGCGGCGTGGCGAACCCGGCCGAGGCGGCAATGGCGACGGCGATGGCGAACGGCAGCAGGTGGACCCCCATCTGCGCCGCCGCCGCTTGCGCGATCGGAAAGGCCAGCGCCACCGCCGCGTTGTTGGTCACGAGCTCGGTGAAGAACAGCGTCAGGAGATAGACGCCGGCCAGGACGCCCCACGGCCCGAAGCCGCGCGCCACGCCGATGATGCCCGACGCCACCTGGTCGCCGAGGCCCGTCTTCTGGATGGCCTGGCCGATCACCAGCGCGCCGATGATGCCGAGGAGAACGGGGAAATCGACGCTCTTGCGCGCCGCGTCGGTCGACAGGCAGCCGGCCGTCAGCATCGCCGCGGCCCCGAGCGTGGCGGCCAGGAAGATGCTGATCCCCAGCACCTCTCCGAGCGACGCCACCACCACCATCACGGTGAGGATGGCTACCGCCAGCCAGGCCCGCTCGTGACGCAGCGGGCGGGCGCCGTCGACCGCGGAGACGAGCAGGAAGTCGCGGTCGTTGCGGTGGCGGGCGACGAAGTCGGGATGCCCCTGCAGGAGGAGCGCGTCGCCAGGAGCGATGCGGATGTCGCCGATCTTGCCTTGGATGCGCTCGCCATCGCGATAGACGGCGATGACCGCCGCATCGTAGCGGGTGCGGAAGTGGGACTCGCGGATCGAGCGGCCGACCAGCCCGGACGTGCCGCTGACGACGACCTCGATCAGCAGGTGGTTGAGGCGCGACGCCGTGACCTTGCACACCTCGTCGGTCGCCGGCACGAGTCCGCGGATGCGTTGCAGGTCGACGATCGAATCGACGACGCCGACGAAGACCAGCCGATCGTGCGGATGGAGGACCTGGTCAGGGCCGACCGCGACCAGCGTCTCGCCGCTCCGTTCGATCGCGCTCAGGAACGCGCCCGGCAGCCGGCGCAGGCCGGCCCGCTCGATCGTCTGCCCGGCCACCGCGCTGCCCGGCTCGACGAGCATCTCGATGGTGTACTGGCGGGCATCCGCGACGTCGGCGAGGAAGGCGCGCCGCTCGGGCAGCAGCCACTTCGACGCCAGCAGGATGAATGCCACGCCGATGAGCGCGACCGGAAGACCGATCGGCGTCAGGGTGAACATCCCCAGGAGCGGAACCGAGGGATCCAGCTTCTGCGCCGCCACGAGCTGTGCCTGGACGACGAGGTTCGTGCTGGTCCCGATCAGCGTGCAGACGCCGCCGAGAATCGCCGCATAACTCAGTGGGATGAAGAGCTTGGAGGGGCTGAGCCCGCTCTTCTTGCACCAGTCGTTGACGACCGGGATGAACATCGCCACCACCGGCGTGTTGTTCAGGAACGCGCTGACCCCGACCACCGGCAGCATCAGCCGCAGCTGGCCGTCGGCCACGCTCTTCGGGATGCCCAGCAGCCGGTCGGTGATCAGCTGGAGACCGCCCGTTTCGGTGAGACCGGCGGCCGCGATGAACAGCATCCCGACGGTGAGGACGCCTTCGTTCCCGAACTGCGCGGCGAGGTCACGCGGCGACGGCAACGAATGCCCGGCCAGGCCGATGGTCGTCAGCAGGACGGCCCCGCCCACCAGCACGACATCGGGCGTGGCCCAGTTGTTCCACAACGCGACGAACACGGCCACGACGACCGTCAGCACGACCCACGCTTCCCACGACATTCGATGTCATAATACAGGCTCCGTCTCGGCCGTCCTGCCGCGCTCTGTGCCTGCTGCACGGTCCCCCGCCATGTCTTCGTCCCAGGTCGATCCCCCCGACGGCGTCGCTGCATCCGCAACCTCGCGCGCCGCTCGCTCAGGCTGGGCCGGAACCGATGAGGCCGCCGAGCTGGCGGGAGGTCTGTCGACGTGGCCTTCGCATGTGCTGAGCGCCGATCAGGCGGCGACGCTCCTGCGGCTGCTCGATGGCGTCTACCAGCCGCTCGCCGGCTTCATGACCGCCGCGGAGGCCGCAGGCGTCCGCTCGACACAGACCCTCGGCGACGGCACCTGGTGGCCCGTCCCGGTCATCCTCGACGTCCAGCCGGCGACGGCCGAACGGCTTGCCACCGGCGGGCCCCTGGTGCTTCGCGAGGCGGAAGGTCGTGCCGTGGCGGTGATCCGCGAGGGACGCGCCTGGCAGGAGGGCGCCGGGTGGCGCGTCGGCGGCACGGTCGTGGGGCTGCAGGCACCGCCGGTGTACGACCTGATCGACGTGCGGCTCTCCCCCACCGAGGTCGGCGACGAAATCGCCCGTCGCGGCTGGCGCGCAGCCATCGCCGTGCCGGTCGAGCGTGTCCTGCACCGCGCCGACGTCGAGGCGCTCGAACAGCTCGCCGCCGCCCATGACGCCGGGCTGGTGATCCTCGGCGTCGTTGACGCAGGTGTGGTTGCCGACCGCGATCGGTATGCCCGCCTGCGGGCGCTGCGCGCGGCGGTCGCCCGTTTCGCGCCCGGGCGCGGCGTGCTCGTCCTCGATACGCGGCCCGCCGCGGAAGGACGGGCCGGATCGGCCATCGATGCGGTCGTGGCACGCGCCTTCGGCTGCGCACGCGTCGTGGCCTGGGACGCGGCGGACGAGGCGCTGCTCGCGGCCGGCCGTCGCGTTGGCGTGGCGGTAGACCGCCTCGCGTCGGCGCCGCCGGCGCCGGCCGATTCCAGCGCCGAGGCGCGCGCGGCCTGGACGTTTCCGGAGGTGGCGGCGGAGCTCGATCGCCAGGCGCCGTCGGCGTGGACGCGCGGTGTCACGGTGTTCTTCACCGGTCTGTCGGGCTCCGGCAAGTCGACGATCGCGAACGCCCTGCGCGTCCGCCTGCTCGAAGAGGGCCGCCGCACCGTCACGCTGCTCGACGGCGATCTGGTGCGCACGCACTTGTCATCCGAGCTCGGCTTCTCGCGCGAGCACCGGACGCTGAACGTACGACGCATCGCCTTCGTCGCCGCCGAGATCACCCGGCACGGCGGGGTGGCCATCTGCGCGCCGATCGCCCCGTACACGGCGCTGCGCCTCGACGCGCGGGCGCTCGTCGAGGCGGCGGGGATCTTCCTGCTGGTGTATGTCGCGACGCCGATCGAGGTCTGTGAGGCGCGTGATCCGAAAGGGCTGTATCAGCGCGCCCGGGCGGGCACGCTGCCGGAGTTCACCGGCGTCTCCGATCCGTATGAGGTCCCGGACGATGCCGACGTGACGATCGATGCGAGCCGGACGACGGTGGCCCAGGCCGTCGATACGTTGATCGCCGCGCTCGAGGCGCGGGGTCTGCTCAGGCCGACGACCGGCTGAGGGCGAGACGGGGGCCGGCGCGGCGGCCGATGGCCGGCGCCGGTGCCGGCTCGTCGACGAGGTCGGCCTTCTGGTGCTGAACCGCCAGCCCGTTGGCGGTCACGATGCGCACCGCATAGGTGATCGGCATCGGCTCGAGCATGGCCTTGACGGCCGCCAGCACCATCGGCGCGTAGCGGTCCTCGTCGTCGGGCGTCAGAGTCGAAACGAAATGAATGTCCATGGTGGCTTCCGCGGCCCCACAGTGCAAGGCTCGTTCCGCCGGCCCGGAGCTGTTTGCGCGCCGCGACTCGCGGATTCCTGGCCGTCCCGCGCAGTGCCGGCGCGGTTTCGTCGTAAGAAAGTCCCGCCGTGGCGCGCCTTTTGGGTAGAGTTGGTCTGACCCGATGGACCACGCCGATCCCCAGGCTGCCCCCACGCTCGTCGGATCGAGCGCTGCCACTCGTGCGCTCGACGACGACATCACCGCAGCCAGCCGATCGGACGCCAAGGTGCTCATCACCGGCGAGAGCGGCGTCGGCAAGGACGTCGCCGCCCGGCTGATCCATGGACGCAGCACGCGCGGCCGTCAGACGATGGTCACCATCAACTGCGCCGGGCTGCCCGACAGCCTCCTCGAAACCGAGCTCTTCGGCCACGTCAAAGGCAGTTTCACCGACGCCCATCGCGACCGGCCGGGCCTGCTGCAGGTCGCCAACCGCGGCACCATCTTCCTCGACGAAGTCGGCGAGATGTCGCTGCGGATGCAGGCCCTGCTGCTCCGCTTCCTCGAGACCGGCGAGATCCAGCAGGTCGGTGCCGACCGGCAGGGGGCGCGGGTCGACGTCCGCGTGATCTGCGCGACGCACCGGGACCTGCGGCAGCGCGTGCGCGACGGCACGTTCCGGGAAGACCTGTTCTATCGCCTGAACGTGGTCCACATCCACATCCTGCCCATCCGCGAGCGGCGGGAGGACCTGCGCGATCTCATGCAGCATTTCCTGGTGCAGTTCGCCGAGCATCACGGTGCCGCCGCGCCGGTGCCGACGCCCGAGGCCACGACGCTGCTGCTCGGCTATGACTGGCCCGGCAACGTCCGCGAGCTCCGCAACGTCCTCGAACGCATGGTGCTCCGTCGGGTCGATGTCGTGACGCCCGAAGATCTGCCGCGCGAACTGCGGCTGGGGCCGGCCGGTCCGGCGATGTCGGCCACCGATGGAGCGCCGGAGGAGACGCGCAACGGGCTGACTCGCCGGCTGATGGGACGGATGCTGGTCCGCGGCGAGTCCTTCTGGGAGGTGGTCTACGCGCCGTTCCTGGCGCACGACCTGACCCGCCAGCAACTGCGCGACGTCATCCAGGCTGGCCTGGACCAGTGTCAGGGCCGTTACAACGCCCTGACCGAGCTGTTCAACATGCCGAAGCGGGACTACCGCCGTTTCCTCGGCGCGCTCAAGAAGTTCGATTGCCTGGTGGCGTCGCCGGTGGGACCGGCGCCGGAGACCGAGAGCGATCAGGCGACGACCGTCGAGCGCTGACACCGAGCACGCGTGCGCGGCGTGAGGCGGCTGGCGGGCGCTGCTAGTTCAGCGGGGTGCCGGTCTCGTTGGTGCCGCTGGTCCACAGGGCGCCCAGGTAGTTCCAGTAGACCGAGCGCTCCACGGCGATCGGCTGCGTCGAGTCGACGACGACGCCGAAGCGATCGCCAGACGCCAGGCCGACGGTGCCGGCCGAAATGGTCTGGCGCGACCCGGCCGGAACGCTCCGCGTAACGACGATCGGGGTGTCGTCCTCGCGGTAGAACGTCACCGTCGCAGTCGCCGCGGTCGACCCGGGATTGGCCAGGAGGACATACGTGCTGGCGCCGTCGACGCCGCCGACCTCGCCTTCGGCCAGGCCGTAGCGGGTGCGCAGGGTGGTCGTGCCGACGCTGTTGTGCGCCCCGTACCACGGCCCCGGCACGCCCGGCCAGTACATCGAGCGCTCGACGATGATGTTCCCCGTCGCGGTGATCGAACACGAGACGTCGGTGGAGGCCAGTCCGGGCAGGCCGTCGACCGGAATGGTGGTGCGGCTGGTCGGCGGCAGCGCCCGGACCTCGGTCCGCGCCACGCCCGACGGCGTGAGATAGCGGATGGTCGCCGTCACGGCCGACGTGTTGGGGTTGCTGATCAGCACGAAGGTCTCGAACCAGGCGCCGGTGCTCCCCTCGGCGAGGAACCAGTTCCTGGCGCCGGACGGCACGGCGGCCGACGCGTGGCCGCCTTCGAAGGCGCCGTGCGGCCCGTGGAAGTACATCGCGCGCTCGACCAGGATCGCCTGCGGTGACGTCACCGTCGTGGCGAAGGAACGGAAGGCGAGCTCGGGAATCTGGTTGGTCCAGACCGTGTAGCGCGAGTTGCCGCTCAGGGAGTACTGGCGCCGCACGACGCCGCCGCCGTCGAGCAGGAAGTCGACCGTCGCCACCGTCGGCGTGGCCGACGGGTTGGCGAGCAGGACGTAGGTGTCGAAGAACCCGGCGTTGCCCTCGGCGAGGTACCAGGTCGTCGACGGCGCCGTCAACGCCTTGGCCCCGGACGCCCCGTCGGCGCCGTTCAAGCGCCAGCGCATCGTGCGCTCGCTCACGACCGAAGGCGGTGCGGACACGACGGCCGCGAACGAGGCGCCGTTCAGCTCGGGGATGTCATCGGCCGAGATGGTCATCCGGCGGCCGCCCCCGACCGAGTAGCTCCGCGTGATCGGCGACGCCCCTTCACGGAGGTAGGAGACGTTCAGCCAGGTCTGGCTCGCCGCGGTGTTGAGGACCGCGACGCGGTAGTCGAAGAAGCCGGAGGCGCCTTCCGCGTAGTAGGTCTGCGCCGAGCCGGCCGGCGCCGCAGGCAGGGTGTCGCTGGCGACGCCGTTGACTTCAGCGGACGGCACGCTGAACTGGCCGCTGGTGCCGAGGGCGCGGACGATGACGTAATAGCGGGTGCCGGCGGTCAGGTTCTCGAGGCGGACGCGGGTCACGCTAGGGGTGACGATGACGTTACCCGACCGGGCTCCGGCCGAGGTGCCGTAGGACACCACGTAGGCGGAGAGGTGGGGCTCCGAATTCGCGTCCCACGCCAAGGTGAGGCCGGCCGCTGCGGCGGCCTGCGTGCCGGCCAGCCACAGGAGGGCTGCCAGCATCACGCGAGTCGAGGTGCCGCGCCAAGGCGCGTAAGTCTGCGGCATTATTACAATCCTGCACGTCGCTCGGTTGGACATCGCTCCGCCGGACGTTCGGCGTAGGCGCTGGTCTGCGACGGCGGGACTCTAAGCAATTTCGGGACCCATCTCGACGATTCGCAAAACTCCACGGAATTGCGCAATATTGGCCGGTATTCGTGGGCGCTGGGCCGTCACCAGACACTCGAAAACGTAATCCTGTCGATCCGGCCGCTTGGAAATTCATTCGCTGTTGGTCCCAAAACTACACGCCGTGATGCACGAATATGCACATCGCCTTGACTTGCCTGTAGTTTGCGGCGACCGTACACGGCCGGGCGGCTCGGACGCTGGCAGGAGCAGATGAACAGCGTGTTGAAAGGGATCATCCTGGCAGGCGGCAGCGGTACGCGGCTGTATCCCGTCACCAAGGGCGTGTGCAAGCAGCTGGTTCCCGTCTACAACAAGCCGATGGTCTACTACCCGCTGGCCACGCTGATGCTGGCGGGTATCCAGGACATCCTCATCATCACGACGCCAGAGGATCAGGAGAGCTTCCGGCGCCTCCTGGGCAGCGGGGCCGACCTGGGCCTGCGACTCAGCTACACGGCCCAACCAAGCCCCGACGGCCTCGCACAGGCCTTCATCCTCGGGCGGGAGTTCATCGGCCGCGACCGGGTCGCGCTCGCCCTCGGCGACAACATCTTCTTTGGCCACGGGTTTCCCGACGTGCTGCGCGCCGCCAGCGAGCGCACCGAGGGCGCCACCGTGTTCGGCTATGCCGTCCGGGATCCCGAGCGTTACGGGGTGGTGGAGTTCGACCGCGACGGTCGCGCCATCAGCCTGGAAGAGAAGCCGGAGCACCCCAAGTCGCACCATGCGGTGACCGGGCTCTACTTCTACGACAACCACGTCGTCGACATCGCCGCGTCGCTTCGTCCCTCGCCGCGTGGCGAGCTCGAGATCACCGACGTCAACCGCTGCTACCTCGAGGCCGGCGCGCTGGTGGTCGAACGCCTTGGCCGCGGTGTCGCCTGGCTCGATACCGGCACGCACGAGTCGCTGCTGCAGGCGTCGCAGTTCGTCCAGACCATCGAGGAACGACAGGGGCTGATGATCTGCTGCGTCGAGGAAATCGCCTACCGCATGGGCTACATCGGCGCCGACGATCTGGCCCGCATCGCGGCGCCGATGCGCCGCAATTCATACGGTGAATACCTGCTGCGGATGCTCGAGCAGGAGGCAGCCGAGTCGAACCGGCCCGGGGCGCGCGCGTGATCGTGACCCCGACCCCGGCCCTGCCGGACGTGCTGATCATCGAGCCGCGCGTCTTCCCGGACGATCGCGGCTTCTTCGTCGAAACCTACAACGCCCCGCGCTATCGTGCCGCCGGCGTAGACGTCGCCTTCGTCCAGGACAACCACTCGCGCTCGGTCCGGGGCACGCTGCGCGGCCTGCACTGGCAGACGGCACCGCACCCGCAGGCCAAGCTGATTCGCGTCCTCGACGGCGAGATCCTCGATGTCGCGGTCGACATCCGCCACGGCTCGCCGACCTTCGGCCGCTGGGCCGCCGTGACGCTGTCGGCCGACAACTTCCGCCAGCTGTTCGTCCCGGTCGGCTTCGCCCACGGCTTCCTGGTGATCAGCGCGTCCGCCGACATCGAATACAAGTGCTCCGACGTCTACGACCCGGCCGCCGAGCGCGGCCTGATGTGGAACGACCCGGAGATCGGCATCGCCTGGCCGGTCACCGAGCCCCTCCTCTCGGCGCGCGATCGCACCCACCCGCCCCTGGGCGCTCTCCGGGTCTAGCAGCCCGTCCCGCAGCTATAATCCCGCCAGCGTGGTTGCCGTCGGCGACGTCCTGGGCGCGGCGCGAATTCTCGTCATCGACGACGAGCCGGCCAACGTACGCATGCTCGACCGGCTGCTGACCACCTCTGGCTGCCGGCACGTCACGACCATCACCGACCCGCGCGAAGTCATCGGCCAGATGCCGATCGCGCGGCCCGACCTGATCATCCTCGACCTGCACATGCCCCACCTCGACGGGTTCGAGGTGATGCAGGCGCTCCGGCCGCTGCTCTCCGTCGAGCGCTACCTGCCGATGCTGATCATCACCGCCGACGACGCGCCGCCGGTGAAGCAGCGGGCGCTGGCGATGGGGGCCCGCGATTTCCTGGCCAAGCCCTTCGACAGCGTCGAAGCCCTGCTGCGGATCCGCAACCTGCTGGTGACGCGGCAGCTCTATGCCCAGCTCGAACGCGAGCAGCAGCGGCTCGAGCTGGCCGTCGAGGAGCGGACCCGGGCCCTCGCCAGCACCCACATCGAGATCGTCTACCGCCTCGCCCGGGCCGCCGAGTACCGCGACGACAACACCGGCGAGCACACCCGTCGCGTCGGCCGCTTGTCGGGCGAGTTGGCGCGGATGCTCGGTCTGTCCGAGGGCGACGCCGCGATGATCGAGCGGGCGGCACCGCTCCACGACGTCGGCAAGGTCGGCGTCCCCGACGCCATTCTCCTGAAGCCGTCGAAGCTCGCCCCCGGCGAGCTGGACATCATCCGCACCCACCCGGCGATGGGCGCACGGATCCTGTCCGGCAGCCGCGTCCCGCTGCTGCGGATGGCCGAGGAAATCGCCCACTCGCACCACGAGCGCTGGGACGGGCGCGGCTATCCGCACGGCCGATCCGGCGAGGGCATCCCGCTCGCCGGCCGCATCGTCGCCCTCGCCGACGCCTACGACGCGATGACGCACGATCGCCCGTACAAGCAGGGCATCGCGCCAGAGAAGGCGCGCGAGATCGTCGAGAGCGAGCGCGGCCAGCACTTCGACCCGCAGGTGGTCGACGCCTTCATCCGCGTCTTCCCGAACCTGCCCGCCGCGCTGGCCTGACGGCCGCGCCACGACGACGTCGCCGCGATCGTGAGCCGGGCCTCGCAGGCCCGCGCCTACTCCGGTGCGTCGGCGGCTTCCGCCGCTGTCCACAACCAGGCCGCCCCGCGCACGCCGCTCGAATCGCCATGCCGCGCCGGCACCAGCCGCGTGTCGACGCGATCACTGAACACCCACGCCGGCCAGCGAGCCGGCACGTTGGTGTAGAGCCGAGCGAGGTTCGAGACACCGCCACCGAGAACGATGACGTGCGGATCGAGCACGTTGATGATCGAGGCCAGGCCGCGCGCCAGCCGATCCTCGTAGCGGAGGATGATCGACTCGGCCAGCGCGTCACCCGCGGCGGCCTTGGCGGCGATGGCCGCGACATCCGGGATCGGCTGCCCGGCCGGCAGTCCGGCTTCAGCGGCGTACTCCCGGGCGACGGCGGGGCCTGACAGGAAGGTTTCGACGCAGCCGAAACGCCCGCAGTAGCAGGCGGGCCCGGGCCGTTCCTCGTCGCGCGGCCACGGCAGCGGGATATGGCCCCATTCGCCGGCGATCGCGTTCGGCCCGGAGACCAGGCGCTGATGCACGACCACGCCACCGCCGGTACCGGTGCCGATGATGACGCCGAAGACGGTGGGCGCCCCGGCTGCCGCGCCGTCGGCCGCCTCGGACAGGGCGAAGCAGTCGGCGTCGTTGGCGACGCGCACCGGCCGACCCAGCGCCGCCGAGATGTCGATACTGAACCGGCGCCCGTTGAGCCACGTCGAGTTGGCGTTCTTGACCAGGCCGGTCGCCGGCGAGATCGCCCCCGGCATGCCGACGCCGACCGTGCACCGGCTCGAGACGTCGCGCTCGATCTTCGTCACCAGGGCGGCCACCGCCGCCACGGTCTCCTCGTAGCGATCGCGGGGCGTGGCCACGCGTTCGCGAGCCAGCAGCGTGCCCGCGGCGTCGATCACGACGCCCTCGATCTTCGTGCCGCCCAAGTCGATGCCGATCCGCAGCGTCATTGTTTGTTGGCGGGCGCCGCCCTCAGCGGCGCCGCTGGAAGCCTTGCGAATCGCGCCGCAGCTTCAGCCGACGCTGAGCGCGTCGGCCGAGCGGCGCGGCAGGCTTCGCCCATAATGATGGCAGACGATGCCCCGCTTCAAGCTGACCATCGAGTACGCCGGCACCCGCTACAGCGGCTGGCAGATCCAGACCAACGCCCGGACCATCCAGGGCGAGCTGGTCAGGGCCGTCCGCGAGGCCACCGGCCGCGACCGCTTCGAGGTCTACGGCGCCGGCCGCACCGACGCCGGCGTGCACGCCCTCGCCCAGGTCGCCCATCTCGACGTCGGCACGTCGCTGTCCCCGACAGCCCTGCTCGCCGGCCTGAACGAGACCCTTCCGGCCGACATCCACGTCCGCCAGATCCAGGTGGCCTCGCATCGGTTCCATGCCCGCCACGACGCGACCGCCCGCGGCTACCTGTACCAAATCGCGCGGCGCCGCACCGCCTTCGCCAAGCCGTTCGTGTGGTGGGTCCGCGATCCGCTCGACGTCCGCCAGATGCGCGCGGGCGCCGCGGCGTTCGCCGGCCTGCAGGACTTCGCCTCGTTCACCGACGACGATCCCGAGGAGAAGTCGACCTCGGTCGCCATCGCCTCGGTGACGGTCGAGGAAGCCGGCGCGCTGGTGCTGGTGCGCGTCGTCGGCTCGCATTTCCTGTGGAAGATGGTGCGACGAATGGTCGGCTTGCTGGTCGGCGTCGGCACCGGGGCAATCGACCGCCGCGAGATCGGTCGGGCGCTGACGTCCCCGTCGACGTTGCCGGCGCAGCTCACCGCACCGGCGTCCGGCCTGTTTCTCGAGTTCGTGAGCTACGACGCCGCACCACCGGCGCCGGCCACGCCGTTCGCGATCGACTGAGATCGCGATGCCGGCCCCATTGCCTTCGCCGCCCGCACCGCCGCCGCCGCCACGCACGCGGGGCGACTTCAGCGACCTCGTCCCGCCCGGAGCCGACGGCGTCGTGCTCTTCGACGGCTACTGCCGCCTGTGCGACCGTTCGGTGCAGTTCGTGATCACGCACGATCGACGGCG
>JBDSLU010000380.1:0-5746 GCA_039916225.1 Vicinamibacteraceae bacterium
CGCCACGAGTTCAGGAACACGAAGACCACCAGTACGGTCAGCGCGGCCCCTTCGACGAGGGCGTTCTGCACGTCGGCGACCGAGTTGGTGACGCGCGGGCCGGTGTCGCGGGCGACCACGAACTCGACGCCGGGCGGCAGCGACTTCCTGATGGCCTCGACCTTCTCGCGGATCCGCGCGCTGACGGCGGTAGTGCTGGCGCCGTCGGCCTTGGTGATGTCGATGCCCACGGCGTCGCGGCCGTTGAACTGGGCCGAGGTGCGCGGTTCCTCGGCGGCGTCCTTGGCCACCGCGATGTCACCGAGGCGGATCAGCCGCCCATTGCGCTGCGCGACCACCAGGCGGGCGAAGTCCGCCGGCTTGTCGAGACGGCCGCGCAGCCGGATGGTGCGCTCGCTCATCGCCTCGTTGATGCGGCCGACGGGGGCGGCCAGGTTCTGCGTCTGGAGGGCGCTCACGACCTCGCCGACGCCGACGCCGGTGGCCTGGAGCGCCTGCGGATCGAGCTCGACGGTCAGTTCGCGCTCGATGCCGCCGACGACGCGCACTTCGGCCACGCCACTGACCCCGCGAAGCTGCTTGGTCACGCCGGGATCGACGATGCGGGTCAGCTCCGGCCCGGTCAGCGTCTTCGAGGTCAGCGCGAGCTGGACGATCGGGAAGTCGTTCGGGTCGAAGCGCGTGAGGATCGGCTCCTCCATCTCGGCCGGCAGGTCGTTGCGGATCTGCGAGATGCCGTCGCGGATGTCCTGCGTCGCCTCCTGGAGGTTCTTCGAGAAGTAGAACTCGACGGTGATGACGCCGAAGCTGTCGAGCGAGTTCGACGAGATCTGCTTGACCCCGCTGATCGCCGCGATCTGCTCCTCGACCGGCGTCACGACCTCGCGCTCGACGGTGTCCGGCGACGCGCCCGGGTACGGAATCGACACCGAGACGATGGGCGGCGAGACCTCGGGGAACTCGTCGGTGTTCAGGCGCAGCAGCGCGAAGATGCCGAAGACCGAGATCGCGACCATCAGGACGATGGTCACGATCGGTCGTTTGATGGCGAAATCTGAAATGGACATCGGCAGGCTCCCGCTAGTTCGACGACGCGCCCTGGGCCTTCACCCGGAGCGGCGTATCGGGCGTCATGCCCTGCGCCGCCCCGACGAGCAGCAGGTCGCCCGCGGCGACGCCGCCCGTGATCTCGAGCTGCTCGGTCTGCTCATCGCGGAGGCCGACGGTGACCTCGACGCGCTGCGCCTTGCCGTCCTGGACCTTCAGCACCCACGGCTTGCCGCTGTTCTCGTTGACCGCCGTCTGCGGCACGATGAGCCCGGTCTTCGACGCCTGCGCGACGCGTCCTTCGGCGAACAGGCCGGCGACGAGGCGCCGCTGCTTGTTCGGGATGGTCACGAAGATGGGCACCTGCCGCGTCGCCGAATCGGCGCTCGGGCTGATCCGCTCGATGCGTCCTTCGAAGCGCTCCTGCGGATAGCCGCGGACCTGGAAGGTGACGGCGCCGCCCACCTGGATGGCGGCAATCTGTTCCGACGGCACCGAGGCCTCGAGGCGCATGCTCGACGGATCGATGATCGTGTAGAGCTCGCCGCCCGGGCTGACGACGTCGCCGGCGTTGACGTGCCGCTTCGACACGATGCCGCCGATCGGCGCCTTGACGATCAGATCGTCGAGCGACTTGCGCGCCGACGCCACCCGGGACCGCGCGTCGTCGACGGCGGCCTTGGCCTGCGTCGCGGCGTTGCGCGCCACCTCGGCGTCGCGCTCGGCCAACGCCCCGCCCTTGACCAGGGTCTCGATGCGGGTCGCTTCCTTCTGGGCCCACTCGGCGTTCTGCTCGACCGATCGCAGCCCCGACTGCGCCGACGCATAGGCGTCGTTCAGCGGCCGGCCTTCGATCCGGGCCAGCAGCGCCCCGGCCGCGACCGACTCGCCTTCGCGCGGGTAGACCTGCAGGATGGCGCCGCCGATTTCGGCTCGGACGGTCGCCTCGCGCTCGGCCTTGAGCTCGCCCGAGACCAGCGGACCCACCGTGATCTCCTGGCTCTTCACCTCGACCACGTTCTCGCGGCCGATCTCGATCACCGTCGGCGTCTTTGGGCCGGCCGCTTCGCTGGCATCGCCGCCGCAGGCGGTCAGCGCCAGCGCGCTCGCAACGAAGATCGATCCGGTGATGAACTGAGCTGTGCGTGTCACTGTCGCGCTCCCTGGGCGCCGGTAGCGGCCGGCGTCGCCGTGGCTCCCGCAGCCGGCGCCTGCGCCGAGCCGGTCGAAGCCGTTGCGTTCGAGGCTGAACCTTGGGTCGCCCCGCCACCCATCGCGCTTCCAGCCCCCCCGCCCGCCCCGAGCGGCAGCTCGGGCAGGAGCGCGAGCCGAACCCGCGTCAACTGGAGGTCGCGCGCCGCGCGCGCACGGTTCACCTGGGCCTGCGCCAGCAGCAGCCGGGCGTCGGACAGCTCGAGCTGCGTCGACAGGCCCTCGCGGAAGCGCAGTTCGGCGATCTCGTAGGCCCGGGCCGCCTGCTGAATGGTGCCGGCCGCGACTTCCCAGTCGGCGCGCGCGGCGCCGAGCGAGGCGCGGGCACTGGCGTCGTCGAGGTCGGACAACTCTTTGATCAGCTGCAGCTGCGCCTTGGCGCCATCGAGGTCGGCCCGGGCGATGTTCTGCTCGGCCTTGATGCGGCCGCCGGTCAGGATCGGGAGCTGCACGCCCAAGCTGAAGGTCCAGTTGGTGCGCCAGTCGTCCAAGCCGGGGAAGGCCGACGGATAGTTCACGACACCGTAGGCGGACTGGAACGCAATGGCCGGCTTGCGCTGCGCGTCGGCGACGACGACGGCCTGCTCGTTGGCCTGCACGCCGAGATCGGCCTGGGTGACGGCGGTGCGGAGCCGCGGCAGCGCCGCCGCTTCGGCTTCCGCCAGGCGCGTGGCGAACCGGGTCGCCGGTGCCAGCCGCGGATCATCGAGCTGCGCGGCGAGCTGGAGCGGCGTGCCGAGCGGCAAGTCGAGCAGCTGCTTCAAGCGGAAATACGCCACGTCGCGGGTGTTGCCGGCGCGGACGCGCGGCGACTGCAGCGTGTCGCGATCGACCTGCGCGCGCAGCTGCTCGAACTCCGACGCCAGGCCGGCCTCGCGCTTGGCGCGTGTCTGCTCGAAGCTCCGCGTCGCCTGGGCCAGCGTTTCGTCGGCGATGGTCACGAGTCGATCGGCGAGGGCGGCGTCGTAGAAGGCCTGAGCGACGTCGAGCGAGAGCTGCGCCTTCGCCGAGACCACCGACAGCGTCGCGACCTCGCGGCCCAGCCGCGCCTGGCTCTCGAGCGCGTGCTCCCGGCCACCGGCGTAAATCAGCTGGGAGAACGAGAGGCCGAGGCGATAGGCGTTGGGCTGCCCGAAAGGCAAATCGGCGAACGCGTTGTCCTGGCCGTCGCCGTTGCCGAGGCTGTCGGCGTCGAAGAGGCCGTCGAATTCGGAGGCCAGCGTACGGTCATAGGACGCCGTGCCGGTGAGCTGTGGCAGCCGCTGGCTGTGCACCTGCGCCTGGACGCCGCGGGCGCGGCGGACGCCGGCCTCGGCGATCAGCACGCTCTCGTTGCGGGCCTCGGCCAGGGCAAGGGCATCGTCGAGCGTCAGCACGCGCGAGCCGGACGGGGCCGGGTTCGAGGCCGGGTTCGGGGCCGGGGCGGCTTGCGGCGGGGCCGCGGGCGATGACGCGGCCTGCGCGGCGCTCACGGACGGAGCGGCGAGCGCGGCGGCGAGCGACGTCGCGACGAATCGGACCGACAGACGGGACATGAGAGCGCACACTCCTCGAACGAACGCCCCCGCTACCGGCGGGAGGCTGTGGTCTTGGCGCGGGCCGGCCGCGCCGGGCGACGGGCCGGGGATGCCGGCGCCGTCGCGCGTCGGGCTGGCTTGCCGGCGCCGATGGCCTGCAGGAACAGCGCGACGTAATGCTTGATGCCGTCGCGCTCCGAGTAGGGGAAGCGCTCCGGCATGCAGTCGCGGCCCATGGCGTCGTTGAACAGGACGCCCATCAACATCGCCGCCGCCGCCTGCGGGTTCCAGTCGCCGCGGGCCTGGCCGGCGCCGCGCAAGCGCTCGAGATAGCCGCGCAGCGCGTCCGAGATCATCACCGGCAGCTGGCACGCGGTCCGCGTCGTCTCGGGGTGCTCTTCGAACTCACCCATGCACTTGCGGATGATCGAGCGCGACTCGAACAGGGCCTGGTGATGGTGCCGGCAGAACTCGGTCAGCTCCGCTTCGGGGTCGACCGGCTTCTCGGGCAGGTGGGTGTCGACGAAGGACACGGCCCGCGGCCCGGTCGACAGCGCCGCGCGCAGCAGCCCTTCCTTCGATCCGAAGTGGCGGAACAGCGTCACTTCGTTGACTCCCGCCGCCTGCGCGATCCGCCGGGTGGTGGCGCCGCGCGTGCCGTGCTCGGCGAAGACCTTGAGAGCCGCTTCCAGCAATTGTTCGCGTGCGTCCATCGCCACAAAGCCTAGATCCGCCACCGGCGTAGATGCAAGCACTTACTTACATGCATCTGACGACTGACAGCCATGCGATTTATGCACGGCGTTAACCGTCGCGTCGGGTCGTCATACGCAGGCGGGGCCAGCCCGGTTCCCTGGCCCCTGAGACTCCGGCAGCGGCCCGTTCCGGGGGCAGATTCCGTGCAGCCGCGGGAAGGGGTTGCGACCGCAGGAGCCGATCGAAAGAAAGATGGATCCCCTGCAGAACGACATCTGGCAGCACTTGGGGCACGTGCCCGACGCGTCGGAGCTCCTCGACGCGCCGCCGCCCGCGGCCTCGATGGCACCGGATGTCACCGGTGTCGCGGCTCAGGACGCCCCGGCTTCGACTGCGGCGCCGTCGACCGTGGACCCCGAGGAGCAGCGCGTCACGGACGCCACGCGTCGCCGCTTCGACCGCGGCGGCCGACGCCGGGCGGACTGGCCGGACGACGCCGGCATGACCGGCTGTCCGGCCTGCGGCTTCGAGTCCATCCAGAGCCTCGGCATGCTCGACTCGGGGGACTACCTCTGGCAGTGTCCGCAGTGCGATCGCCGCTTTCAGACCGGGCGGGCCACGCGCACCCTGCTGTAGCGGCCGACGCAGGCTGATCGGGCCGGACACGTCCCGCGCCAGAAAGCCGGATACAATCCGCCGGCATGCGGCTGACCCCGTTGGACTGGCTGATCGCCGTCGCCTCGGTGGCCATCTGTTTCATCCCGGCCCTCTACGTCGCCCGGCGCGGCAGTAGCAGCACCACCGAGTTCTTCGCCTCCGGCCGCGCCGTTCCATGGTGGCTGGCCGGCCTGTCGATGGTGGCCACTACCTTCAGCAGCGACACCCCGAACCTCGTCACCGACATCGTCCGCACCTCCGGCGTCGCCGGCAACTGGGTGTGGTGGGCCTTCGTGCTCACCGGCATGGCCACGGTGTTCTTCTACGCGCGCATGTGGCGCCGGTCGTCGGTGCTCACCGACCTCGAGTTCTACGAGCTGCGCTACTCGGGCCAGGCGGCCCGCGTCGTCCGCGGCTTCCGCGCCGTCTATCTCGGGCTCGTCTTCAACGCCATCATCATGGCCACGGTGAATCTCGCCGCCTGCAAGATCGCGGCGGTGCTGTTTGGCCTCGAGCGCTGGCAGACGCTGCTCTTCGTCGGCGGGGTCAACGTCGTCTTCGCCGCCCACGCCGGCCTGTGGGGTGTGCTGGTCATCGACATGATCCAGTTCGGCGTC
>JBDSLU010000381.1:0-27712 GCA_039916225.1 Vicinamibacteraceae bacterium
GATCGCCGATCTGCCACCCGCGTCCGTCGTCATCGTCAGCTGGAACGGCCAGGGCCACCTCGAACCGTGCCTGGCCTCGCTCGCGGCGAGCGACTACCCCGCCGATCGGCTCGAGATCGTCGTCGTCGACAACGGCTCGACCGATCGCACGGTCGACTGGATCGCGCGTACGCATCCCACCGCCCGGGTCGTCCCGCTGACCACCAACCAGGGGTTCACCGGCGGCAACGCCGCCGGCGTGGCGGTGGCCACCGGCGACGTCCTCGTCTTCTTCAACAACGACATGCGGGTCGAGCCGGACGCCGTGCGCCGGCTCGTCGTCGCGGCCGCCGACGGGACGACGTGCGCCGCCGCGCGGGTCCTCAGCTGGGACGGCCGCGCGATCGACTTCCTGCGCGGCACGATCAGCTTCGAGGCCCGCGGCTTCCAGGATTACTACGGCGAGCCGGTCACCCTCGATCGCTCGCGCGCCACCGACACGTTCTTCCCCAACGGCGGCGCGTTCGCCGTCACCCGCGAGGCCTATCAGCGCGCCGGCGGCTTCGACGATGCCTTCTTCGCCTACTACGACGACGTCGATCTCGGCTGGCGGCTCCGCCTGGTCGGCCTCGACATGCGCGTCGAGGACACCGCGGTCGTCTATCACCGGCACGGGGCGACGAGCCGCACCCAGCCGGCCGGCCAGAAGCGCTTCCTGATGGAGCGCAACGCGCTGTGGACGCTGATCAAGAACTACGGCGAGGCCACGCTGCGGCGGACGCTGGGCCCGGTGCTGCTGCTGGCGACCCGGCGCCTGCTCGACGAGGCCCGCATCGACGAGCGGGCCGCGGTCCTCGCCCGCTTCGCGCCGTTTTCCCGGCGCGTCTCGGCCGCGCCGACGTTCGACGCGCTGTATCCGACCGGCGGCGAATCGGCGACGGCGCGGTCGGGCGACCGCCTCCTGCTCGGCCTGCCCGCCGAGTCGCTGGCCGCGATCGGCGCGGTCATCGAGACCCTCAGCGACACGGCCGTGACCCGCCGGACGATCCAGGCAGCGCGGCGTGTCGGCGAGCGCGACGTGCTGCCGCACTTCGGCCGCGCCTTCGAGGGCATCTCCAGCTTCGCGTCGTACCGGCCCATTCAGGAAGCGCTCATCGCGGCGCTCGATCTGCCGCGGGTGTTCACCCCGCGATCGCGGCTGCTGATCGTCAGCCACGAAGCGATCGCCACCAACATGTCCGGGCCGGCGGTCCGCTTCCTCGAGATCGGGCGGGCGCTGTCGAAGGTCGCCCGCGTCACGCTGGCGATGCCCGGCGTGCCCGGCCTCCGCGACGCCCGGATCACCATCGCCGGCTTCGATCCGGCGCACCCGGCCAGCCTGCGCCGCCTCGCCGAAGACGCCGACGTGATCTTCGTCCAGGGCTTCGCGCTGGTGCAGTATCCGTTCCTCGCGGCGCTGCTCGTGCCGATCGTCGTCGACCTGTACTGCCCGTTCACGATCGAGCATCTCGAACAGACGCGCGGCCGCGTCGCCGCCGGCGATCCGGCGCTCAACGCCGACGCCGCCGGCTTCCTCGGCGTGCTCAACGCCCAGATCGATCAGGGCGACTTCTTCATCTGCGCCAGCGAGGTCCAGCGCGACTTCTGGATCGGGGCGTTGCACAGCCGCGGCCGGATCAATCCGCGCACCTACGCCGACGACCCGACGCTGCGCCGCCTGATCGACGTGGTGCCGTTCGGCCTGCCCGACGAGGACTTCGACGCCGCGGCGGCGGCGCTGCCGCCGGTGCTCAAGGGCGTGCGGCCGGGCATCGGCGCCACCGATACCGTGCTGTTGTGGGGCGGCTCGCTGCTCGATTGGCAGGATCCGGTCACCCTGATCGAGGCGGTAGCGGCGCTGGCCCTGCGCCGGCCGGACGTGAAGCTGGTCTTCATGGGGACCAAGCACCCGAACCCGCTGGTGAAGCCGATGCGCGCGGTCGCCGCCAGCCGCGAGCGCGCCGCCGCGCTCGGGATCGTCGATCGGCACGTCTTCTTCAACGACTGGGTGCCGTACACCGAGCGGGCGCGCTACCTCGCCGAGGCCGACCTCGGCGTCAGCACGCATCGGGAGCATCTCGAGACGCACTTCGCCTTCCGGACGCGGATGCTCGACTACCTGTGGGCCCGGCTGCCGATCGTCTGCACCGACGGCGACGTCTTCGCGCGGCTGGTCCGGAGCGAGGGCTTCGGCGCGACGGTGCCGCCGGGCGATGCCGCCGCGTTGGCCGACGCGATCGATCGCCTGCTCGGCGACGTGGCGGCACGGGCCTCGGCGCGCGCGGCGCTCGGCCGGTTCGGCCGCGAACTGCAATGGAGCCGCGTGGTGGCGCCGCTGGTGCGCTTCCTCGACGCGCCGGCCATCGCCGCCGATCACGCCGTCGGGCTGGCCCGCGTCCGCGCCGACCTGCAAGGCGGCTATCGGCTCTCGAAGTGGCTGAAGCGCACCGCCCTGCGGGCCGGCGTGACGGAGCGTCGCGTCGAGCAGCTCAAGAGGCTCGGCGTGGTCCGCGGTTTGATGATCATCCGCAATCGGGTTGCGCTCGCGCGGGCGATGCGCCGCTCCCGGTGAGCGTTCTTACACCCGGCGACGGCAGAGTTACATACCGCCAGGTCGAGCCTCTGCGCGGTGCGGGCGCACACGTCCCCTGCACGCACTTGCCGTGAGTGACACCTACGTGGTGTACCTCCGCGGTGGCGGGTGGAAAATTATTGTCGTTGCACTGGTATGCAGCTTGCCTATCCAACGTGCAGGCACGCGCCGATGCGGGTGCCGGCGGCTCGTGGACGAGGTTCATCCAGCGTGTCGCGCGTCCCGATTGACGGGCGAGCAGTGTGTGGCATAGCGCCACCCTGCACGGTACCGGCTGCTTCGCGCTCCCCCGCGGCGGCCATGTCGAGCGCGGACGATCGCGCCCGAGGATCAGGTCGTAAATAGTGACGAGGAAGACAATTTCGCGGCTGGGCCAGGGCGCGGCCTCGCTTCTCCTGGTGATCGGCCTGTCCGCCCAAGGCGCGGCGCAGTCGCTGACCATTGGTGGAGCGTCGTCGCAGACGAGCCAGCCCGGCGCCGAGTTCGCCACCACGGTGCTCGGTGATCCGTGGGATTTCACCGAGAGCACCGATTGGGTGCACATGTACTCCGACAACGGGTCGGGGCCGTCGGCGTTCGCCGGCACGCCGACGCAGACGGGCGGCGTCCTGCGTGGGGTCTCGAGCGCCAACGCGCCCTCGATCCAAGTGCTCTATCAGGGCATCGACGGCGCCCTCAACACGGTCGGCCGCAGCGGCGTGATCACGCCGATCGACACCAGCCGCTACAAGCGCTTGTCCTTCCGCGCGCGCCGGAGCGTCGGCACGCCCGACTCGCAGGATCGCATCGCCGCCTTCTGGTTTCCGCAGTCGTCGATGGCCGGCAGCGGCTTCGCCCTGTGGCAGGCGCGCGGCACGCTGCCGAATTCGCAGCACGCCAACATGATGCCGCAGGCCGCGCAGGCTGGCGCAACCTACCAGATTTACCGCGTCGATCTCGACGTCCCGCTGCAGAGCTCCGGCGTCGGCTGGACCGGCATGGTGCGGGGCCTGAAGGTCCGCCTCGCCTGGTCGAACACGGTCACCAATTCGACCATCGACCTCGACTGGATCCGGCTGACGGAACGCGGCAACGCCGCCGCGATTCGCCGCCTGCAGTGGAGCGGCCTCGGCGGCCGCGTCGTGCTGCGCGCCACCCACGCGCAGTCGGGTGACGTCATCCAGATCTATCCCGAGGGCCTGACCCAGGCCGTCGATTTCGCCGACAACAGCTTCCTCGACTGGGACTACGGCTACCTGCCGCCCGGCACGTGGACGATCACCGCGCAAGGCACGACCTCGCGCACCGCGACGCTGGTCATCGACGCCACGCCGGTCGTGAGCGTGCTCGAGCCCGACGCCGAAGGCGGCCGTGACTTCGCCACGACCGTGATCGGCGACGCCTGGGATCTGACCAACCCGCAGGACGTGCAGCGCAACAACGCCAGCCTGCATCACCTCACCAGCGCCTCGTTCGACGAGAACGGCCTGCTCGGCACCACGCGCGGCGGCAGTTACGCCAGCGGGTGCGCCGCCGATTCGTGCCCCGACCCGTACGTCCAGTTCCTCGACGACGGCTTCGGCGCCGGGCCGCCGATCATCGACGCCAATACCTACCATCGCCTGTCCTTCACGCTCGACTACGACCATCACGAGCTGATGGTCGGCGACGTCGTGAGTAATACCTGGGGCGGCGTCGCGCGCGTCGGCTGGGCGCGCTCGGACAGCACGGGCTACACGCCCTACACCATCACGCAGGACATCGTCGTCGTCGACGGTGGACCGACCCGCTATTCGATGGATCTGGCGACGTTCCGCGACGCCAACACCCTGGAGAGCCCCATCGCGAGCTTCTGGGAAGGCCTGGTGGGGACGTTCCGCATCGACGTCAACGAGAGCGAGGCGCCGCGCGCCTTCCGCCTGTCGAACGTCAAGATCACCGCCGACGATGCCCCGAACGGCAGCGGCTTCTTCCCGATCCGCTGGCAGATCGCCGACGCCACCTACACGGCCGGCGTCGCCAACACCGGCGGCGGCGACGCCACGGTGACGCTCTACTACGACACCGATCTCAACCCCGCGACCAAGACGCTGATCGCCTCGGGGGTGAACGCCGCCACCGGCCTTCACTACTGGAACATGGCCGGCCTGGCGCCGGGCGTCTATTACATCTACGCGGTCGTGACCGACGGCACGGGCAGCTCGCAGGGTCGTTATTCGACCGGGCCGGTCCGCGTCAGCACCGCCATTCCGGCGGCGACCGACAGCAACAGCAACGGCCTCGCCGACGCGTGGGAAACCCGCTACGGCGTGTCGAGCCCGACCGGCGACGACGACGGCGACAGCGCCTCGAACCTGGCCGAGTACCAGGCCGGCACCCACCCGCGCCTCTCGAACAGCTGGACGCTGGCGGAAGGCGCGACCGGCTTCTTCGCCGAGCGGATTGCGCTGGCCAACCCGGATTCGGTGCCGGCCGACGTCACCTTGACGTTCCTGCGCCCGGCGCCCGGCGCGCCGATCACCCGCACCTACTCGCTCCTGCCGTACGGCCGGACCACGGTCGACGTCAACGCCGTCGCCGGCCTGGGCCAGGCCGACGTCTCGACGGTGATCAGCGCCAACACCGGCGGCGTGGTCGCCGAGCGCACCATGTTCTGGGGCGACCAGTACTACGGCGGTCACACCGGCAAGGCCATCGAGCGGACCGGCACCACCTGGTATCTCGCCGAGGGCGCGGCCAACAGCTTCTTCACGACCTTCATCCTGCTCGCCAACCCTGGCAGCACGGCGGCGACAGCGACGGTGACGTTCCTGATGGAGCCGTCGGGCACGTTCACCAAGGCATATAGCGTGCCCGCCAACTCCCGCGTCACGATCTACGCCAACGAGGTCACGGACGCCAACGGCGGCCGGCCGCTCAGCGGCCGATCGTTCTCGACGCAGGTGACCAGCACCGGGCCGATCGCGGTCGAGCGGTCGATGTATTTCACCAACACGCGGGTGTGGAACGGCGGCCACGAAGCGGCGGCCGTGCCGGCGCCTCGGACCAGCTGGTACGTCGCCGAGGGCGCGACGGGCGGCTTCTTCAGCACGTTCCTGCTGCTCGCCAACCCCAACGCGTCGCCGACGACGGCGACCATCCGCTACCTGCTACCCGGCGGCCAGGTCGTCACCCGCACGCAGAACCTGGCGGCGCAGAGCCGGACCACGATCAGCGTCAACAGCGTGGTGCCCAACACCGAGGTGTCGATGGACGTCTCGGCGACGCTGCCGATCATTGTCGAGCGGGCGATGTACTGGCCGGGCAACAACTGGAACGAAGCGCACGCCAGCGCCGGCATCGCCAGCACCGGGACGACCTGGGCCATGGCCGAAGGCGAGCTGGGCGGCTCACGTGGCTTCCAGACCTACGTGCTCATTGCCAACCCGTCGAGCAGCGCCGCGTCGGTGCGCCTGCGCTTCATGGTCGAGAACGGCAGCTCGTTCCTCACCCCGACGTTCAACGTGCCCGCCAACTCGCGGGTGACCCGGTCGGCGGCCGAGTTCATGGGCGCCGGTCAGCTCGTCGACGGGGCTCGCTTCGGCGTCGTCGTCGAATCGATGAACAGCGTCCCCCTCGCCGTCGAGCACGCTATCTACTGGAACGGCGGCGGCGAGTTCTGGGGTGGCGGTTCGAACGAATCGGGCGTTCGCGTCCGCTGAGTCCCGGCCGGCCGCACTACAATCAAGCGGTTTGGCCCTCGTCACGATCGGTCTCGTCACCTGGAATTCCGCCTCGGACGTCGCGCGCTGCCTCGACGGCATCCGCGCCCAGCGGCACCAGCCGATCGAGCTGCTGGTCGGTGACAACGCCTCCGCCGACGGCACGCGGGCGCTGCTCGAAGCCGGGACGACGGCGACCGAGCGGCGCTATTTCCCGACCAATCTGGGGTTCTCGGCGGCCCACAACGCGTTGATCCGCGAGAGCCACGGCACCTATTACGTCACCCTGAACCCGGACGTGGTGCTCGACGCCGGCTTCACCGGCGCCCTGGTCGATGCGCTCGAGGCCGCGCCACGAGCCGGCAGCGGGACCGGCAAGCTGCGCCGCGCCGAACCGCCCGGCGTCCTCGACTCGACCGGCATCGAGATGCACCGCTCGCAGCGCCACGTCGATCGTGGTGCCGGCGAGCCCGATCGCGGCCAGTACGACACGTCCGGCCCGGTCTTCGGCGTCTCGGGCGCCGCCGGCTGCTACCGTCGGGCGATGCTCGACGACGTCGCCATCGCCGGCGAGGTCTTCGACGAGGACTTCTTCGCCTATCGCGAGGACGCCGACCTGGCGTGGCGCGCGCAACTCCTCGGCTGGGACGCGCTCTACGTGCCCACCGCCACCGCGGCGCACGTCCGCCGCGTCACGCCCGAGCGCCGCTCGGCGCTGCCGGGCACCATCAACCGCTACAGCGTCCGCAACCGCTTCCTGCTGCGCCTCAAGAATCAGACCGCCGGCCAGGCGGCGCGCTTCGCCGTCGCCGGCCTCGCCCGCGACGCGCAGGTCGTCGCCTACGTGCTGGCGCGGGAGTGGAGCTCGATCCCCGGCCTGGTCGACGTCGTCCGCCTGCTGCCGCGCACGCTGGCCAAGCGGCGCGCCATCATGGCCCGGCGTGATCGCGGCCGCTCGATCGACGGGTGGTTCGCGTGAGGCTGGCGATCCTCGGCACGCGCGGGATCCCCGCCAACTACGGCGGCTTCGAAACCTTCGCCCAGGAGCTGGCGCCGCGCCTGGTCGCCCGCGGCCACGACGTGACGGTCTATTGCCGTGCCCAGTACGTCGACCCGGCCCGGCGGGCGTTCAGGGGCGTGCGGCTGCAGCAGGCGCCGACCATCCGTCACAAGTACCTGGACACAGTCGTCCACACCGCCGCGTCGACGGCCCACGCCATCGGTCAGCGTTACGACGCGATCCTGGTCTGCAACGCCGCCAACGCCGTCTTCTGCGGCTGGCCGCGGCTGGTCGGCACCCGCGTCGTGCTCAACGTCGACGGCATCGAGCGCAAGCGCAAGAAATGGAACGCCCTGGGACGGGCCTGGTACCTGGGGTCGGAATGGCTGGCGACGGTGACGCCGAACGCCATCGTCACCGACGCGGAAGTCATCGAAGCGTATTACCGGCATCGCTACGGCGCGGCCTCGACCTTCATTCCGTATGGCTGTCACGTCGGGCGCGAGGCGGGGCGGGACACGCTCGACCGTTTCGACCTCCAACCTCAGCAATACATCCTCTACGTCAGCCGGCTGGAGCCGGAAAACAACGCCCTCGCCGTCATCCAGGCCTATCAAAAGACGAGCCTGGAACCGAAACTGGTGGTTGTCGGTGACGCCCCCTATGCCCGAGAATACATCGCGACGCTGCGCGCCACGGCCGGCCCCCGGGTCGTGTTCACGGGCGGCGTCTACGGCGACGGGTATCGCGAGCTGCAGTGCCACGCGCTGGCCTACGTCCAGGCCACCGAGGTCGGCGGCACGCACCCGGCGCTGGTCGAGGCGATGGGCTTCGGCAACTGCGTGCTCGCCCACGACACGCCCGAGCATCGCGAGGTGCTGGGCGACGCCGGGCTCTTCTTCGACGTCCATCGTCCCGAGACGCTGGCCGCACTGCTCGATCGGGTCGTCGCCGATCCGACGCTGGTCGAGAGTCATCGCGCCCGCGCCACGGACCGTGCCGCCGCGCGCTATTCCTGGGACCGGGTCACCGATCAGTACGAAGCGATCCTCGCCGCACCGTGATTTCTGAGCGCGCCAAGCTCGTCTCGTGGGCCTATCTGGTCACCGACCTCGCCGCGACCACCGCGGCGTTCGTCGCCGCGCACGCCATTCGGAGCTGGGGCTTGGCCGACTGGGTCGGGCCGGTCTATCCGCTCTCCGACTACGCCCCGCTGCTCGCCGCCTTCATCCTGCCGGTCTGGGCGCTGGTCTTCTACGTCAGCGGCCTCTACGGCCGCCGGTCGGCGCGCACGCTGCACACCGAGATGTCGCGGCTGTTCCGCGCCATGGTGGTGTGCGCGCTGTCGCTGGCCGTGGCAGTCGTCGTCTTCCGCCTCGCCTTCGTCAGCCGGCCGCTCCTCGGGCTGTTCCTCCTGCTGAACGCCGCCGGCGTCGTCCTCGGCCGCGGCCTGGTGCGGGCGGCGATCCTGGAGAGGGCCGTGCGCCGGCGCGTGCTGGTGGCCGGCGGGCTCGACGAGGTGCGGGCCGCGGCGGCGAGCGTCGAGAGCCACGCCGACTGGGGCCTGGAGCTGATCGGTGTGGTCAGCGACGGGAGCTGGTCGGCCGCCGACCTGGCCGAGGCCGACGGTACGCGCCACCGCGTGTTCGGCACCTACGAGGACATCCCGGCGCTGACAGCACGCGACCACCTGGTCATCGACGAGGTACTGATCGCGCCGTCGGGTCGCCGCCTGAACGATCTCCAGAGCCTCGAGCCAGTCTTCCTCGCGCTCGAGGAGCAGGGCATCGTCACCCGGCTGGTCGTGAACTTCCTGCCCCGGTCGTTGTCCGGGCTGACTTTCGACGAGCTCGGCGGGCTGCCGCTCCTGACGTTCAGCACGGCGCCGCACGACGAGCTCGTCCTGTTCGTCCGCCGCTCGGTGGAGCTGGTGTTGGCCAGCCTGCTGCTGATCGTGCTGAGCCCGCTCCTCGTGGCGATCGCGATCGCCATCAGGCTGGACTCGCCGGGAGCGGTGCTGTTCCGCCAGCTCCGCTGCGGTCTGCACGGACGCCCGTTCACCTTCCTCAAGTTCCGCTCGATGCAGGTCGATGCCGAGGCGCTCAAGAAGCACCTCGCGCCCTACAACGAGATGGACGGCCCGGCGTTCAAGATGACCAACGATCCGCGGGTCACGCCGCTCGGCCGCTTCCTGCGGCGGACCAGCCTCGACGAGCTGCCGCAGCTCTGGAACATCGTCCGCGGCGACATGAGCATCGTCGGCCCGCGGCCGGCGGTCCTCGACGAAGTGCGTCAGTACGAACCCTGGCAGCGCCGCCGCCTGTCGATGAAGCCAGGCCTCACCTGTCTCTGGCAGGTCAACGGTCGCAGCGAGCTGACGTTCGAGGAATGGATGCGCCTCGACCTCGAGTACATCGACAACTGGTCGCTGTGGCTCGACGTCAAGATCGCGTTCAAGACCATCCCCGCCGTGCTGCTCGGGCGGGGCGCCCGCTGAGCGCGGCGGTGAGCCGCACCGCGGGATCGGCCCCGAGCACGGCCCCCTCTACTACGCGATGATGCGGGCGACGACGCGCCCCGAGCCCAACGAAGTCCTCACGCGGCTGCCGTTCGCGCTGGCCGGCCTGGCCGGCATCGTCGCCGCCTTCGCTGCCGGGCGCGCCGTCTCCGGACCGTGGCTGGGCATCGGCGCGGCCGGAGCAGTGGCGGCGTCGCCCATCCACGTCTACTACTCGCGCGAGGCGCGGCCCTACGCCTTGCTGTTCCTTTGCGGCGTCGCCGGCCTCTACGCACTCGTCCAGGCGATGCGAACCGGGCGCTCGCTGCCCTGGCTGTCGCTGCTCGCGGCCGCGGCCGTCGCCGCGCTCTTCGTCTCGGCCAATGGCGCGTCAGTCGCGGCGGCCCTGCTGGCCGGGGCGATCTGGGCCTGGCCGCTAACCTGGCGGCAGGCGCCGTCTTGGCTGGGACTGCTGGCGCTCGCCGGCGGCGCCTGCTGGGTCGTGCCCACACGTTGTACCCGGCGCCCGTGAACACCCTCGCGACGCTGCCGCCGGTGCCTGCCGTCTTCGAGGCGGCGCTGCCGCTGCTGGGGCCGATGTTCTCCGGGCACCGCGAGATGAGCCCGGTGCCGGCCGCTGCCTGGATGGGTTTGGCCCTGGCGGCACTGGGCGCCGTCGCGATCGGACGTCAGGCGCCGCGGGTCGCGCTGGCGCTGGTCACCGCCGCGGTCGTCGGCCTCGCCCTGCCAGTCGGGCTGATGGTGTGGCTCCAGCACGGGATCAGCGCCCGCTACGCGTTGTCGGCGCTGCCGGCGCTGCTGCTGCTCGCGGCCGGGCCGCTCGCGTTCCTCGATGCGCTCGACCGGCCCTGGACGCGCGCTCCGCGCTCGCTCGTCGCCGGCGCCGCCGTCATCATGGCCGCGCTCGGCGTGGCCTACGCCGGGGCGAGACGGGACGCCTACCGCGAGAAAGCCGACTGGCGCCGGGTGGCCGCCATCGTCCTGGCACGATCGGCCCCGGGCGATACCGTCATCGTCAGCAGCGACTGGTCGGATGTCTGCCTGTCCTACTACCTCCCGACCGGAGCCGACGCCCGCCGGGTCGTCAACGTCCGCGAGTCGTTGGACGACGCCAAGCGCGAGGCCGCGGCGGTGCCGCATGCCCTCCTGGTGTCGGCCGGCACGCATTTCAGCAACGCGGTACCGCGCTGGATGGAGGACCTTCCGCCTGTGTTCCGCGGCCCCCGCGAGAGCCTCCAAGTCGCGTTCTACCCCGATCGCCCGACCTATCTCGAGACCGCCATCACCGCCGCCGAAGTCGCGGCCGATGAGACCCGGCTCACCACGACGCTGCGGTCCCGCATCGACATGACCGTGAACGCGCGCACCTACCTGCTGAGCGGCTGGCACGACGCCGAGGTCTATGGTCGCGACACGCCGTCCCGATGGGCCGACCCCGCTGCCATCGCCTACCTGCCGGTGTCCAGTCGCTGGCCGACCGAACTGGTCACGACCGTCCGGCCGCACCCACGGCTGGTCGACCGGGGGCTGACGGTGCTGATCAACGGGGTGTCGGTGGCCTCGGTGCAGCTGACCGACGACTGGACCGAGGTGCGCGCGCGCATCCCGCGCGGCTACCTGAGGCTGGGCGCCAACACCATCGAACTGCGAACGGCGGCGCCGGCGGCGCCGTACGATCGCGGCGCCAAGGCGGTCCAGGGCATCGCGCTGCGCTAGGGCCGGAGCTGCGCCCAGCGCGCGCGGACATCCAGTGGCAGATCGGCCAGATCGTCGTCGACAGCCGCGATGAGTACGGAAGCGTCGGGCAGCGCGAGGAGGGCCTGGACGTCCCACAAGTCCTGGGTGCCACCCGCGTACAGCTTCAGTGCGACCAGATCCCGGGCGGCCACGACCAAGGGGCCATCCGGCAGCCGTTCAGCGCGTTCGACGGCGCGCGCTTGCCACCGCCATTTGCCCACGATCACGTCGACCGGGCGGGCACCCGCCGCCGACACCCGCACGACGCCAGCGAGCGGATCGTCGTGGTCTCCACGCCGGGCGTCGATGGACGCGCCGTCGGCGCGCAGCGGGTCCCAGAAAACCGGCTCCAGCACACCGCGATCGGTCGTCAGAAGGTCAACGTCGTAGGTGGATCGCGCGATTCCGTGGATCGCGAGGGCCGCCGCCCCGATGAGCGCGTGCGGTGCGTTCCCGGCCGCGAGGCGCCGGGACACGAGATCGAGCAGCTTCATGATCGCGGGACGTTGGCGACGCTCGGCGCGCGGCCGACGCCGCGGTTCGCCTGTAAGCGACGCAGCGCCTCGTCCAGGGGCAGCCCGCGCGCGCGCGCGAACAGCTCGAGGTCGTCCTCGCCGAGCGCGAACGCGAGCGCGAGTCGCGCGTCCCGCGACAGGCCGAGCACGTGCGCGGTGGTGTCGCGTCGCAAATCGTCCAGGACCGACGGCATCGTCCAAGTATACGGGCTGCGCTACGGTCGGCGTGGCGCACTGCGCACCAGGCGCTCGGCCCGCACGGGCGCCATGGTTCTGGCGTTCTCCCTTCTCCACCCCCGCCATCGCGGCGTCGACACCGGTCGCTGCCGTCGACGCTCAGATCAGAATCGCGCGCTTCTTCATGCCGGGCGCGTGTGCGAGTCGCCGATCGCAAGTGACGAGCGACGCGTCGAGCACCTCCGCGAGTGCGACGTAGACGGCGTCATAGGCGCTGAAGTTGTCGCGCAGGTCCCAGATCCGATCCAGCAGCGGCTCGTGCGCGTGTCGGGTCAGGTTGAGGTCTCGAAGGTCCCCGATCGCGTCGGCCGCATCCGCGGCCGACAGCTGGGCCTCGCGCACATAACGACGCAGCACTTGCGCGACTTCGATGTCGATGAGGTGCGGGACGTGCAGCGCCACCGACGAATCGACGAGATGGGCGCCGACCTCGACGCCGGCTGGCGTGCCCAGCAGCAACTCGAGCACCGCCGACGCGTCGAGCACGATCACCGTGCATCCCGCTCGGAGCGGAGCACTTCCGCCGGACGCGTCCGCAACCGGCGGGGAGCACGCGAGCGCAGACGCTCGAGAACCTCGTGTCGTGGCGGGTGCTCGAGCACCTTGACCAGTTCCCGCCGGATGAAGTCCGACATCGTCATGCCCTCGACAGCGGCGCGCGCCTTCAGGCGCCGATGAAGTTCCACCGGGACGTTGCGTACCTGAACCATGGTGGTGGCCATGCGATTAGGATAGCTTCATCAGATTTTCATGTCGAGCAAAGCACCGCGGCGGCTTCGGCGCACGCCGCCTCGAGGTAGTGGGAATGGGTCGTCCAGCGGCGCGGGCCTGGCGAACGTGCAGCACGTACTGCACGGCGACGGCCGGCAGCCACCCGACCGGCATCATCATCGTCCAGTCACGTCGCGCCGCGACAGGCCAGGCCATCGGCGCTACGCGCCCACAGAAAGCCCTGGTAGCGGCCCGATTGGCCCGGCAAGTCTTCCAGCCGCGCCGGGATGCGGGTGCTCGCCACGCGCATCCCGCCCACCGGGAAGACGGTTCGCTGGCGGGTCATGCGGCCAGTGCATGACGGCCAGGCTGGCCATGCCATAGACGGCGACGCCCCAGCACGCGACGGCGACCGCGACCGCGTAGACCACGAGCTCAGCGCACGCGTTCCTTGATCGCCGCGCGCGTCTCTCGCGCGGCTTCGCGGGTCTTGATCGTCTCGCGCTTGTCGTGCGTCTTCTTGCCGCGCGCCAGGCCGATCGCCAATTTCACCTTGCCGCTCTTGAAGTACATCTTCAGCGGCACCAGGGTCAGGCCCTTCTCCACCGTGCGGCCGATCAGCTTGCGGATCTCCAGCTTGTGCAGCAGCAGCTTGCGCTTCCGCATCGGCTCGTGGTCGGCGGAGCCGCGGTGCGAGTAGGGGCTGATGTGGATGTTGAGCGCGAAGACCTCGCCCTTCTCCACCACCGCATAGCTGTCGCGCAGGTTGACGCGGCCTTCGCGGATCGCCTTGACCTCGGTGCCGAGCAGCACGATGCCGGCCTCGAACGCCTCCAGGATCTCGAAGTCGAAGCGCGCCTTGCGGTTGTCGGCGAGCAGCGCGTCGTTGCCGGCCGGTTCCGGCCTGGTCACGGGCGGCTTGGCGCGCTGCGGGCGCGGCGGCGGAACGGGGACGCCAGCCATCAGGAGTTCTTTTTCCCGCGGGCGAGGCGCGCGGCGAGCACGACCGCCTCGACCAGGCTGCCGGGGTCGGCCTTGTCCTGGCCGGCGATGTCGAAGGCGGTGCCGTGATCGACCGAGGTGCGGATGATCGGCAGGCCGAGCGTGACGTTGACGGCGGATCCGAAGGCGAGCAGCTTCACCGGAATGAGTCCCTGGTCATGGTAGCAGGCCACCACGGCGTCGAACTCACCCCGGGTGGCGCGGACGAAGACGGTGTCGCCGGGAATCGGCCCGGTGACGTCGAGGCCGGCGGAACGCAGCGCCGCCACCACCGGCACGATGATCCGATCGTCCTCGGTGCCCATCAGGCCGTGCTCGCCACAATGCGGATTGAGCCCGGCGACGGCGAGCCGCGGCCGGTCGATGCCGAAGCCGGGCATGGCGTCGGCCGTGGTCCGGATGGTCGAGGCCAGGACATCCGCCGTGAGCGCCGCCGCGACGTCGACCAGCGCGATGTGCACGGTCGCCAGCGCCACCTTCAGCCGTTCGGCGTGGAAGAACATCACCGGCCGCGACGTGCCGGTGAGGTGGCCGAGCAGGTCGGTGTGGCCCTTCCAGGGCAGCCCGGCGAGCGCGAACGCTTCCTTGTTGACCGGGGCGGTGGCCACCGCGTCGATGCGGAACTGCCGGGCGTCGGCCACGGCGGCGACGATGGCGTCGTAGGCGGCCTGGCCGGCGGCGCCTGACAGCTGGCCCGGGGCGAACCGGGCCCGGGCCTCCGCGGCCGAGGGCCCGTAGAGGCGCGGCACGCACACCCCGGTGACCCGCGGATCCGAGGCCGCCTTGCCGGCGATCTCCGGGCCGATGCCGGCGGGATCGCCCACCGTGATGCCGATGATGGGAAGAGCGGCCACCACGATGCCTAAAGCTCGAGCGCGACCCAGTCGGCGACGGTCTTGAAGCTGACGTTGCGATCGAGCGCCTGCCGCGCCTCTTCGACGGCGGAATAGGCGTGGGCCAGCCGCATCGGCCCCAACCGGCGCGCCAGGTCGGCGAGCCGCGGATCGGGCGTCCGCGATTGCCAGCGGCGATCGCCCCCGGCCGCCTCGATCCCGAGATCGCGGACGATCACGCCGAGGGCGTCGAGCCGCTCGCGGAGCATGTCGCGCTCGCCGGCGGCCTTGGTGCCCGGCGCGCGCTTGGTCTTGCGATCCGGCTCGGCGAGCGCGGCCCCGAGCCGCAGCCGCTCGATCGGCGACGACTCGGCGCCGCTGATGATGCGCTCGGCGAGGGCCCGCACCGACTCGCCGAGCGCCGATGCGTCGGCAAAGGCGCGACCGGGGCTACCGTCGGCGGCGAACGCGATCTCGCGGGCGGCCATCGGCGTGAGCTGCTGCCGTTCGACGAGCATCGCCGCGACGTCGTCGACGTCGAGGCGGCCGAAGCGCAGCTGCTGGCAGCGCGAGCGCACCGTCGGCAGCAGCCCTTCCGGGCGCGCCGTCACCAGGATGAACTGTGAGGAGGGCGCCGGCTCTTCGAGCGTCTTCAGGAGCACGTTCTGGACGACCGGTTGCAGCTCGTCGGCGTCGTCGAAGATGAAGACACGGCGGCGGCCCTCGAACGGCCGGTAGGCAGCGTGCGACATCTGCTCGCGGACGGTATCGACCTTCCTCTCGCCCGGCACCGAGCTGCCCGGGATCGTCAGCACGTCGGGATGGGTGCCGTTGCCGATGCGCCGGCACGCCGAACAGGTGCCGCACGCGTCACCGTCGGCGGCGGCAGTGAGACAGTTCAGGCGCTGGGCGACCCCGAGCGCGACCAGGCGTTTGCCGACCCCCTCCGGGCCGGCGAAGACCAGGCTCTGCGGCAGCGCCTGGCGAAGGATCGCGCGCGCAAGCAGGTCCTGCTGGGCGCGGTGCCCCTTGAGATCGCGGAAAGGCACGGCGCTACCGGGGATCGTCGGGCCGGTCGTCGTCAGGACGTTCGGCGGCCGGCGCGTTCTTGCGGGATCCGAAGATGCGACCCCAGAAGCCGCGCTTCTTCTTGGGCTCCTCGCCGTCAGCGTCACGTTCCGGTGACGGAGGCGGCACGGCCGTGCCGGAGGCGGCCGGCGGATCCACGGCGTGCTCGGGCAGCGGCGACGCTGCCGCCGATACGGGCTGCGGCGACGACCCGCCACCAAACAGCCCGCCCAGACGGGTCAAGAGCCCGACGCCGGTGTGCAGCGGGCACTCGTCGTAGGGCTCGGTGCCTTTGACGAAGTACTCGGTCATCACCATCGACCGGACCTTGGTCTCGCCGGTCTTCGAGACCACTTCGACTTCGTCGCAGTTCTCACCCGGGCGGCGGCCCGACATGCGGCAGATGGTGACGGCGACGACGTTGGCAGGCGGCTTCAGCCACACCGGCTTGTTGCCCTTGGTGGCCTCCTTCATGAAGTCGGCCCACAGCGGCACGGCGAGATCCCCGGCGTAGCCCGCCGAGGTGATGGTCTGCGGCTGATCGAAGCCGACCCAGACGCCAGCCACCAGCGTCGGCGTGAAGCCGACGAACCAGGCGTCGACGTAATCGTTGGTGGTGCCGGTCTTCCCCGCCGCCGGCAGGACGAAGCCCTCGGCACGGGCGCGGTAGGCCGTCCCGGCGTTGATCACGTCGGTCAGCATGCTGGCCATCAGGAACGCCGTCGTCGGCGTGAAGGCCTGCGTCAGCTGCGGCGCCGCCTCGAAGATCACCTCGCCGTCGCCGTCCTCGACACGACGGACCAGCATCGGCTTGGGCAGCTGGCCGCCGTTGGCGAAGGTGGCAAAGGCCGCGGTCATCTGCTGCAGCGTGACCTCCCCCGAGCCCAGGGCGATCGACGGAACGTGCGGGATGTCGCCGAACTGGAGACGATCGATCGCGATCATCTCCTTCTCGAGCCCGACAGTCTGGAAGGCGCGGACGGCGGCGCGGTTGCTCGACGTGCGCAGCGCAGTGCGGATGGTCATCGCGCTCGCTTCGAGGTGCTCGTCCTCGGGAACCCAGCCACCCTGCGGCGTGTCCACCGGCTCGTCGAGCCCGGTCAGCAGGCTGGCCGGGGTCATGCCCGACTCGAGCGCCGCGGCGTAGACGAACGGCTTGAATGCCGATCCCGGCTGGCGGCGCGCCTGGACGGCGCGATTGAAGCGGCTCTCGGTGAAGGTCCGCCCGCCGACCATCACCCGGACCTCGCCGGTGCGCGGATCCATCGCCATGACGCCGCCCTGCAGGTAGGGCGGGCGGACGCCTTCCTTGACCACGCCGCCGACTTCGGCGAGGAACTGGGCGCGGGTCTGGTGCTTGTAGCGCGAGCGCTTCTCGATCGTCGTCAGTCCGGCCTCGAGCGCGCGCTCGGCGGCCTGCTGCATCGCCGGATCGATCGTCGTGTAGACACGCAGACCGCCGCTCGCGACGCGGCCCCAGCCGAAGCGATCGACCAGCTCCCGCCGCACCTGCTCCTTGAAGTACTGGCCGAACGACTCGTCGCGCTGCAGGCCGTTCTGCAGGCGCACCGGCGCCTGGCGGGCGCGATCGAAGGTGGCGCGGTCGATCTTCTGGTTCTCGAGCATCGTCGCCAGGACGATGTTGCGGCGACTGACCGCCTTGTCCAGGTTGACGGTGGGCGCCCAGGTCGAGGGCGACTTGATGATCCCGGCGATGAGCGCCGCTTCCTCGACCGTCAGCTCGGCGGCGGACTTGGCGAAGTAGCCGCGCGCCGCGGCCTCGACACCGTGGAATCCGTCACCGAAATACACCTTGTTCAGGTAGAGCTCGAGGATTTCCTGCTTCGAATAGGTGCGCTCGATCAGCGCCGCGGTGATCCATTCCTTGATCTTGCGGCTGAGGCTGCGCTCCAGCGTCAGGAAGCTCTGCCGGGCCAGCTGCTGCGTGACCGTCGAGCCCCCCTGGGCGTAGCGACCGCTCTGCAGGTTGACGAGCACCGCGCCCATGGTGCGGATGATGTCGACGCCGCGATGGCTGTAGAAGCGCTGATCCTCGACCGACAGGACCGCGTTGATGAGGTTCGGCGAGATCCGCTCCAGCGGGACCTCGATCCGTTGTTCCTTGAAGATCGTGAACACCGGCCGGTCGGCGACGTCGTAGAGCACCGTCGCCTGGGCCATGTTGCCCATGCTCCGGACTTCCTTGCGACCCGGCAGCGTATGGGTGACGTCGTAGGTGAACCACGCGACGGCCCCGATGGACAGCCAGGCCACCGGCACGGCGGCGAGGAGCGCCGCCCGGGTCAGCCGCGGGCGAGCCAGCGCCGCCGATCGGATGCCGTCGGCCGCCCGCCGGGACAGGTCGCGGGTCCGGTGCGCGGGGCGCGAAAGGAACGGTGGAACGGAGAGGCGGAGACCCATCGGCGCGTCAGCACGATCATACGCGCCGGCAGCCGGCGATGCTCGAAAACGTGGGCCCTCTCAGCCGTGTGACGGGGCCGTGCGCCCTTAGAACGTCCCGACCTGGCGGCCGGCGATCGGGGGGTCGCGGCGATCCGGCTCTTCGTCGGCCGGACGCTGCGGCTCGAGGCGCGGCAGGAACACGCGGAAGGTCGTGCCTTGCCCCGGCGCGCTCTCGACCGTCACCGCCCCCGACGACTGGCGGACGATGCCGTTGACGATCGAGAGCCCGAGTCCGGTGCCCTGCCCCTCGCTCTTGGTCGTGAAGAACGGCTCGAAGACGCGGGCGCGGGTGTCCGCGTCCATGCCGACGCCGGTGTCACGCACGGTCAGGCGGACGTAGGGACCGGCGTCGCAGCCCGAGACGTCGTTGCCGCCGAGCGTCACGACGGCGGTCTCGATGGTGAGGATGCCGCCCTCCGGCATCGCATCGCGGGCATTCAGGGAGAGGTTCAGGAGCACCTGCTCGATCTGTGTGCCGTCGGCCCGGATGAGCCCGACGCCCGGCGTCAACCGCAGCATGCACTCGACGCGCTGCCCGAGCAGCCGGCGGAACAGCGGCGCGGCGCGGATGACGACGTCGTTCAGGTTGAGCGGCCCGGCCTGGGGGCGCTCGTCGCGGCGAATCGCCAGCAGGTGCCCGGCCAGCTCGGCGGCGTGCTGGCTGGCCTCGCGGATCTCGCGGGCGTAGCCAAGCGCCGGCGCCGAATCCGGCAGCGCCTGGATCAGCGCGTCGCTCCAGCCGACGATCGCCGTCAGGACGTTGTTGAAGTCATGGGCGATTCCGGCCGCGAGGTTGCCGATCGCCTCGGATTTCTGCGCCCGCTGCAGCTGCCGTTCGAGCTGGCGGCGATCGGTGACGTCGCGCGCCAGCAGCAGCTCGCACCGGACCCCGCTGGCGTCGACGAAGCTGGTGGCGGTCGGTTCGACCATGCGCCAGCGGCCGTCGCGGCGGCGGACGCGGAACTCTGCCGGGGCCCGCGACTGGGGGCTGCCCGGCGCGTCGCTGACGGCGTCGAGCCAGCGCTCGGCCTCGGCGCGGTCCTCGGGATGGACGAATTCGAGGGCCGAGAGGCCGACGCATTCGCTGGGGGGATAGCCGAGCGTCCGCTCGGCGGCTGACGAGACTGCAGTGATGGCGTGCGCGGCGTCGAGCACCGCGACGACGTCAGGAATCTGTTCGATGACGTTCTGCAGCGACGCGGGGTCATCGATACCCCACGTCGGTTTCGCCCGCCCAGACGAAGGAGGTCCGCCGCCGGAAGTCAAAGTTGGGTTGGGCTCATGCCCCCGAGACCGAGAGTGGAAGGTCGATGTGGCAACGTGTCGTGCCAGAACGAGCAAATCGCGGACCAATTGATCGGTGCCGCTCACTCCTGCCGGACCGGGCCAAATCGGGACAGACCGTCGCCCATTCGGTCACAGTTGCATCACTCGTCTATTGGTAAATACTTGAACACAGGCACGTTGACTGATGTGGATGCCAATCAGTCGATCGATCGGCCGAGGCGGGCCAGATCCACCCGGACGCCGATGGGCAAGGCGACCGGCACACACGTGCCGCCCGCCGCCGCAGTGTGGCGTTGTCAGGGCGCGTCTGCGATCGGCCCGAGTCAGCCGATCGTTCCCACAGGGGAACTGTCGAGAGGGTGGAGGTGGCGGGGTCGACGGGACTCGAACCCGCGGCCTCCGGCGTGACAGGCCGGCGTTCTAACCAACTGAACTACGACCCCGCAAAGACTTGCGAGTGTAACCCCAATCGCCGCGCGCGTTCAAGCCCGCCGCAGTCGAGTGGTGGGCGGTGCAGGGTTCGAACCTGCGACAACCGGTGTGTAAAACCGGGGCTCTACCACTGAGCTAACCGCCCACGCGTCAAGCCTAGCAGCCCGTGGTGCAAGTCCCACGGCATTCGACGGGCGATGCATCCCGGCGCTCGGCGTTGCTCGTCGGTTGAATATCCCCGATATTCGCCCTCCTCGCGCCTTGATCGCCGGGCGCCTCGCCCGTCTCGGTGCCTCGCGGGACTTGCACCACGGGCTGCTAGCATCGCCGCTCTCTGCCTCGGAATGCCGGTCATCGTCCGCAGCCGCTCCGACCATGCGTGCCGACCGCCAGAACGAGCGCTGGCGCCAGAAAGTGAAGTCCTGCCCGCCGCCGCCGATTGCTCCTGTGAAGGCAACGCCAGCGACCCGCCCCTCCCGTCCCGCCCGGCCGGACCAGGGGCTGTCGCGCGCGGGCGCCACCCGAGCCGTCGACTATGTCATCGCCCGCCAAGATCCCCAGCTCCGTCCCCGTCCGCGCGTCGTGGCTCCACCGGCTGACGATCTCCCGGCGGCTCCTGCTGCTCGCCGCGGCGTTCACGCTGCCGCTGGGGGCGATGCTGACGCTGATCGACCTGAACAAGGACATCGCCTTCGCGCGCCACGAGCTCGATGGCAACGCCTACCAGCGCGAGCTCGTCGCGACGTTCGCGGCCATCGCCGATCATCAGCGCCTGGCCGACGCCTTCGTCCGGACGCCAGCGACCGCCTCCAGCGACGTGCAGGCGGCGCGTCAGCGCGTCGACGCGGCCTTCACGACCCTGGCCGCAACCGACGCGGCGATCGGTCCCGGCCTGCAGTTCACGCCCGACGGCCTCTCGCAACGAAAGCGCGTCCACGTCCAGCTCGCCACCGTACGCCAGGAATGGCAGGCGGCCAGCGAGGCGGTGCACGGCTCGACCCCGGCCGCCGCCACCGAGGCACACGCGCACCTCCTCACCGATCTGCGGACGATGACCGCCCACGCCGGCGACACGTCCAACCTGATCCTCGATCCCGATCTCGACAGCTACTACGTCATGGACATGACGCTGCTGGCCCTGCCGCAGACGCAGGACCGGACGGCCGGTCTGCTCGTCTGGCTGCAGCAGGCCCATGGCCGCCGCCTGACCGCAGTCGATCGCCGGCACCTCGCGGTGACCGCGGCGTTCCTGCGTGAAGCCGATCGCGATCGCATCGTCGCCGACGCCGAGACGTCGCTGAACGAGGATGCCAACTTCTACGGCACCAGCGACAGCCTCGCGCGCTCGCTGAAGCCGGCGCTGGCGAGCTACGGCACGAGCACGACCGCCTTCGTCGAGGCACTCGACGCCGCCGTGAAGAAGCGCGGCAAGGCCGACCTCGCGCCGGTCGTCGCCGCCGGCGTCGCGTCGCAGCTGGCCAGCGTCGGCCTGTGGCGCACGGCCGCCACCGAGCTCGACACGCTGCTGCAGCTGCGCATCCGCCACTACGAGGCGGCGCGCCTGCGCGCTCTCGGCGTCAGCGGCCTGGCCTGGGCCGGTGCGCTCGCCATCGCCTTCTTCATCAGCCGGAGCGTCACCGGACCGCTCGCCGCCACCGCCCGCCATCTCGCCCTCGCCGCTCGCCAGATGTCGACGACGGCGGCGGAGGTGTCGGCCTCGGCGCAGTCACTGTCGCAAGGCGCGACCGAACAGGCGGCGACGCTCGAGGAGACGTCCGCGTCGATGGAGGAAATGGCCTCGATGACGCGGCGCAACGCCGAGCACGCGGCCCAGGCCGCCGAGCTCGTCACCGACGTCGCCCGTCAGGTCGATCACTCGAACGAGGCGTTCTCCGGCATGGTCGCGTCGATGACCGCCATCCGCGCGTCGAGCGACAAGGTCAGCCGGATCATCAAGACGATCGACGAGATTGCCTTCCAGACCAACATCCTGGCCCTCAACGCGGCGGTCGAAGCGGCCCGCGCCGGCGAAGCCGGCATGGGCTTCGCGGTGGTCGCCGACGAAGTGCGCACGCTGGCGCAGCGCTCGGCCCGCGCCGCCAAGGACACCGAAGCGCTGATCGAGGAGTCGATCGCCCGCACCGGCGAGGGCACCGCCCGGGTCGAGGCGGTCGCGCGCGGCATCACCTCGATCACCAGCAGCGTGTCGCGTCTCGAGACACTCGTCGGCGGCGTCCGCGAGGCGAGCCGGCAGCAGTCCGAGGGCATCGCCCAGGTATCGCAGGCGATCGTCCAGATGGAGCGGGTGACGCAGACGACCGCCGCCACCGCCGAGGAGACGGCCGCCACCAGCGCGACATTAAACGGTCACGCCGAAACGTCGATGGTAGTGGTAGGGCGCCTCGCGGCGCTGGTCGATCGGGTGCGAGTGGCCGTGACCGGCGGGAAGGCCCCCAGCAGCGCCCGGACGGTTCCTGTGGGAAGCAAGAGGGCCGTCGTGAAAACGGCGGCCGGGAAGACGGCGCCGAAGGCGCCGCGAACATTCACGACGACGCGGCAGGCGCGCCCGGCCCGGACCCCGGTCCGGCGGGCCTCGTGACCGCGAGCCCGAAGCGTACGCAGACCTCAGTAGCGGATAGAGGGAAATAGAAATGCACGGCAAATGGACGATTGGCAAGAAGCTCTTCACCGGCGTCGGCGTGCTGATCGCCCTCCTGATCGCGTCGGGCGCCACCTCGCTCTGGACCACGCGCGCCATGAACGAGCGCCTGGTCAAGACCGGCGAGAAGACCGCGCGGCGCATCCGCCTCGCTGAACGGACCCAGGCCGAGCCGCTGCGGATGTACATCGCCGAGCAGATGATGCTGCTCGCCCGCGCCTCTGGCGACAAGGCCCTGAACGACACCTGGCAGAAGAAGTTCGAAGCGGCCAAAGCCAATCAGCAGGCCGAGCTCACCCAGCTCGACGGCCTCCTGGAGCTCGAGTCGGGCAGGCAGGCCCTCGGCAAGTTCAAGCAGGGGTCGACCGACTTCCAGAACGCCCACGACGACGTCATGGCGCTCGTCGCGAAGGACAAGCACTTCGAGGCCAACCAGATGTCGCTCGACAAGGTGCGGCCGCTGATGGAGACCAACGAGACGTTCATCCAGGTCGTGATCGACAACCAGACCAAGCTGCTCGATGCCGATATCGCGGAGTCGGCGATGGCCTACCGCAACGCCAACTGGACTGGCCTGACGCTGCTCGGCATCGGCATGGCCGTGGCCGCCCTGGTCGGCTGGTCGGTGCACGGCGTCAACCGCCGCCTGCGTCAGACGGCAGCCGAGCTGAAGCGGGGCGCCGAGCAGGTCGTGTCGGCGGCCGGCCAGGTGTCGACGTCGTCGCAGTCGCTGTCACAGGGCGCCACCGAGCAGGCCGCCTCGCTCGAGGAGACGTCGGCCTCGATGGAGGAGATGGCCTCGATGACGCGGAAGACGGCGGAGAACGCGCAGCACGCGTCGAACCTCGTCAACGGCGTCGCGCAGCAGGTCGAGGAGTCGAACGCGGCCCTGACCGGTATGGTCACGTCGATGTCGGCCATCCGCGAGTCGAGCAACAAGGTCGCCAAGATCATCAAGACGATCGACGAGATCGCCTTCCAGACCAACATCCTGGCCCTGAACGCGGCAGTCGAAGCGGCCCGCGCCGGCGAGGCCGGCATGGGCTTCGCGGTCGTCGCTGACGAGGTCCGCAACCTGGCCCAGCGCTCGGCGCAGGCGGCCAAGGACACCGCCGCCCTCATCGAGGAATCGATTGCCCGCTCGCAGGAAGGCGCCGGCCGGGTCGAGCAGGTCGCCAAGGCGATCGCGACGATCACCAGCAGCGTGAGCCAGGTGAAGGCCATCGTGCAGGAAGTGCGCGAGGCCAGCCGGCAGCAGACGCAAGGCATCGACCAGGTGACGCAGGCCATCACGCAGATGGAGAAGGTCACCCAGACGACCGCGGCGACCGCCGAGGAGAGCGCGGCCGCGAGCGAGGAGCTCAACGCCCAGGCCGAAGGCTCGATGGCCGTGGTACACGACCTCGAGACGATGGTCGGCGGCGCAGCCGAGCTGCCGGTCGAGGACGAGGACGACGCCGACGGCCCGGCCAACGGCGGCGCCAGCAAGCCCCGCGTGGTCACGCTGCAGAAACGGCCCGCGACGAGCGCCCGGCCGACGGCCGAGGAGCAGATTCCCTTCGGCGATACCGGGACCTTCGGGAAGTTCTAGCGCAGAGCGCGGCTCGGCGTGGCGGCCTGGCTCCAGGGGGGCCGCCGCCTGCCGATTGTGAGGAGCATGACGATGGACGCGATGATGGCGGCGGCGGACGAGCAGGGCAGCGCGGGCGTATTCAACGCCGCGGCACTCGCGGGCAAGTACCTGACCTTCTCGCTTGGCACCGAGGAGTACGGCCTGCCCGTCCTCAAGGTGCGCGAAATCATCAAGGTGATGGACATCACCCCGGTGCCCCAGGTGCCGGCGCACGTCAAGGGCGTGATCAACCTGCGCGGCAAGGTGATCCCGGTCATCGACCTGCGCGCCAAGTTCAGCCTGCCGGCGCAGGACTACACCGACCGCACCTGCATCGTGGTGGTCGACGTGTCGATGAAGCGCGATCGGGTGATGCTCGGCGTCATCGTCGACGCGGTCTCCGAGGTGCTGAACATCACGGCTGGCGAGATCGACAAGACGCCGGACTTCGGTGAGCGGGTCGAGACCGACTACATGCTCGGTCTGGCCAAGGTCAAGAACACCGTCAAGATCCTGCTGGATCTCGATTCCGTCCTCCGCGCGGAAGGCGCGCTCAGCGGCCGGATGTTCTGAGCCGCTGCCTGGCCCCACCCATCCGACGCGCGTGACGAGACCCTGACATGGAACCGACTGGTACCCCGGACGAGCTGGCGATTCTCGCCGCCGATCCCGAGATGTTGAGCATGTTCGTGGGCGAGGCCCTCGATCATCTCGGCACGATCGAGAGCGTCCTCCTGCAGCTCGAAGGCGCGCCCGCCGACGTCAAGCTGCTCAACGACGTCTTCCGGCCGTTCCACACGGTCAAGGGCAACGCCGGGGCGCTCGGCGTCACCTCGGTGCAGGAGCTCGCCCACTGCGTCGAGAGCCTGCTCGACCTCGCCCGCGCCGGCAAGCACCTGATGGGCCCGGACGAATTCGACATCGTCCTGCGCGCCGTCGATCTGCTGACGATCATGATGCAGGAGCTGCCGGATCGCGTCGCGACCGGCCACTCCTCGTCGGTGACGCCGCGCCGCGATGCGCTGATGTTCGCGGTCGAGGCGATGATCGCCGGCGGCAGCAGCTTCACGGTCGCCGATGCCGTGGCTGACGCCGACCCGATCGAGACGCTCGCCGCGGCGTTCACCGCGGCGCCGGTCTCCGGCGCGGTCGTCGCCAAAGCCGCCCCCAACGCCCCGCCGCGCGCGCGCAGCGAGGCGCAGAGCACGGTCAAGGTCGACACCGGCAAGCTGGACAACCTGATCGACATGGTCGGCGAGCTGGTCATCGCCCAGTCGATCCTCGCCGCCGACCCGGCGTTCGCCAAGTCGGTCGACGAACGCCTCGGCCGCCGCATGGCCCAGCTGAAGCGCATCACCAGCGACCTGCAGCGCAACGCGATGTCGATGCGCATGGTCCCCATCCGCCAGGTCTTCCAGAAAATGGCCCGGCTCGTCCGCGACTTGAGCAAGCAGTCCGGCAAGAACATCGAACTGGTGCTGCAGGGCGAGGAAACCGAGCTCGACCGCAAGGTCGTCGAGGACATCAACGATCCGCTGATGCACATGGTCCGCAACAGCGTCGACCACGGCATCGAATCGCCCGAGCGCCGCGCCGCCTCCGGCAAGCCGGCCCAGGCCACGCTGCGCCTGCGCGCCGCCCACGAGGGCGGCAACATCGTCATCGAGATCGTCGACGACGGCGCCGGCCTCGACACCGACCGCATCTATGCCAAGGCGGTCAGCAACGGGCTGGTCGCGCCGGGCACGCAGCTCGCCCCGGCCGACATCCACCAGATGATCTTCCAGCCGGGCTTCTCCACCGCCGAGAAGGTCACCGAGATCTCCGGCCGCGGCGTCGGCATGGACGTCGTCCGCCGCAACATCGAGGCGCTGCGCGGCCGCATCGAGATCCAGACGACGCGCGGCCAGGGCACCGCGTTCAGCATCCGCCTGCCCCTGACGCTGGCCATCGTCGACGGCATCCTGGTCGCGGTCGGCCAGGAGCGCTTCGTGATTCCGGCCTTCGCCGTGCGCGAGTCCCTGCGTCCCAAGCCCGAGCAGATCCACAGTGTCTACGGGCAGTCGTGCCTGGTGCAGATTCGCGATCGGCTGATTCCGAGCCTCCACCTGGGCGATCTGTTCGGCATCGCCGGGGCGCAGCACGACGTGACCAACGCCACCGTCGTCGTCCTCGAGGACAACGGCCGGGCGACGGCGCTCATCGTCGACGAGCTGATCGGCAAGCAGGAAGTGGTGATCAAGACGCTCGGCAGCACCTTCGAGGGCGTCCGCGGCGTGGCCGGCGGCGCCATCCTGGGTGACGGCCGCGTCGGGCTGATCCTCGACGCCGGCGGTCTCGCCGGGCTGATGAGCAAGGGTGCGGCACACCAGGCCGCGTGACGGAGTGATGGGCAGGACGCTGGCGCACACCGGCTTCGACACGCCGCTCGAGCCGACCGATCGGGATCTGTCGGCGATCATCCAGCTGGTCTACGAGCGAAGCGGCATCACCCTGCACCAGGGCAAGCGGCAGCTGGTGACGGCGCGCCTGCAGAAGCGTGTCCGCGAGGGTGGCTTCGGCAGCTTCGCGGCCTACCTGGCTCACGTGCAGGCCGACGCCTCCGGCCAGTCGATGACGCGGCTGCTCGATTCGATCGCGACCAACCACACGCACTTCTTCCGCGAGGCGCGGCACTTCGACTTCCTGGCCGAGCACGTGCCGGAGTTGCAGACGCGCGCCGACGGCGGCGAGCTCGAAGGCTGGTGCGCCGCGTGCTCGACGGGCGAAGAGCCGTACACCATCCAGATGCGGCTGCACGAGGCCGGACACGATGCGGTCCGGCTGCTCGCCTCCGACATCTCGACCAAGGCGCTCGCGACGGCCCGGGCCGCCGTCTACCCGATGGCCAAGGTCGCCGACGTGCCGCAGCCGCTGCTGCGCAGCTACTTCGAGAAGGGCCTCGGCGACCAGGCCGGCCTGGCCCGTGTCGGCCTGCCGCTGCGCCGGCTGATCGAGTTCCGCGCCCTCAACCTGCTCGAGGTCGGCTCGCTCGGTCGCCAGTTCGACTTCATTTTCTGCCGCAACGTGATGATCTACTTCGACAAGGCCATCCAGCAGCGGGTCGTGACCACCCTCGAACGCCACCTGAAGCCGGGCGGCTACCTGTTCATCGCCCACTCGGAAAGCCTGAACGGGATCACCCACGGGCTCGACCCGATCATCCCGGCCGTGTTCCGCAAGCCGGCCTGAGCGGCGAGGCGAGGAGACACCGATCATGACAGGGGAGCGCACCACGGGACCAGGGCAGGAGGGGCCCAATATCCTGATCGTGGACGATTCCGCGATGATGCGCGCCATGATCAAGC
>JBDSLU010000382.1:0-13095 GCA_039916225.1 Vicinamibacteraceae bacterium
CGATGCCCTGGCTGCTGCCCTTCAGATGCCCGCCGACGAGCAGCGCGAACGGATGGCTTCGATGCGCCGGCTCGTCTCGGAGTTCAACGTCTACCGCTGGGCGGGCCGGATGATCGTCGACGCCGCCGAACTGCGCCGCAAGGAACGGATCACCGGGCGGCTCTCGTCGATGCTGACGCTGAAACGCGACGCCTCATGAAAGCCTTGCTGTCGCGCGAAAACCGGGTGCTGCTCGATCAGCTGGCGTGGTCGAACGTGCTCCTCGCGTTCGACTTCGACGGCACGCTGGCGCCGATCGTCGCCAACCGCCACCAGGCGGCGATGCGGGCCCGCACCGCGAAGCTGTTCGCGACGGTGTGCGAGCGCTATCCGAGCGCGGTCATCTCGGGCCGGGCCAAGGCCGACGTGGCCCGTCGGCTGAGCGGCGCCAAGGTCCGCTATCTGATTGGCAACCACGGGCTCGAGCCCGGCACGCGGCTCGGCACCTTCGAGCGCCAGGTCGTCAAGGCGCACCCGCTGCTCGAGGCGGCACTCGAGACCGTGCAGGGCGTCGACATCGAGAACAAGCGCTACTCGCTGGCCGTGCACTACCGACGCGCCCGCGAGAAGCCGAAGGCCCGCGAGGCGATCAGGCGCGCGGTCGCCGGCCTGCCGGTGGCGATGCGCGTGATTCCCGGCAAGCTGGTCGTCAACGTCGTGCCCGAAGCCGCGCCGAGCAAGGGCGACGCCCTCGTCGCGCTGCGGGATCGGACCGAGGCCGACATCGCGCTCTACGTCGGCGACGACGTCACCGACGAGGACGTCTTCCGGCTCGATCAGCCCGGCCGCCTGTTCACCGTGCGGGTCGGCCGCTCGCGGACGTCGGCGGCGCGCTACTACCTCCGCAAGCAGCAGGAGATCGACGTGCTCCTCGAGCACCTCATCGCGCTGCGGGTCGACACGCTGGTTGGACGGACGAGGCGACGCGGGGCGCGGGCGTGAGCAGCACCGCCGACGCGCGGATCCGGGTCCGCGGCTCGCTCGAGTTCCTGCAGGTCCTGTGGCGGACGAGCCACGCGCTCGAGCGGCGCTCGCGCCGGATGGAGAAGGCGATCGGCCTGACCGCGCCGCAGCGGCTGGTGCTGCGCTTCCTGGGTCGGTTCCCGGGCGTCACCGCCGGCCAGCTGGCGCAGGCGCTGCACGTCGATCCCGGCACACTGTCGGCCAGCCTGCGCCGGCTCGAAGGCCGCGGCCTCGTCGAGCGGCGCCGCGATCCGGCCGACACCCGCCGGGTCACCCTCGGGCTGACGCGTCAGGGCCGGGTCCTCGACGTGCCCGGTCCGGCGACCGTCGAAGCGGCCGCCGACGCCCTGCTCGCCGACGCCTCGGCGCGCGACCTGGCCGCCACCGTCCGCGTCCTCGATCGCTTCGCCGAACTGCTGCTGGCCGACGATTCCGCGGCATAGACCGAACGTCCGCGCCCGCAACAACAGCCCGCCGTGCACGGAGTTGCGCGATCCCTTGTCGCTCGCGCCTCACCTTGTCTAATATGGCCGAGCTTCGCGAGGCCCCCCTCCTCGCGGGCCGAAGGTGTCCGCGTGCTCAAGATCCTCGTCCGCGCCATGCTCGTCCTCGCCATGGCGTCGCCCGCCGCGGCCCAGGCCGTCCGAACCGTCCCGCTCAACGCCAACGATCTCGCCTACAGCCCACTGACCGGGCGCTTGTACGCGTCGGTCGCGGCGAGCAACAGCGTGGTCGAAATCGACCCGATCGCCGGCACGATCGGCACGTCGATCCCGGTCGGCAGCACGCCAAACAGGCTGGCGATATCCGACACCGGTGAGTATCTCTACGTCGGGCTGGACGGCCTGCCGGGCGTCGTCCGCGTCCATTTGCCGTCGCGTACGGTCGGAACGCCGTTCACCCTGGGCTTGCCGCATCCCAGCCAGGGCCCGCGGCGGGCTCACCGGCTGGCGGTGCTGCCGGGTAACCCTGACGCCGTGGCGGTGGCGCGACGATTCTCGGGCCCCTCGCCGATACCGGCCGGCGTGGCCGTCTACGACCTCGGCGTCCCGCGCGCACTGGAGACGCCGATCAACGACAGCGGTTCGTCCATCGCCTTCGGAGCGTCCGCAGCCCGCCTGTACGGCTTTCAGAACGAGACGACGGGCTTCCGTTTCAGCCGGATGGATGTGACCCCATCGGGCGTGACGATCGTCGAGAACACGCAGGACCTGATCTCCGGCTTCAACGCCGACATCGAGTATGTCGGCGGGCGCCTGTTCGCCACGTCTGGACGAGTCATCGATCCCGAAGCGCGGACCATCGTCACGACGTTGCCGAACGTCGGATCGGCGATCAGTGCGGTCGAAGCCACGGCCAGCGCCATCTTTTACCTTTCGGTCACCGGCAATGCCTGGCAGTTGCGGGCGTTCGATCCGACCAGCCTGACGCTGGTCGCGGAGGGGCCGATCCCCGGAGGATTCGGCCTGCCCCTGAGCCTGGTGGCGGCTGGCGCGGACATGCTGGCGGTCGCAACGGGCACAGCGGACGTCTACCTGATCAGGCCGAGCCTGGTCCCGGCCGCGCCGCCGATCCTCACGATCGCGACACCGACGACGGGCACCACGCTGGTGGCCGAGTCGGCGACCATCACGCTCGCCGGCACGGCAGCCGACGCCAACGGTACGGTCACCAGCGTGCACTGGGCCACGACCCGCGGCTACAGCGGCGTGGCCAACGGGACGACGGAGTGGACGGCCGGCGACATCCCGCTCGCGCTGGGCTCGAACGTGATTGCGGTCACCGCGACCGATGACACCGGCCAGACATCGGTCGATAGCCTGGACGTCACCGTCACGGGCTTCTCGTCGTTCCTGGCCGAGGGCGCGACCGGATCGTTCTTCGACTACGACCTGGCCTTGGCGAACCCGTCAATGGTCAGCGTCGACGCCGCGATCAGCTTCTTCACGCAGGGCGGCGCGACCGTCACGCAGACCATGACGCTGCCGGCACAGTCACGCCGGACGATCCGCGTCGACGAAGTGCCGGGCCTGGCCGACACCACGATGTCGACCAGCGTCCGCACGACGACCGCGCCGATCGTCGTCGAGCGCACGATGCGGTGGGGCCAGACGCCGGATGCCCAGTACGGCGCGCACGGCGACAAGGCGACGGCCGGCTCCGCCCGCCGCTGGTATTTCGCCGAAGGTTCGCAGGGCTTCTTCTTCACCTACCTGCTCCTCGCCAATCCCGGGAACACCGCCAACACGGCGACGATCGACTGGCTGGTCGAGGGCGCGGCGTCGGTGCAGCGCACCGTACAGCTGCCGCCCGCGTCTCGCACCACGATCGACGCCGGCGCCGACGCCGCGCTGGTCGGCCGGTCGTTCGGCATCGTGGTCAACTTCTCCGAGCCGGCCGTCGCCGAGCGAGCGATGTACTTCGGCACGCCACCCGACGTGCTCTTCAAGGCCGGGCACGACTCCGCCGGCGTCACCACGCCGTCCACGCAGTGGTTCCTGGCCGAGGGGGCCACGGGGCCATTCTTCGAGACGTTCATCCTGCTCGCCAACCCCAACCCACAGGCGGTCGACGTCAACCTGCGCTTCATCACGCAGACCGGCGCCGAGGTCACGCGGACAGTGACGGTGTTCGGCCTCGCGCGGCTCACCGTCAACCTCGAGGCCCTGACGCCGGCGGCCCCGGAACTGGCCAACGCCGCCGTGTCGACCATCGTGACCGCGGCGCAGCCCATCGTCGCGGAACGGGCCCAGTACTGGCCCGGCGGCGGCGCCGACTGGTACGAGGCGCACAACAGTTTCGGTTCCGTTGCGGCGGCGCGGAAGTGGGGGCTGGCGGAAGGGCGGGTCGGCAACCCGCCCGGCATCCCGCCGGCGAGCTATCAAACCTACGTGCTGCTCGCCAACCCCGGCACGGTCCCCGCCGCCGTGACGATCACCTTCCTGCGCGAGAGCGGCGCACCGGTGGTGCGCACGTTCGCCGTGGCCGCCGGCACGCGCCGGAACGTCGCCGTCGCGGGAGCCGGCAGCATGGTCCCGGAACTGGTGGACGAACACTTCGGTGCGCTGATCGAATCGGATCAGCCGATCGTCGTGGAGCGCGCGCTCTACGGCAACGCCGGGACACAGGTCTTCGGCCTCGGCACGAACGCCACGGCGACACCGCTGCCCTGATCGCGCGATGCGCGGGCGGGCCTCAGGGCTCGCCCGTCACCGTCTGGCGGCGAACAGGTACCGCGCGCTCGATACTGGAGCTCCCGCTCGAAGCTCCGTCGCGACCGGCGTCCGTGCCGGCGCCCGGGTGGATGTCTGCGGTCGCGGTCGTGAGGCCCATGGTCGCTTTGCGTCACCTCGGTATCGTCGCCACGCTCCTGCTGGGCGCGTCCCTGACCGGCCGCGCGCAGCTCTCCCGCGCCGATTTCCGGCCCGATCTGCCGACGGCGACCTGGCTGGCCGCGGTGCGCGACCATCAGGCCGGCATCGCGGACAGCCCGCTGGCGGCGATCGCCGAGTGGCCGAAGACCCGGGTGGCCCACGTCCTGGGAAAGGTTTGCCGACCGAGACGCCCGTGACGCTGGCGCGGGGCCTGTCACTGCACACCGACATCGCCATCGTCGAGCATGAAGCGCCGACGGAGCAGGGCACCCGCGGCGATTCAGGCGCGGTCATCATCGTCGACGGCCGCAAGGCCGGCGACATCAGGCGCTCGATCCACTGGTCGGTGGCGCGGCAGATCGCCGCGGCCCTCGCCGAGCGGCCCGGCGAGCGCCCACGCGTCGCGGCGTATCGGGGGCGCCATGCTCGGTGGTCCGGCGCCGTCCTTCGGGTCGCGCGTGCCGAAGGAAACGAAGACCGAACTCGGGCTCGCCGAGGGCGAGCTGAGACGGGCGCTCGTCCTCGATCCGACGCTGCGGCGCCGCGGCCCGCTTCCCGGGGGTCCAATCGGCCGAGATCGGCCGCAGCCGCGTCACGCTGGCGCAGGCGCGGTCGGCGGAGGCGCTCGCGACCCTGCTGGCCATCGTCGGCCCGAATTCCACCGAGCGGCCGGATCCCTGGCTGGCGTATTTCCGGCTGCACGACCCGGACGCCGAGACACTGCTCAAGGCCTGGCAGGCGGGCCTGCCATGACGATCCCCCGCTGGCATCGCGTCCGCCCGTTCGCCGTGGCGCTGGCTGTCGGCGCGGGCATCGTCACCCTGGCGGCCGCGCTGCACGCCCAGCAGCCGATGTTCAGCGCCCGCGTCGACGCCGTCCGGGTCGACGTCGATGTCCGACGCGGCAACGCGCCGATGACGGGACTCGGCGCCGCCGACTTCGAGGTCCTCGACAACGGCGTGCGGCAGAACGTCGAGCTGCTCTCGGCCACCGCGCTGCCGCTCAACGTCGTGCTGGCGCTCGACGGGAGCACCAGCCTCGACAAGCGCGAGCGCGCCCACCTGATATCCGCCGGCAAGCGCGTCATCGACTCGCTGCGCCCCGACGAAACGGCGGCGTTGGTGACGTTCTCCGACCGCGTCGCGGTCCAGGCGCCCTTCACCGACGATCGGCTGCGGCTGCGCATGCTCGTCGGCGCCGAGATGCCAGACGGCGACACCGCCCTCCTCGACGCGGCCCACGTGGCGATGCTGCTCGGCTCGTCCGCATCAGGGCGGCCCATCGTGATCCTCTTCAGCGACGGCGACGACACCGCCAGCATCCTGACCGCGGACGCGGTGCTCGACACGGCCAGCGCACCGGCGCCGTGGTCTGCGTCGTCACGACCGGTTCGAACGATGACGTGCTGCCGCGGCTGGCCGAGCTGACCGGGTGGCGTTTTCGTCAAGGAGTCGTCGATCGACCGACTCGCCACGCGCTTCGCCGACATCCTCGAGCGCTTCCGGAACCGCTACCTGGTCAGCTTCACGCCGACCGGGGTCGCCGGCGAGGGCTGGCACACCTTGGCGGTACGGGTGAAGGGTGGCGGCGAAGTCCGGGCCCGTTTGGGCTACTGGTCCGGCCCGCCCGCCGACGTCCGCTAGACCCCGTCCGCTGGCGACGGAACCCTGGCCGCCGGCCGGTGTCCAATCCGCAGTCGGTCACACCGAGCGCGGAGGGGCGTCCCATGCTGGAAGCGCGTCACCTGGTGAAGCGGTACTCGGGCAGCCGTGTCGTCGACGACGTGAGTTTCGTCGTCCAGCCGGGCGAGGTTCTCGGCTACCTCGGCCCGAACGGCTCCGGCAAAAGCACGACCGTCCAGATGCTGACCGGGCTGGTCGAGCCGTCCGGCGGCCACGTGTGGTTCGAGGGCCGGCGCATCACCAGCGACCTCGTCGGGTATCGGCGCCGGCTCGGCTGCGTGCCGGAAGAGGCGCACCTCTACCCGTTTCTTTCCGGCCGCGAGCATCTCGAGCTGATCGGACGGCTGCGCGAGCTGCCGTCGCGGCGCCTCGACGAGCGCATCACCGCGCTGCTCGAGCTGTTCGGCCTGAGCGACGCCGCGCTGCAGCCGATCAGCGGCTATTCGAAAGGCATGCGGCAGAAGGTGCTGATCGCCGGGGCCCTGCTGCACGACCCGGACGTCGTGATCTTCGACGAGCCGGAATCCGGGCTGGACGTCACGGCGGCGCTGATGCTGCGGCACCTGATCCGGATCCTCGCCGCGCGCGGCAAGGCCGTCATCTACAGCTCGCACGTGCTCGAGGCCGTCGAGAAGGTCTGCGCCCGCGTCATCGTGCTGCACCGCGGCAAGGTCGTCGCCGACGACTCGGTGACGGCGCTGCGGGCGCTGCGCTCGCACACCTCGCTCGAACAGGTCTTCGCCGAACTGGTCAGCCACGTCGATCCCGAGCGGACGGCGCAGGCGATCGCCGACGCGGTGGCCCATGCCTGACGCGACGCCGAGCCGCAGCGGCCTGCTGACCCGCCACTTCCTGACCCGCCTGATCGACAACGATCTGGTCTCGCCGGACGCCGACGCGCACAAAGGGGCCTCGGTCGGCCTCGCCATGCTGCTCTCGGCCGGAGCGGTCGTCACGATGCTGATGGGCGGGCAGTACATCACCACGCCGCTGCCGATGCCGGCCGTGAACGCCGCCAACTACATCGACGATGCGTTGATCTACGTCACGGTCTCGATGCTCCTGCTGGCGATCGTCGCGGTCGTCGCCTGGGACGGACTCGCGCTGGACACGCGCGACGAGGCGATCCTCGGGCCGCTGCCGATTCCGCGATCCCTGATCGTGCGCGCCAAGCTGTCGGCGATGGCCGCGCTCGCCGCGGCGGTGCTGGTCGCGCTGAACGGGCCGCCGACGCTGCTGCACCCGATCTCCGCGGTGGCGATGCTGCCGGCCACGTTCGCGCAGACGGGCCGGTTGATGCTGGCGCATGCCGTCGCCACGGGTGCCGCCGGGCTCTTCGGCTTCTGCACCGTCCTGGCCGTCCGCGAGGTCACGCGGGCCCTGCTCGGCGCGTGGTGGCCGGCGGTGTCGGCCCGGCTCCAGGCGTTCCTGATCCTGGTGCTGGCGACCGCGTTTCTCCTGACCCCCAGCTTCTTCGGCAACGTGCCCGAACGGCTGGCGGCCTCGTCCGACTGGCGGGTCGCCGCCAACCCGACGATGTGGTTCGTCAGCCTGCACCAGATGCTGGCCGGAACGGTCATCGTCGACCTCCGCGGTCCCCCGCTGCCGCGCCGCCTCCGCGTCGAAGAGGATCGCGCGGCCGAGCGCCATCAGCGCGCCCAGGCCGGAGCCGGGCCGCTCGCGGCGGTGGCCCCGGTCGGGGTGGCGGGATCGTTCGCCGTGGCGCTGGTCGCCTTCCTCTGGAACGCCCGGCGGCCGGCGGCACGGGCTCGGACACCGCGGCGCGGTGCCCGCCAGGGCGCGACGCCGTTCGCGTGGCTGATGACGGCGACGATCGCCCGCACGCCGGCCGTTCAGGCCGGCTTCTTCTTCACGCTGCGGACACTGGCGCGGAGCGTGCCGCATCGGGCCGCGCTGGCCGTGGCCGCCGCGTTCGGCCTGGCCCTGGCGACCATCGGGGTCGGCCGCGCGCTCCGCCTCGCGCCCGGAACCGGGCTGCCGCAGGTGCTGCTCGGGACACAGACCCTGCTCATCGCCTGCCTCCTCGCCGGTGTCGAGCAGGCGATGCGGCTGCCGGCGCACCTGCCGGCGTCGTGGAGCGTGCGGCTGTCCTGGCCGGGTGATGCGCGCGGCTTCATCGCCGGCGTCAAGCGGGCCGTCGTCGTCGGCCTCGGCGTCCCGGTGTTCGGCCTGCTGCTGATCGCTGACCTGACGCTGCTGACGCCGGTCCAGGCAATCGCCCACTACGCGGTCGGCATCCTGCTGCTGCTGATCGCGCTCGAAGCGCGCTTCCTCGCCGAGCATCCGTTGCCGTTCCTCACGGCCTACAGCGCCGGCAGCCGGATCAAGGCGGCGCCGCTGTGGTTCCTGGCGGCCCTGATCGCCGGGGCGATCGTGTCCGCGATCGAAGCGGCAGCGTTGCGAAGCGTGGTCGGGACCATCACGCTCATCGTCGTCCTCACGATGGGCTGGCGGGCCCTGGTGTGGCACTGGCAGCGGACAGGCGCGCCGCGCGAGGACGATCTCGATTTGTTCCAGCCGCAACTCGACGAAGCGACGACTCTCAAACTCTGAGTCGTTCTCCGGTCGTGGGCGAGGTCCCGGCGGCGACGCGCTCAGGCAGCGCCGGCGCTAGGACGCCAGCGTCTGGGCGTCGGCAGGCTCCGAGCTCCGGGTGGCGCGGGCGAGCGCCCTGGCCAGTTCGGCCAGCTTCACCGGCTTCGAGACGAAGTCGTCCATGCCGGCGGCCAGGCAGCGCTCCCGATCCTCGAGCGTGGCGCTGGCCGTTAGCGCGACGATCGGCAGGCGGCCGACCCGCTCGGCGGCGCGGATGCGGGTGGTGGCCTCGTAGCCGTCGACGTCCGGCATCAGACAGTCCATCAGCACGACGTCGAAACGACCATGCAACACGGCGGCGACGGCCTCGGCGCCGTTGTTGGCGATCTCGACGGTGTGACCGAGCTTCTTCAGCATCCGGCTGGCCACCATCTGGTTGACCGGCGTGTCCTCGGCCAGGAGGACCGCGAGCGGCCGTGAGTGCTCGAGACCGTCGGGCGAGCCGGCGGCGGCACTGGCCGCGGCGAGCTCATCGTCCGACGTCTGCGCCAGCCGCGCTGTGAACCAGAACGTGCTGCCGTGCCCCGGCTCACTGACCACGCCGATGCCGCCGCCCATCAGCTCGGCCAACTGGCGCGAGATGGCCAGGCCGAGGCCAGTACCGCCGAACTTGCGGGTCGTCGAGGCGTCGGCCTGGGAGAACGACTCGAACAGCCGCGCCTGCTGTGCCGCCGTCAGGCCGACGCCCGAATCGGTGACGGCGACGCGCAGCAGCACGGTGTCGTCGGTCGACGCGTCGGCAGTCACCACCACCGAGACGGTACCGCGCTCGGTGAACTTGATGGCGTTGCCAATCAGGTTGACGAGGATCTGCCGCAACCGCCCGGGGTCGCCCGAGAGATGGGCCGGCACATCCGGCGCGACCATCCCGGTCAGGATCAGGCGCTTGTTGCGCGCGGCCACGCCGAGCAGGCGCAGCGTATCCTCGACGACCAGACGCGGGTTGAGGATGGTCCGCTCCAGCGTCAGCTTGCCGGCCTCGATCTTCGAGAAGTCGAGGACGTCGTTGATGATCGTCAGCAGGCTCTCGCCCGATTGCTGGAGCGACTGCAGCAGCCGCCGCTGATCGTCGGACAGCGGCGTGTCGACCAGCAGGCCGGCGATGCCGAGAATGCCGTTCATCGGCGTCCGGATCTCGTGGCTCATGGTCGCCAGGAAGGTGCTCTTGGCTCGGGTCGCGGCCAGGGCCTCGTCGCGGGCCTGGCGCAGCTCGTCGGCCTGGACGCCCAACGCGGCCGCCTGCGATTCGACCGCCTGATGGGTCGCCCGCAGATGGACGCCCTGGCGCAGGCTCGACTCGAGCAGGAACGCGGCCACCATCAGCAGCAGCGACACCGTGATGCCGGCCACCAGCACCGCGATCGGCAGCATCGTGCGCTGGTGATCGAAAAGCGCGGCCCCCGGCACCAGCCGCAGGGACCAGCGGGTGCCGGCACCGACTGGCATCGCGGCGCTCGCGAACGACGGAGACGAGGCGTGCGACGTGATCGGCGACGCGAAGATCGAGGCGCCGTCTTCGCGGATGTCGAGGCCGACGTCGGAACCGACCGGCAGGATGTGCCCGAAGAACCGGTCGGAGACGACCACCGCGGCCAGTACGCCGTCGAACTGCGACGACTGGTCACGTACCGGGACCATGATCAGGAAGCCGCGGCCGCCGAAGCGCAGCGGAATCGTCGGCGTGATCACCGGACGACCGCCGTCGCGGGCGCGCTCGAAGGCGTGCTGCCGTTCGTCGGTACTGGCAAAGCTGGTGCCGATGAGGGCCTCGTGCCGGGCCATCGGCACGACCCAGCGGAGCACCCCGCCGGCGTCGAGCCAGACGAGGGCGCGGTAATCGGGCGCATGCGCGTAGTGCAGCGAGGCGTCGGCCCGCCACTCGATCTCACTCGGGCGACCCGAGACTTCCCAGCGGCGCGCCATTCGCACGATGGCGTCGGTGCGCTCGGTCAGCCGCGCGGCCGCGGCGTCGCGTAGCACTTCGCTCTTCTCCTGCAGCACCGACCGCAGGTGCAGGCGCTCGGCGTGCAGGCTGCCCTGCCACAAGCCGAGCGCGATGAGCAGGCCGATGACCCCGACCACGATCGGGATGCCGCGCGGCGGCAGCGCGTCCGCGGCGGTGAACCAGGACAGGATGGCCAGGCCGAGGCCGACCAGCAGCAGACCAGTCGCGATCGGCACGGCCATCGTCGAGGCCCCGCCGAGCCACGGCAGCCCGTCGCTCAGCACGAGGAACCGAGCCATCAGCGTGACCACGGCGATGGAGATGACCACCGCCCCGCTCAGGCCGACCAGCACGGCGCGGACCACGCCGAGCGGTTTGCGATGGAGCAGCAGCCCGACGGCGGCGAACAGGAAGGCGACGCGGGAGCTGTAGGACGGACCGTTGGCGTGGTAGCCGGCGACGGCCAAGCCGACCAGGATCACGATCGCCCCGCCGGCCACGGCCGCCATCGAGCGGGCGCGGCGGTCGGTCGTGGCGAGGAGGCCCAGGCTGGCCAGGACCAGCCACAGCGCCGAATCGATCGCCGTACGCGACCACCCCGGGACGCCGGACACGATGACCGGCACGCCGGCCAGCCACGCGGCGCACGCGACGACACCGATGGCGAGCGCCAGGGCGGCCGCAATCCGGATCGTCGAGCGAAGCACGCGTGCGAGAGTCAACGCCCTTCCGTTCTCCGGGGCGCCACGGCGCCGCGATACACCACGAGCGGGACACCAGAGCGGCGCCTGTTGAACCAATCGGCCTCGGGCGGGCGTTCCTGAACCTCGGCCGCAATGTCGGACGCTTCCGGGCCTTGCCCGTCGTGGCGCGCCAGGTCCTTCTCATGCGTCTCAAGCATGACCACCAGCCAGCCGATTGTTGAAGCGAGGACCATGTGCGTCGCCCTGGGCTATCCCTGTCCGCCGTCGGCGTAGTCGCATGCCGACCGGCGTGGACCGCGCTCGTCGCGGTGCTGGCGACGTCGTCAGGAGCGGCCGCGCAGACGCAGGCCGGCTGGCGCTACTGGACGCCGGCCGACGGCATCCAGGAATCGCACTCGCGCAAGATCGGCTCGCTGCCCGGCGGCGGCGTCACGATCCGCCACGGGCAGGTCAAGCGGGTCGATGTCCTGGACGGCTACAGCGTCGAGACCATCCCCGAACCGCGGACCCGTACCGAGATCGAGACGCTGATGGCCGGCGTCAACGTCGCCCCTGGCGGTGAGGCGTGGGCCGTCTCCGAAGGCGTGCTGAAGCAACTCCGCGGCGACGAGTGGGTCGTCCGCGCCGAGCCGCGCGGCGGCGACGAGATGCGCGGCGCCGTCCCGATCGACGGCCAGCGCATCGTGGTGCTGTTCGGGTCCCGCGTGGCCGCCTTCGACCCCACCCGTGACACGTGGACGACGCTGATCGACGCCGACACCGCCGGCCTCGGCCGCCTGGGCACGATGGTCCGCGGCTTCTCGGGCGAACTCTGGATCGCCGGCACCGGCGGCATCGGCCGCCTGGACGGAGCGTCGCATCAGCACTGGACCGCGTTCCGCACCGCGCTCCTGACCGAGTTCGCGTTCCCGCTACCCGGCAGTGACGGAGAGTTGTTCGCCGCCGCGGTCGACGTGCGGACGCGGCACAAGGTCGCCGTGCGGCTCTCGGGCGGCCACTTCGAACGCCTGTTCGAGTCGACCAAGGCGCTGCGGGCCTGGCGGGGACCGCACGGCTCGGTCTGGCTGCTCGAGGGCACGCGAACCTGGCGGTTGAACGGCACGCAACGCGAAGCCGTGGCCCGTCACGGCCCGCTCTCCGGCCTCGTCTACGACGTCGTCACCGAACCGGGCGGCGCGTTCTGGGTCGCCTCGACGACCGGCGTCGGGCGTTACGCACCGCCGCTGTGGCGAACACCGGATCGGCTCAAGGGCCTCGATCAACCGGTCCACGCGGCCATCGAAGGCGCCGACGGCCGTCTGTGGTTCGCGGCCACGGAAGCGCTCCTCGAGCTCGATCGGGACACCTGGCGCGTGCATCCGATGCCGGCCGACACCCAGACGGTGCCCAACCAGACATCCTCGCTGGCGCAGCTGCCCGACGGGCGACTGGCGATGACCGCCAACACGCCGACCACGCACGTCCTGATGGCGTTCGATCCGCGGACGGGCACCTTCGAGCAGCTGAGGCATCCCGACGGCATCAGGCTTCTCCAGCTATGGCGAGGCCGAGGTGATCGCGTCTTCGTCCGCACCGATGCGCCCTGCCGGCTGGAAATCTGGGAGCGCTCGGGGCATCGCCTGGTGCCCGCGCTCAGCGCGCCGGGCGTCTGCGAGAAGCTGCGCGAGCTGCACGAGGGCACTGACGGCAGCATCTGGTTCGGCACGACGGCGTTCGGCGGTGGCGTGCTGCGGCCTGGTGCGGCCGCGCTCGATCGCTTCGGCCCCGAGAGC
>JBDSLU010000383.1:0-2684 GCA_039916225.1 Vicinamibacteraceae bacterium
CATCAGGCGCACGAGGTCGGCCTTGGTCGCCGCGGCGGCGATCGCCGCCAGGTCGCCCTGCAGCGGCTCGAGCCCGCGCGCTTCGAGGCGCGCCTGATCCATGTACGAGGCGTACAAATCCCCGACCTTCTGCCGCACCGATCCGGCCGGCTGCGGCGCCTTCGCCAGCGACTCGACCAGCGCATGGACGTTGGCCTCGGCCTGGTCGCGCAGCGCGTCGAACATCCCGAAGCGCGCCCGGTCGGCCGGGATGGCGACGGTCGCCAGCCACTTCCCGTTCACGTAGCGGAAGAAGTCGTCGCCCGGCTTGACCGACGGATCCATCTGGGTCGTGTCGACGCCGAAGGATCCGATCGTCGGTTGGCCGGATTGCGCCTGAAGGCGCGATGCGGCCGGATCTCCGGCGAGCAGGACGGCGGCGACGGCGATGAGGGTTCGGGTGGTCATCGCGCTCACCAGATGCGGACGCGCTGTTCGGGAGCGAGGTAGGCCTTGTCGCCCGCCTTGACGCCGAACGCCGCGTACCAGGCGTCCATGTTGCGCTCCGGGATGGAGCCGCGCGCCGCCGACGGCGCGTGCGGGTTGGTCAGGATCTGGTTGCGCAGGGCGTCCTCGCGCATCACCGCGCGCCACACCTGCGCGTGGGCCATGAAGAAGCGCTGGTCGCCAGTGAAGCCGCCGATGACCGGCGCCGCCTTGCCCTTCAGCGACAGCTTGTAGGCGGCGTAGGCCATCTCGAGGCCACCCAGGTCGCCGATGTTCTCGCCCATCGTCAGCTTGCCGTTGACGCAGGTGTTGGGCAGCGGGCAGAAGGCGTTGTACTGCGCGCCGAGCTTGTCGATCTGGGCGACGAACTTGGCGTTGGTCGACTCGGTCCACCAGTTGCGGATCTTGCCGGTCTCGTCGAACTCGCGGCCCTGATCGTCGAAGCCATGTCCGATCTCGTGACCGATGACCGCGCCGATGGCGCCGTAGTTCACCGCCGGGTCCGCCTTCGGATCGAAGAACGGCGGCTGCAGGATGGCCGCCGGGAAGGTGATCTGGTTCATCAACGGGTTGTAGCCGGCGTTGACTTCCTGCGGGTTCATCCCGAACTCGGTCCGATCGACCGGCTTGCCCAGGCGCGACACCTGGCGCTGCCATTCGAAAGCGCGCCCGTTGCGGACGTTCTCGAGCAGCGTGCCCTTGCCGACGGTGAACGCGCCGTAGTCGCGCCACGAGGCTGGGTAGCCGATGCGCGGATCGAACGTCGCCAGCTTCTTCAGGGCCTCGGCGCGCGTCGCGTCGTCCATCCAGGTCAGCGTCTTCAGCCGTGACCCCATCGCCGCGCGCAGGTTGGTGACGAGCTCGTCCATCAGCGCCTTGTGCCCGGGCGGGAAGAAGCGGGCGACATAGAGCTGACCGACGCCTTCGCCGATCAGGTTGTCGAGCAGCGCCATGCCGCGCTTCCAGCGATCGCGCTGCGCCTCGACGCCGCGCAGCGCCTTGCCGTAGAAGGCGAAGTTGGCCTCGTCGAAGGTCTTGGGCAGCTGGTTGGCGTAGGTGTCGGCGAGATGGAAGGTGAGATATTTCTGCCAGACGGCGACCGGCTCGGTGTCGAGCAGCGCCGTGCCCTCCTTGAGGGCCGAGATCTCGTTGACGAGGAAGTGCTGCACCTTGCCGAGCCCGCCCGGTTCGAGCGCGACGTCCCAGTCGACCGCCGGGATCGCCTTGGCCAGCCCGGCGCGATCCATCGGGTTGTTGATCGCCTGGACGTCGCGCTGCCGTTCGGGGGCCCAGTGCACCTCGGCGATCTTGGTCTCGAGGGCGATGACCGCCGCCGCGCTCTCGGCCGGCGTCTTGTCGCCGAGCAGCTCGAACACCCGCGCCATGTAGGCCTTGTAGGCGGCGCGGTAGCCGTCGAACTTCTCGCCCTTGGTCAGGTAGTAATCGCGGACCGGCATGCCCAGGCCGGCCTGGGTGATGCCGACGACGTAGCGCGTCGGGTCGGCCGGGTCCGGAATGATGTAGGCGCCGAAGGGCGCCGAGTAGTCGGTGCGGCCCATCAGCCGCAGCAGATCCGCCTTCGACGTGGCCGCGGCGATGGCCTCGAGGTCGGCCTTGAGCGGGGTGACGCCGCGCGCCTCGACCGCCGCGTCATCCATCCACGAGTTGTAGAGATCGACGACCTTCTGCTGGACGGACCCGGCCGGCGGCGGCGTCTGGCTCAGCTCGGACAGCAGCGTCCGCACGTCCTCTTCGGCCTTGTCGCCGAGCAGCGTGAAGGCGCCGTAGGCCGCCTTGTCGGCCGGGATCTTGAACGTCGAGATCCACTTGCCGTTCACGTAGGTGAAAAAGTCGTCGCCCGGCTTCACCGACGTATCCATCTGAGCCGTGTCGATGCCGAACGTGCCCAGGGTCGGCTTGCCGGCCTGGGCGAGGACCGAGGTGGCCGGCGCGGCGAAGGTCGAGAACAGGAATACCGCCGCAGCGGCGGCGCAGAGCAGTCGCGATGTCATGTGATCCTCGAAGGGTGTCGGCCGGCGCGTGCCGGCTCGGAGCAGCGAGTATCACATGACCGGAAGAAGCCCCATCCGGTGACGTGATTGGTCCGGGGCGGGTGTCAGCGCGGCACGAGCCACGTGCCGGCGAGGCGATCCTGCAGGCCGCGCGACGGCCGCGCGATGGCGACGATCGCGCCAGCG
>JBDSLU010000384.1:0-2694 GCA_039916225.1 Vicinamibacteraceae bacterium
ACGCGCCCGGGCAGCGGCACGTTCGTCGCGTCGCGAACACGGGACGGGCGCGGCGCCGAACCGCCCGACCGCTCGTGGCAGGCGGTCGCCCTCGGCGAACGCCAGGTCGACGCCGCCTACGTCCTCGCCTTCCTGTCGGCGCCGGCCGCCGACGGCATCTCGCTCGCCGGCGGCTACCTCCACCGCAACCTGCAGGCGACGCGGGCGCTGGGCGCCGCGTTGGCGCGGGCGGCCCGCCGCCCCGACGCCTGGGATCGCGCCCCGGCCGCCGGCCTGCCATCGCTGCGCGCCCTGTTCGCGCGGATCGCCGGCGGCGACGTCGGCCCGGATGACGTCCTGATCACGAGCGGCGCGCAGAGTGCCCTGTCGCTCTGTTTCCGCGCCGTGGTGGCACCCGGCAGTCCCGTGCTCGTCGAGTCGCCGTCCTACCCGGGCGCGCTGGCCGCAGCACGCGCCGCCGGCCTGCGGCCCGTCCCGGTGCCGATGGATGCCGACGGCGTCCGCCCGGACCTGCTGGCCGAAGCCTTTGCGATGACCGGCGCGCGCCTCTGCTATCTCCAGCCGACCTTCCACAATCCGACCGGGGTGGTGCTCGCGCCGGATCGGCGGCGGCAGGTGATGGCGGTTGCCCGCGCCGCCGGGGCGTTCATCGTCGAGGACGACTGCGCCCGGCACCTTGGTCACGGTGGCGTGGTGCCGCGGGCGCTGATCGCCAACGACCCCGACGGCACGGTGATCGGCGTGCTGTCGCTGACCAAGCCGGCGTCACCAAGCCTGCGCGTCGGCGCCGTCGTCGGCCGCGGACCGGTGATGCAGCGCCTGCGGGCGATGCGGCTCGTCGACGACTTCTTCGTGTCTCGGCCGCTGCAGGACGCGGCGGTGGAGTTGCTCGCCGCGCCGGCCTGGGAGCGGCACCTGCGCGGCCTTGCCACGGCCCTGCGCGAGCGTTGCGCGACGATGGTCGACCGGCTCGGGCGCGACCTGCCGCACTGGCGCGTCACCGCGGCGCCGCGCGGCGGCCTCCACCTGTGGGTCGAGCTGCCGGACGACGTCGCCGACGTCGAGGATCGGGGCCGGGCGCACGGCGTGGCCATCCACGCCGGCCACGGCTACTTCGCCGGCGAGACGCCTGGGCGCTTCGTGCGCCTCACCTTCGGGGCGCCGGCGGACCTGGCGGAAATGACGGAAGGCCTCCGCCGGCTGCGGTTGCTCGACGCGGCGGCTGGGCCGCTGTCGTTGACGCGGCGGCGGCCGCGACGATGACGTCGTGGACGAAGCGCAGCTTCTCGATGGCCGGCTGCGACAGCACGAACGGATAGGCGTCGGGGACGCCGAGGCCCCGATTGAGATTGTTGAGCACGTAGGTCAGCGGGAACCAGCTCACCATCAGGCGATCGAATGCCGCCCCCGGCGAGCCCGCCGTCGCCGGCACCCGCGGCAACGCCGGCTCGTCACTGCGCCCCGGCGTGATCGACACGCCGCAGGCTGCGGCGGTCTCGAGCGTGTCGGTCAGGTGGAGGTAATGCGCCCACGTCTCGGCCCAGTCCTCCCACGGGTGCGATGCGGCGTAGGTGGTCACGAAGCGATCCTGCCAGTCTGCCGGCGGACCGTTCTGGTAGTGCGCCTGCAGGGCCGCGCCGTAGTCGATGCGCTCGTCGCCGAAGAGGGCGCGAAACGGCCCGAGCAGGCGGGTGCCGGCGATCAGCCGCTCCCAGTAGTAGTGGCCGACCTCGTGCCGGACATGGCCAAGGAGCGTGCGATACGGCTCGTGCAGCTGCAGCCGCCGGCGTTCGCGCTCGGCGTCGTCGGCCTCGGCGAGGTTGATGGTGACGACGCCGTCGAGGTGCCCGGTCAGCACCGGTCCGGTCGCCTGCGGCTGGTCGGCCAGGAACTGGAACGCGAGCCCGTGGACGGGATCGTCGACGCGGTTGGCAACCGGAAGTCGCAACTGAAGCAGGCTGTAGACGACGCGCCGCTTGGCCACCTCGAGCTTGTACCAGGCTTGCCGCTGCCACTGCATCGAGGGATCGGGAATGGCGCGCGTCAGCCGGCACGACGAGCACAGCGCGTCCGGATCGTCGGCCGGGATCGCCCAGTTGCACACGTTGTGCGTGGTGTAGTTGGCGCACAGCCGGTAGCCGGCCGGCGACGCACCGGGGATCGGGGACACCCAGGTGCCGGCGACACCAGGATCGAGCGAGCCGATTTCGGCGATGTCGGGCAGGTACGCGAGTTGGCGGCCGCAGCTGACGCAGCTGTGGTTCTCGAAGAAGATCAGGTGGTCGCAGTGGTCACAGTGGAAAATCCGCATTACTGCGGATCATTGTGACAGGAGACCGCCGTCCGCGGGCCATGTCGCGGATCGCTACAGCGTCAGCGCGGCGTAATCCCGACCTTCACCGCTCCGTCCTTGCGCGTCTCGAAGGTGTCGAGCGCGGTCGCGAAGTCGGCCAGCGTGAAGCGGTGCGTCAGCAGCGGCGCGAGATCGACCCGACCGTTGACGAGCAGCGATAGCGCTGCTTCGGCCGTGTTGGGGTTGGCGCGGTCGCCGACGATCTCGATCTCGTCGAGCACGATGCGCTTCATCGGCAGGATCGGATCTTCGTGCGGGATGCCGATCACCGACACGACCCCGCCCTTGGCTGCCGCCAGGCAGCAGTCACGAATCGCCTGCGCCGTGCCGGCGCACTCGAC
>JBDSLU010000385.1:0-8885 GCA_039916225.1 Vicinamibacteraceae bacterium
TTCGTCTGGGCCATGGTCGGCGAACCGCCGGTCCGGGGCAAGGACGCGGTTCGCCGGTTCATGGCGCAAAGGCCGCAGGAGCCGCCGGTCTTCACCGTCGACACGCTGATCGGCGACGGCGACGTCGTCGTCGCCAAGGGCGACATGACGATGCAGGACGACGCCGGTGCCGATAGCGCCTACGCGTTCTGCGACGTCTGGCGGTTCCGCGGCGAACAGCTGGCGTCGCTCGACGCGTTCGTGATCAAGACGTCCAGCGCGGCGAAGGCGGCCACCGCCGGCTCGGGCCGCTGAGGCGGGCGCGCCCGGCACTGCCGAACGCCCGATCAGCGGGCTCCGTAGCCCTCGCGATATGCCAGCTGGAAGGCGGCGCGGTAGCCGGTCTGGTAATCGGCCCGGCTGCCGACACGCCCGTCGAACCCGGCGTCGGCGTTCTCCAGCTCGCGCTGGCCGTCGAGATCGAAGCCCTGGTTGCGCTGTCGATCCTCCCGGCCGGCCAGCCGGCCATCGGCCAGGCCGCGCTCGTAGCCTGCCCGGTAAGCCGGGCTGCGCGCCGCGTCGCGGGCCACGTCGCCGACGGTGCCGACCGTACCGGCGCCGGTCTCGCGCGCCAGCTCCGCTCGCGTGAGACCCCCGTCGCGGTTGACGTCGAGACGGGAGAAGCTGGACGCCGATCCGGTCCACTCGCCGCGGGTGACGGCGCCGTTGCGGTCCGCATCGAGCTGGTCGAAGCGACCATCCGCCGCGTCGTCGGTGAGCAGTTCGCCGCGCGTCAGGCGGCCATCCCGGTTCTCGTCGAGCCGGTCAAAGGCGGCTCGACTGTCGCGCCACTCGTCACGCGAGATGCGGTCGTCGCGGTTCGCGTCGAGACGGTCGAAGCGCATGGCCTCGGCGGCCGCAGCCGCGTCGTCGACGACGTCCTCGCTCTCCCGCTCGCCCAGGAATTCGCGGCGGGTCACGATGCCGTCACCGTTGTGATCGGCCCGGCGGAACGCCGCCTGATCGACCGACCACTCGACGCTGGTGAGGCGCCCGTCACCGTTGCGGTCGAGGCTGGAGAAAGCCTGCTCGCTCCAGTCGTCGTGGGTCGATGCGGCGGCGTTCGGCGCATCGACGCGATCGTTGTCGCGGCGGATGCTGGGGCGGACTTCTTCACCGGCCAGCACGCCATCACCGTTCCAATCCTGCGCCTCGAACGCCCGGTCGCTGCCCGTCCACTCGGCGCGGCTGATCCGGCCGTCGCGGTCGCGGTCCATTGCCTGGAAGCGCATCGACTGCCCGCGTTGCCCGGCCGCCGCGTCGGCGGCGAGTGCAACCGTGGCCGCGACCATCAGCATCTTCGAAAACATCTGGCTCCTCCTGCTGAGCCCGAAAGCGGCCAGCGAGGATGTGTATTGCCACATCGATGCCAACCCCTGCGGGATACGGCGCGCGGCGCCAGCGATCAGCTGGCGAGGATCTCGCGCACCCGCGGTGCTACCTGCGTGCCGATGAGCTCGATGCTCTTCAGCAGCAGCCCATGCGGCAGCGTGCCGGCGCTGTACTTCAGGTCGAAGCGCGACAGGCCGAGCGCGCCGACCGTCCGGACGATCTTGGCGGCCACGGTTTCGGGCGCGCCGACGTAGAGCGACCCCTCCGGTCCGGCCTCGCGGTCGAAGTGGGCTCGCGTGGTCGGCGGCCAGCCACGCTCGCCGCCGATCCGGTTGATCATCGCCTGGTAGTGCGGCCACAGCTCGTCGCGGGCCTGATCGTCGGAGTCGGCGACGTGCCCGGGCGAATGCGCCGCGATCGGCAGCACCGGCTGGCGGTGCTGCTCGAGGGCGTGCAGATAGAGGTCGACGAACGGGCGGAAGCGGCGCGGATCGCCGCCGATGATCGCCAGGGTGAGCGGCAGGCCGTGCCGGGCCGCCCGGCGGACCGAATCCGGGCTGCCACCGACACCGATCCACGTCTTCAGCCGGCCCGATTCGATCGGCGGATGGATCTCCGTGGCCGTGATCGGCGTCCGCGTCGTGCCTTTCCACGTCACCGCGCCGCCCTTCAGGATCTCGACGAACAGCCCGAGGCGATCCTCGAACAGCTCGTCGTAGCGGGTCAGGTCGAAGCCGAAGAGCGGATACGACTCGGTGAACGAGCCACGGCCGAGAATCACTTCGGCGCGCCCGTTCGACACGGCGTCGACGGTCGAGAAGCGCTGGAAGACACGCACCGGATCGTCGGTGCTGAGCACGGTGACGGCCGATCCCAGAAGGATGCGGCTGGTGCGCGCGGCGATCGCCGCGAGGACGACCTCGGGCGCGGAGATGGCGAAGTCGGGGCGGTGGTGCTCGCCGACGCCGAATGCGTCCAGGCCGACCTGATCGGCGAGCACCGCCTGCTCGACGACTTCACGCAGGACGCGCGCGTGCGGCTGCAGGCCGGTGACCGGGTCGAGCGTGACGTCGCCGAAGGTGTCGATCCCGAGAGAAAACGGTGGAGGCATGGGGGGCTCGTCAACGGCCAACCGCCAACAGCCAACGGCCAACCGCCAACTGCCAATGCCACCCTCGTTTCGGGATCTTCCTTGGAACTTGGCAGTGGAACGTCGGTTGGAGGTTGGAGGTTGGCCGTTGGCGGTTTGAAGTTGGAGGTTGGAGGTTGGAAAATTGGAAAATTGGCCGCCGGTGGTTGCGGCCTCAGTAGGTGGCGCGGCCGCCGCTCAGATCGAACACCGCGCCGGTGGTGAACGAGTTCTCCGCCGACACCAGCCACGCCACCATCGCCGCGACCTCGTCGACCAGCAGGAACCGGTTGCGCGGGATCTTCGAGAGCATGTATTCGATGTGTGACGGCGAGCACTGCTCGAGAATGGCGGTCTTGGCCGCCGCCGGGGTGATGCAGTTGACCGCGATGTCGAAGCCGGCCAGCTCCTTGCCGAGCGATTTGGTCAGGGCGATGACGCCCGCCTTCGACGCGCTGTAGGCGGCGGCCTTGGGGTTGCCTTCCTTGCCGGCGATCGACGCGACATTGACGATGCGGCCGTAGTTCTGCTTGATCATCGCCGGCACGACGGCGCGGCAGCAATGGAAGACGCCGTTCAGGTTGATGTCGATCACCTGCTTCCACTCGTCCACCGGGTACTGCCACAGCGTGTCGTTGCGGCCGGAAATGCCGGCGTTGGCGACGAGGATGTCGATGCCACCGAAGGCGGTGATCGTCGCCGCCGCGGCGGCCTCGACGTCCTCGGCACTCACGAGATCGACGATCGCCGTGTGGACGCGATCGGCCGGCTGCAGCTCGCCCGCCGTCGCGGCGAGGGCGGCGGCATCGCGGTCCCACAGCGAGACGCGGGCCCCCGAGGCGATCAGGCGCTCGGCGACGGCGCGGCCGATACCCTGCGCCCCGCCGGTGACGACGGCACGACGGCCGCCCAGGTCGATCTGGTTCATGAGAGCCGCGCCTAGTGTCTGACTCGGGACACTAGCTGTCGGCCGTGACCAGCTGGTGCTGCTCCCCGAGGCCGGCCACGCTCAGCACCATGCGGTTGCCGGGACGCAGGTAGATCGGCGAGGGCTTCTGGCCCATGCCGACGCCCGGCGGCGTGCCGGTGGTGATGATGTCGCCGGGCTGCAGGCTCATGAACTTGCTGAGGAAGCTGACCAGGAAGGCGACGCCGAAGATCATCGTCTTGGTCGATCCGCTCTGGTAACGCGTGCCGTCCACCTCGAGCCACATGTCGAGGGCCTGCGGATCGGGGACTTCATCAGCGGTGACGAGCCACGGGCCGATCGGGCCGAAGGTGTCGGCGCTCTTGCCCTTGACCCACTGGCCGGTGCCTTCGAGCTGGAAGGCGCGCTCGGACAGATCGTTGACCACGCAGTAGCCGGCGACGTGCGACAGGGCGTCGGCCTCGGTCACGTACTTGGTCGGCTTGCCGATGACCACGCCGAGCTCGACCTCCCAGTCGGTCTTCTCGGAGCCGCGCGGGATGACGACGTCGTCGTCGGGGCCGATGATCGCCGATGTCGCCTTCGAGAAGACGATCGGCTCCTTCGGCACGGCGGCGCCCGACTCCTTGGCGTGGTCGGCGTAGTTCAGGCCGATGCAGAGGAACTTGCCGACGCGACCGACGCATGGTCCGAGCCGCGGCTGGCCCTCGACCAGCGGCAGCGAGGCCGGATCCAGCGCCCGCAGGCGATCGAGCGACGCCGGCGTCAGCGCGTCGCCGGCCACGTCGGGCAGCACGCCCGACAGATCACGCAACCGGCCTTGCCCATCGAGCAGCCCGGGCTTCTCCTGGCCAGCCTGGCCATACCGCAACAACTTCACGCCTGCCTCCTGTGTCGCGACGCCACGATGTCGCGCCCAAGACTGTACTCGCAGGCGGGCCGGAACTCACCCCCGGCGGGGCCGCACCAGCGTCGGGGTCGCCCGATACCGGGCCGGAAAGAGGCGCTTCAACTCGGCGATCTTGGGCAGGTCGTTGATGGCGATGTAGGGCTGCCCGGGGTTCAGGGTGAGGTAGTCCTGGTGGTAGTCCTCGGCCGGGTAGAACGGGCGATCCGGCTCGATGGTGGTGACGATCGGATCGTCGAAGGCCCGAGCGGCGTTCAACTGGTCGATGTAGGCCTTCGCCACCTTGGCCTGCGGAAGGTCGGCCGGGAAGATGGTCGAGCGGTATTGCGGCCCGACATCCGGCCCCTGGCGATTGAGCTCGGTCGGGTCATGCGCCACCGAGAAGAAGAGTTGCAGCAGCGCGCCGTAGCTGACCTGGCGAGGATCGTAGGTGACCTGCACCGCCTCGGCGTGTCCGCTGGTGCCGCCGCCGACGGTCTCGTAGCGGGCGCTCGTCCGGCTTCCGCCCGCATAGCCGGACACGGCATTGGTCACCCCGGTGACGTGCTGGAAGACGCCCTGCACGCCCCAGAAGCACCCGCCGGCGAAGACGGCCACCTGCGTCGTGGCGTCGTCGACGGGGATGTCGGTCACCGGTGGCGGCACGACCCGGCCACGCTCCGTGGACACGAAGGGATAGGAAACCGGCACCGCCGCGACGACCGCGACCGCGACGGCCACCCCGGCCAGTCCCATCACCCAACTCCGCCCCATCCGCGTCTTGGTCCCGGTTGTCATCTGCAGCGCCTCCACCTCTTCATACGACCGGGCCGGCCAACAGGATGCTCCTCGCCGCCCCCGGCCTCTCAGGAGGCTCGCCAGGACGCGAAAAAGCCCGATTTTTGCGGCCGACTCGGTAAAAGGGCCCCTTGCCGAGCGGCCTACCGGCAGTTAGAATTGAAAGACACCGGCAACGCGGGAGAGTGGATGAAACGGTTGGGGTTCTGCGCTCTCCTGCTTGGAGCGCTCGTCTCCGTCATCGCGGCGCAGTCCCAGTTCGACGGGGCCCAGTCCGACGGGACTCGGCCGGACGGGGCTGGGTCCGACCGGGCTCGCGCCGACGCGACCGCGGCGGCGCGTCCGGCCGGCGCGTCTGATCGCGCAACGCCCGCTGCGCCACGCGCAACGCCGGCATTGCCGATGGTGTCCCATCGTACCCTTTCAGCCGCCGAGACCGGGGCCCCGGCAGCGGCCGCCACGTTCGAGAAGTACTGCTCCGACTGCCACACCGGCGCCCGGGCCAAGGCCAACATCGACTTCGACAAGCTCGCCGCCAGGATGACGGCGACGGGCGTGGCCGACAAGGCCGACATCTGGGACGACGTCGCGCTCATGCTCGAGAGCCGCGAGATGCCGCCGCCGGACGACGCCGACGACTTCCCCACCGACGCCGAGCGCGCCGCCGCCGTCGGCTGGATTCGCACCGCGCTGGGCGAGTACGACGCGCAACACGCCGGCGATCCCGGGCGCGTCACCGTCAGGCGCCTGACCAGCGCCGAGTACGCCTACGCGGTCCACGACCTGACCGGCATCGACATCAAGACCGGCATCGACGCCTCGAGCGACTCGGTCGGCGGCGAGGGCTTCGCCAACTTCGGCGACGTGCAATCGGTGCAGGACACCACCGTCGAGCACTATCTCGAAGCCGCCAAGCAGATCGCCGACCACGCCGTCATCGGCTCCGGGCCGCTCGGCTTCCACACGGACGCCGGCGAGAGCGGGCTCGAGCTGTCGGCCCTCGACCGGATCAACCAGCTCTACGCGTCGAAAGGCTTCCGCGTCGTCTCGGGCGAGGGCGGCCGGCCGTTCGGCTTCGAGCGCTACGGCAAGGCGCTCTACGTGACGTGGCACTACAAGCACCGGGCGGCACTCGGCGATCCCAACGCCACGGTACGCGGTCTGGCGGCCAAGGAAGGCATCACCGGCCGCTTCGCCGACCACATGTGGGACGTGGTCAACCGGACCGGCACCGGCTACCCGAGCGCCGACATGATCGGTGCGTGGCAGAAGTTCGCGGCGCCGACCGGCGACGCCAAGGCGTCCATCGCCAAGGCGCGCGAGGAGGCCGACGCGCTCACCAAGAAGCTGGTGACCTGGCCGAGCTGGTTCTTCGCTCGCGGCGACCTGGCGGCCGGCGGCGCCGGCGATGAAACGCCGCTGCTCTTCGACGACACCACGCTGGGCGCCAAGACCACGCACAGCTACACCTACGGCCTCAATCGCCGCTTCGGCAGGCCGGTCCCCGGCCAGCCGCCGGCCCCCGGCCAGCCGCCGGCGCCGTCGGTCGGTGCCGGGCCGTGGACCGTGCACATGACGTTCGACACGTTGCACAAAGGCACGGGCACGCCGGTCGTCATCTACCGCAACCCCCGCGTCGCGCTGCGGACCCCGGCGACGCTGCCGCAGCCGTTCGAGCCGGTGGCGATCACGCGCCAGCGCGTGCCCGGGCCGGTGCTCAAGACGTTCCCGCTGCGCGACATCCTGCCGGCCGCCGAAGTGGCCAGGCTCCAGTTCGGCGTCAGCATCGATGGTTCTCCGGTCGGTCCGAACGACTTCGCCGTCACCGGTCCGGTGAAGCTGGAGCTGAACGTCGACAACGAGACCTACCTGGCCGAACTGCACACCGACGTCGAGCTCGGCGCCAACCGCGACGCCGTCATCCGCGTGATGCTCAACGCCCGCCCCGACGGCCCGTCGCGCGTCGGCGGACAGCGCGTCTTCATGGGCGACATGGGGAGCGCCGGCTACAAGACGTTCCGCGCCGGTATCGCCGAGTTCGTCTCGATGATGCCGCCCAACTCGCACGGCGAAGCCAACCCGGCCGATCGCGACCCGGTCCCGCCGCCGTTCGACAACACCTACAACAGCCCCGAGCACGATGGCTTCGTCATCAAGGTGAAGTACCAGCGCTGGGACGACTTCTTCACCAAGAACATGGTCGACGGCGCCGACCGGGTCGCCCTCGAGCACGCCTGGACGGATCTGTTCGGCTCGTGGCCGTACCACGACGCCTACCTGGGCATGCTGCTCGATCACTTCGACGTGAAGACCGGCAGCCGCAAGATCGTCGACATGACGCCAGCGCGGATCGCGGCGCTGCCGGCCGAGCTCCAGCCCCACGTCACGAAGCTGAAGACGCACTACGACACGACCAACGCGACGATGAAGCTGGGCCAGCCCGGGCACGTGGACGACGTGGTGTCCTTCGCCAGCCGCGCGTGGCGGCGTCCGCTCACCACCAACGAGCAGGCCGGGCTGCGCGGGTTCTATCGCACGTCGCGCACGGTCGGCAAGCTTCCGCACCAGGGCGCCATCCGCGCCACGCTGGCGCGCGTGCTGATGTCGCCGGCCTTCCTGTACCGGGTCGAATCGGCGCCGCGCGGCACCGAGGTCACGCTCAACGACTGGGAAATGGCCAGCCGCATGAGCTTCTTCCTGTGGTCGTCGGTTCCCGACGAGGAATTGCGTCGCGCCGCCGCAGCCAAGGAACTGAGCGACCCGAAGAAGCTGGCGGCCCAGGTCGCGCGGATGACCGCCGACCCCAAAGCCCGGCGCCTGTCGACCGAGTTCTTCGGTCAGTGGCTCGGCTTCTACCACTTCGACGAATACCGCGGCGTCGACACCGGTCGCTTCCCTGAGTTCACCGACGAGGTGCGCCGGGCGATGTACGAGGAATCGGTCGCGACCTTCGAATATCTGGTCCGCGAGCGGCGGCCGGTGAAGGAAATTCTGCACGGCGACTACACCTTCCTCAACCAGCCGCTGGCGAAGTTCTACGGCATCGACGAGAAGCTGGCGCCGACCGAAACCCTGCAGAAGGTCGAGGGCATGGCCAAGTTCGACCGCGGCGGCGCGCTGCGGCTCGGATCGGTGCTGACCACCACCTCGGCGCCCCTGCGGACCAGCCCCGTCAAGCGCGGCGACTGGATCCTGCGCCGCATCCTGTCGACGCCGACGCCACCACCGCCGGCCGACGCCGGCACGCTGCCGGCCGACGACAAGAGCTTCGAAGGCCAGACCCTGCGACAGCGGCTGACGGCGCACAAGCGCGACGCCAAGTGCGCGGCCTGTCACCTGCGCATCGATCCACTGGGCTTCCCGCTGGAAGGTTTCGACGCCGTCGGCCGGTCGCGCACCGCCTACAACGACGGCAAGCCGGTCGACACCACCGGCGAGTTCCGCGACAAGTCGACGATCGTCGGCGCCGACGGCCTGCTCGGCTACCTGCAGAAGCAGGATCACAAAGTGCTGACCACGCTGTCGCGCAAGATGATCGGCTACGCGCTGGGCCGCACGCCGCTGGCGTCCGACCGGCGCCTGATCGGCGAGATGCGGCAGGCCGGCGGCGACGCCACCTTCAGCGACCTCGCCACCCGCATCGTCACCAGTCGCCAGTTCCGCAATCGCGCCCGCGGCGCCGACATGCCGCCGGCGATTGCGCCACCGGAATCGCCGACCTCTTCAGGGGCCGAGAACAACCCATGAGCCATCGCCGCCGTCCTGCGCACGAC
>JBDSLU010000386.1:0-4956 GCA_039916225.1 Vicinamibacteraceae bacterium
GGACGGTACACTGCGGGCGTGGCCGAGACGGACCCGCCGCGCACCGTCCTCGTGGTCGAGGACGAACCCAACATCCGCGAGCTGGTGGCCCTGCACCTCCAGCTCGATGGCTGGACGGTGACCCAGACCGGCGACGGCCAGGACGCCCTGCGCCTGGCCCGGGCCGAGCCGTTCGACCTGGTCATCCTCGACCTGATGCTGCCCGGCCTGGACGGCATGACGGTGCTGCGGGCACTACGCCGCGAGGCGCCGGCCAAGGACGTGCCGGTGCTGCTCCTGACGGCCCGGCGCGACGAATCGGACAAGGTCCTCGGCCTCGAAAGCGGCGCCGACGACTACCTGACCAAGCCCTTCGGGGTCCGCGAACTGGTCGCCCGGGCCCGCGCCCTGACCCGCCGACCGCGCGCCGGGGCCGCGCCCGCCGCAGCCGCCGTCGGGACCACGGACGCCCGACCCGTCCGCCTCGGGCCGCTGGTCGTCGATCCGGCCCGGCGCAGCGTCACCGTCGGCGACCGCGAGGTCGAGCTGACCGGCCGCGAATTCGACCTCCTGCACCTGCTGGCCAGCCACCCGGGCATCGTCTTCAGCCGCGAGGCGCTGGTGCAGCGCGTCTGGCGCGGCGACACCTTCGTCACCGCCCGCAACATCGACACCCTGGTCAAGCGGCTGCGGCAGAAGGTCGAGAGCAACCCCTCCGAGCCGACGCTGATCCTCACGGTGTGGGGCGCCGGCTACAAGGCGGCCGATGTCTGAACGGTCCGCCCTCACCGCGCGCGGTCCGGGCCGCACCGACGGCGGTGGTGTGATCTGGTATCGCAGCTTCTACTGGCGCATCGCCATCGGCTTCGTCGCGACGGTCGCCGTCGTGCTGGTGCTCCAGGCCGCCCTCTTCGTCTGGCTGGCGTCGACGAACGACGCCATCGCCATGCGGCCGGGGCGTCTGGCCGCCGTAGCTGCCGCCGAGCTCGCCACCGCCCTCGAAGCCGACGCCCAGCTCGACGTCGACGCCTGGCTGGCCCGCGAGTTCGGGCGCAGCCCGCACGGCGTCTTCGTGGTTCGCGGCGACCGGGTGCATCGGAGCGGCCCATTCGAGGTGCCGCCGTTCCTGGCCCGGATGGCGCGCGTCCGATCGCGAGTGCCCGAGACCTTCCCCGATTCGGGCGACCAGCCGCCGCCCGGGAATCGTCCGCCGAGGCCTCGACGGCCGCCCTTCCAGCCGGTCGTCGTCGGCGGCCAGACGGTGGCGGTGGTCGGCGTGCTGCCGGCGCCCGGCGGCCGCGACCCGGTGCTCGCCGAGTTCGGGCCGACGCTGGTCGCCGCCGCGCTCGTGCTGCTCATCGCCGGCACGACGGTGATGGCGATCCTCGTCTTCCGCCCGGTCCATCGCCGCCTGCGCGGGCTCGAACAGGCCGCCGCGGCGGTCGGGGCCGGCGAGACGGCCGTCCGCGCGCCGGAAACGGGCGGTGACGAAGTCGCCTCCCTCGCCCGCCGCTTCAATCGCATGGCCGCCGATCTCGACGCGCGCGTGCAGGAGTTGCGCAGTGCGGATCGGTCGCGCCGCCAGCTGCTCGCCGACGTGTCGCACGAGCTGATGACGCCGCTGACGGCGATGCGCGGCTACCTCGAGACGCTGGCGCTGCCGGCCGCGGTCAAGGACGAAGCCACCCGCGCCCGCTATCTCGGCATCGTCACCGAGGAGACGCTGCGGCTCGAGGCCATCATCGGTGACCTGCTCGACCTCGCCCGCCTCGAAGGCGGCGGCGGGTCCTTCGACCACGAGCGCGTCCCGGTCGCGCGGCTGTTCGAGCGGGTCTATGCCCGGCATCAGGGCGCCCTCGAGGAACGGGGCGTCACGCTCGATCGCGAGATCGCGCCGGGCGCCGACGTCGTGGTCGGCGACGAGCGGCGCCTCGAACAGGTGCTGCAGAACCTGGTCGCCAACGCGGTGCGCCACACCCCGCGAGGCGGCCGGATCGCCCTCCGCGCCGCCCCGGATCGCGCCGACGTCGTGCTCGTCGTCGAGGACAGCGGGGCCGGGATTCCGGCCGAGCACCTGCCGCACGTCTTCGATCGCTTCTATCGCGTCGACTCGGCCCGTGACGCCCAAAGCGGCGGATCCGGGCTCGGCCTGTCGATCGTCCGCGCCGTGATCGATCAACACGGCGGGCGTGTCTCGGCGACCAACGGCACGCTGGGCGGGGCGCGGTTCGAGCTGTCGCTCCCCGCCATCGGACGCGGCGCTCCGCCGGCCGAGCCACTGTCCGTTTTCGGGACGCGATCGTAGCGCCGCCGGTCAGCGCCCGGCTTGGCGCCGGCCGCGACAGCCGCAAGAAACCTCGTGTTTTCGGGCAGTTCGTGCCGGTAGACGGGTATGGCACATCGGCTGCACCATAGGGCCGCATGCGAGAGCTTCGCTACGCCGTCCGCCAGCTCCTCCGGTCACCCGGCTACACCATCGTCGCCGTCCTCACCCTGGCCCTCGGGATGGGGGCCACCACGGCGTTCTTCAGCGTGCTCTACGGTGTGGTGCTGCGACCGCCCGACTACCCCGAGCCCGAACGTCTGGTCAGCCTGGTCAATGCCCGGCCGGAAACGGTCGGCGACGGCGATCGGTTCTCGCGGGCCGAGCTCGTCGACGTCCGGACGCGCCAGCGGGCCTTTGCGGCGATCGGTGCCGCCGCGCTCGGCCGGATGACGCTGAACGGCGCCAGCGACGGCGACGGCTTCGCTGAACGGATCAAGGTCTCGGATGTCACGCCCGACGTCTTCGGCGTGCTCGGCGTGACGCCGACGCTGGGTCGCGCGTTCACCCCGGCCGACGTCGGCGCCGGCCGCCTCGCGGTGATCAGCGACACGCTCTGGCGCTCGCGCTTCGGCGCATCCCGCGACGCCGTCGGCCGGACGGTCCGCCTGAACGGCCAGCCGTTCACGGTCATCGGCGTGATGCCGCCCGGCTTCGGCTACCCCGAAGCCGAGATGGGCGCCTGGCTGCCGATCGACCTGCGGCCGCGCGACGGCTCGGATCGCGGCGACCGCTATCTGTTCACGGTGGCGCGCCTCCGCGACGGCGTCAGTATCGGCCAGGCTCGCGACGACTTGACGCGCGTCGCGCGCGATTTGCGTCAGGCGCAGCCGGCGGACTACCCCGCCGGCAACTGGATGCTCGGTGTCGAGTCGCTCCGCGCCCGCCAGTTCGGTCACCTGCAGCTGCCGCTCGCGGTGCTGCTCGCCGCCGCCGGATCGGTGCTGCTCATCGCCTGCGTGAACGTCGCGATCATGGCCCTGCTCCGCACGGTTGCCCGACGGCGCGAGTTGTCGATTCGCCTCGCCATCGGCGCCGGACGCGCCACCGTTGCCCGTCAGCTGCTGGTCGAGGCCGCCGTCGTGGCGACCCTCGGCGCGGTGGCGGGCAGCGCGGTCGCGGCGGCCGGCATCGGCGCGCTCGTCGCCTACGCGCCGGCCAACGTCCCGCGCCTCGAGGGCATCGGACTCGATCTGCCGGCGGCGCTGTTCACCATCGGCATGCTGGTGATCGTGACGCTGGTGGTCGGCTCGGCGCCGGCGCTGGTGGCGATGACGCTGCGCGGCTCGGAAGGGATCATGGGCTCGAACCGCGTCTCCGACAGCCGCGCGACCGGCCGGGTGCGGGATGGCCTGACCATCGCCGAAGTGGCGCTGGCCGTGGCCTTGGTGATCGGCGCCGGGCTCACGCTGCGCAGCCTGCAGGGCCTGCTGCGTGACGACGTCGGCTTCCAGACGGCCAATCGGATCAGCTTCAAGACGAACCTCACGCAGCCAGCGTACCCGGACGCGGCCCGTGTCGCCCAGTTCTACGACCAGCTGACGTCGCGGCTGGCGGCGGTTCCTGGCGTCCGGAGACTCGGGGCCATCTCCTACGTGCCGATGAGCGGCGAGGGCAACGTCGGGGAAGCGGCGCCCGAGACGCCCACCGGCGCGCCGACACGGACGCCGGTGGTGCGCCTGGCCGTCGTCCGCGGCCAGTACTTCGAAACGATGGGCATCGCGCTGCGGCGCGGACGCTTCTTCGCCGACACCGATGCCGCGAACGCGCCGCTCGTCGCCATCGTCGACGACGTCCTGGCGCGCCGGTGGTGGCAGAGCGAGGAAGCGGCGATCGGCCAGCGCGTCCGCATCGGCACCGGCACCAATGCCGCCGTGCGGACGATCGTCGGCGTCGTGCACCACGTCAATCACAACGGCCCCGGCGACCGCCCGCTGCCGGCCATCTACGGGCCGCAGTCGCAGATCTACCAGCGCGGCATGTATACGGTGATCGAGACGTCGGCGCCGCCGGCCACGGTGTTCGCCGCCGCACGGGACGCGCTGGCCGCCGTCGATCCCTCGGTGCCGCTCTACTTCGCCGAGACGTCCGACCGCCGCTACGACGACGTCGTCGCGCTGCCGCGCTTCGTCGCCGGGCTGGTCAGCGGCTTCTCGACGCTGGCACTGGTGCTCGCTGGCGTCGGCATCTTCGGCGTCACCGGCTACGCCGTCAGCCAGCGGACGCGCGAGTTCGGCATCCGGCTCGCGCTCGGGGCGCAGCGCACCGGCATCGGCGGCCTCGTGCTGCGCCGCGTCGCCACGCTGGTCGGCATCGGCCTGGTCGCCGGTTGTGGCCTGGCGCTGGCCCTGGGCTCCACGATCGGCGGCTTCCTGTTCGGCGTCGCACCGGATGACCCGACGACGTTCGTGGTCGCCGTCGCGGCGCTCGCCACGACCGCGCTGCTGGCCGTGATCGCGCCGGTCCGCACCGCCTCCCGCGTCGATCCCGCGGTCACGCTGAAGGCAGAGTAGTGTCGGGACACTGGATGGCCACCGATCTCCGGGTCCTGCTGCGCGGCTTCCTGCGATCGCCGGCGTTCACCGCGCTGGCGGTGATCTCGCTGGCCCTCGGCATCGGGGTCAACACCGCCGTCTTCAGCCTGATCAACACCG
>JBDSLU010000387.1:0-9374 GCA_039916225.1 Vicinamibacteraceae bacterium
GGGAGTAGGGAGTTACCTGGGTTCGACGAGGACTTTCGAGGCGGCGCGCTGGCCGAGCGCCAGCGAGGCGCCGTCGGTGCGCACCGTCACCCGATCCGCCGCGGCGTCGCGTTCCTCGACCAGCACCGGCTGGCCAGGCTTCAGGTGGCTCTGCTCGATGAACCGCAGGAAGGCGGCGTCCTGATCGACGACGCGCGACACGCGGAGCGGCTGGTTGGTGGCGCAGGTCAGCAGCGTCGCGAGTTCGGGCGTGTGGATGACGCCGTCGCTGTCCGGGATCGGATCGCCGTGCGGGTCGACGGCCGGGTGGCCGAGCATGGCGTCGATGCGCTCGATCAGGCGGTCGGACACGGCGTGCTCGAGCAGCTCCGCCTCGTCGTGCACCTCGTCCCAGTTCATCCCCATCACCTGGACCAGGAACAGCTCGACGAGCCGGTGGCGGCGCAACACCGCCGCGGCGAGCTTCTCGCCGGCCGGCGTCAGGCGGACCCCGGCGTAGGGCTCATAGAAGGCGAGACCGGCCTCGGCCAGCGTCTTGACCATCGCCGTGGCCGTGCCCGGGACGACGCCCAGCGCGGCCGACAGCTGGCCCATCGGCACCAGGTCGCGGTCGGTGGTGGCGCGGTCGCCAGCCAGTCGACTCTGCCCGGCGTGGATGGCCTTCAGGTAGTTTTCGACCGTGCTCGTCGGCAGCATGGGACGCGGATAGAGTACCACCGCGCATGCTGGACCGAGCCTTCGAGTCGCCCGAGGCCAAGCGCCGCTACAACGCGCGCCTGTTCACGACGATCGCGGGCCGCTACGATTTCATCACCCGGCTGCTGTCGTACGGGCGCGACCAGGCCTGGAAGCGGGACCTGATCGGACGGGCGGCGATCCAGCCAGGGCAGAGCGTCCTGGATCTGGCCACCGGCACGGGGGACCTGGCGCTGGCCGCGGCGGCGCGCGGGGCGGGCGTCATCGGGCTCGATCTGACGCCGCGGATGATCCATCTGGCCCGCCAGAAGCCGGCTGCCTCCGCGGTCCGCTTCCTGGTCGGCGACATGACCAGCCTGCCCCTGCCCCCGGCGTCGGTAGACGTGGTCACCACCGGCTATGGCCTCCGCAACGTGCCGGATCTCGATCGGGCGATCGCCGAGATCGCCCGCGTGCTGCGCCCGGGCGGCCGCTTCCTCTCGCTCGACTTCGAGAAGCCGGCGCATCCCGGCTGGCAGCGCGCCTACTTCGCCTATCTGGGCGCCGTCGGCGCCACGGTCGGGGCGCTGCTGCACGGCGATCCGGATACCTACCGCTACATCCCGGCGTCCTTGAAGCGCTATCCCGGCGCTGACGCGGTCGCCGAGCGGCTGCGCGCGCACGGCTTCGCCTCGGCGGAGGTCGTGCCACGGATGGGCGGGTTCATGGCGATCCACGTCGCCATCCGCTAGCAGCCCGTGGTGCGAATGCCGCGGACTTCCACCACGGGCTGCTGGCGCAACCCATCGAAGGCCCGCGACAGAAGGTAGAATCGGCCACATGCTCGATGCCGGGGAAGTCAGGAAGCGGCTGCGCCACACCATAGAAGCCGCCAAGCGCGACGCCGCGGCGCGCCGGGCCGCGCTGTCCAGCGAGCAGCAGGCCTTCGACGCCTTCCTCGAGAACCACGCCGTGCCGGTGCTGCGGCTGGTGGCCTCGGCCCTCAAGGCCGAAGGGCACGTGTTCCAGGTGCTGACGCCGGCCGGGACCGCGCGCCTGCAGTCGGACCGCGAGCGCGACGACTTCCTCGAGGTCGTCCTGGACGGCACGAAGGCGACGCCGACGGTCATCGGACGTTTCAGCTACGTCCGCGGGTCGCAGCTGCAGACGGCCGAGCAGGCCCTCGGCGAATCCGCGATCGTGTCAGACCTGACCGACGAAGACGTCTTCGAGTGGGTACTGCGGGTGATTCTCCCGTTCGTCGAACGCTGAGCGCGCGTCGCTCGGCGATGGACGACGCACGACCATGACGATCGCCATTTCTTCGCTCGTGCTCGCGTTCGTCGCCGGCCTGGCGCTCGGCGCGGTGGTCGCCTGGTCGATCGGCCGGGCCCTGGCCGCCACGGCCTCCGGTCGGGCGGAGGAGCTGCGCCTCCGCCTCCACGCCGTCGACGCCGAGGCGGTGTCCCTGCGCGCGCGCGCCGGCGCCGCCGATCTGGCCCGCGTCGAAGCCGCGACGCGCACCCTCGCCGCCGAGCGCCGCATCGAGGACGAGCGCCGCTTCGTCGACGAAGCGCGCGAGCGCCTCACCGACGCCTTCAAGGCGCTCGCCGCCGACGCCCTGTCCGGCTCGCAGCGCGATTTCCTGCAGCTCGCCGACGAGAAGTTCAAGACGCTGCGCGCCGACGCGTCCGACGATCTCGAGACGCGGCGCCTCGCCATCCAGGCGCTGGTCGGCCCGCTGCAGCAGTCGCTCGACGGCTACCAGAAGGAGGCGCGGGGCATCGAGGAACGGCGCCAGCGCGATCTCGGACAGGTCGGCGAGCAGCTGCGCGACGTCGCCGTCACCCACCAGGCGCTGCGCGCCGAAACCCACAAGCTGGTGCAGGCCCTGCGCGCGCCGAACGTCCGCGGCCGCTGGGGCGAGATCGCCCTGCGCCGCGTCGCCGAGCTGGCCGGGATGTCGACGTTCTGTGACTTCATCGAGCAGGAGACCGTGGCCGGCGAGAGCAGCAGGCTCCGTCCCGACGTGATCGTGCGTCTGCCCTCCGAGCGCGTCGTGGTCATCGACGCCAAGGTGCCGTTGGCGGCGTATCTCGACGCCATCGAAGCGGGCGACGAGTACGCCCGCGATCAGGCGCTGGCCAGGCATCTCGGTCAGGTGCGAGCGCACGTGCAGCGGCTCGCGGCCCGCGGCTACGCCGACGAGATCGAACAGTCGGCGGAGTTCGTGGTGCTCTTCATCCCCAACGACTCGTTCCTGGCGGCCGCCGCCGAGCGCGACGCCAACCTGGTCGACTGGGCGCTCAGCCAGCGGGTCGTGCTGGCGACGCCGGCGACGCTGTTCGCGCTGCTGCGCGCCGTCGAGTACGGCTGGCGGCAGGAACGGGTCGCCGAGGATGCGCAGAAGATCAGCGCGGTCGGGCGGGAGCTGTCCGAGCGCATGGCCAACCTCGTCGAGCACCTGTCGCACATGGGCGGCGCGCTCGGCAAGACGGTGAAGGCCTACAACCAGGCGGTCGCCTCGCTCGAAAGCCGCGTCCTGCCGACGGCCCGCAAGCTCGAATCGCTCGGCGTCGGCTCGCGCAAGCCGATCGAGTCGCTGCGGCCGATCGATCAGGCCGTCCGTCAGCTCGTGCCGCAGCAGCTCACGCTCGAGCCGTGACGCGACCAGCCGCCCGATTCCACAATCGCCGGGCCCTGTTCCTCTGGCTGATGGCGCTGGTCTGGGACGCCAGTGCGGTCCTCGTGGGTTGGATCGTCGCGGTCGAGTGGGCCGGCAACGCCCAGCGAGGGAAGGGGCTGGGGCGCGCTTCAACGCGGCTCTCGGCCGTCCCCTGCCGACGCCGTCCAGGCCGCGTAAACCGACATGACGATGCCCGCTCTCCTCGGCCCACGCCTTCCCACCATCGTGCTGCTCGTGCTCTCCAACGTCTTCATGACGATGGCCTGGTACGGGCACCTGAAGTTCAAGAGCCGCGCGCTCTGGCTCGTGATCCTGGCGAGCTGGGGCATCGCGTTCTTCGAGTACTGTCTGCAGGTGCCGGCCAACCGCTGGGGACTGCGCGTCGTTCCTGATCTTGGCCGACTTCTGATCGCTCGATGAACGACACGCTTCGACAGCTGCTCCTGGCGATGGCCGCCGAGGACGCCCGGGTCCGGACCGAGCTCGCCGCGACCGGCGAGCTGTTCCGCGGCTACGCGCCGCGGATGGAGGACGTCCACCGCCGTAACGCCCGCGAGCTGCTGGCGATCGTCCGCGAGCACGGCTGGCCGGGCCCGGCCCTGGTCGGCGAGGACGCCATGCACGCAGCCTGGATCGTCGTGCAGCACGCCATCGGCGAGCCCGACGTCCAGCGCGGCTGCCTCCCGATCCTGCGGGAGGCGGCGACGCGCGGCGACGCCACCCCGGCGCAGGTCGCCTACCTCGAAGATCGCATCGCCTTCTTCGAGCGTCGGCCGCAGCGCTACGGCACCCAGTTCGACTGGGACGAGCAGGGCATGCTCAGCCCGTGGCCGATCGAGGACCCCGAGGGCGTCGAGGCCCGGCGGGCGTCGGTCGGCCTGCCGCCACTGGTCGACCGGATCGCGCAGGCGCGCAAAAGTGCGCAGGGCTCGGTGCCGCCCGACTACCACCGCCGGCAGGCGGAAATGCGCGCCTGGTCCCGCTCCACCGGCTGGATAGATTGAGGCTGGCCACCGGCGGCAGCGACTGAGGCTGGCCGCTCGCCCGTTAACCCGCCGCGGCGCCTGCCGTAACTAGTCTCTGGAGGCGAGATTCACCCATGAGACAGTTCCGGCGCCACACGCCCACCTTTTCCGCCCTGACCGCCCTGCGCGCCCTTGCCGGCGTGCTGGTGGCGGCGGCCGTGCTCTCCGCACCCGTCCAGATGACCGCGCAGGCCCCCGAAGCCGCCCGCCCGGCCCGTCCTGCCCCCCAGGCGGTCCAGCCCGCGCCGGTGGCCCAGGTCATGCCGGCCTTCGAGACCGATCGGCGGAGCGCCGAGGAAACGCGAGACCGGCTGCGCCAGGTCATCGAGCAGTACTCGCCGTCGCTCTTCCAGGTCTTCCGGCACGACCCGTCGCTGCTGCTGAACGCCGACTACCTCGCCAACTACCCGGGCCTGGCGGCCTTTCTCCAGCAGCATCCTGAAGTCGGCCACAACCCGACGTTCTTCGTCGGCGAGCCGGAGTGGAGCCGCAACCGCGACCCGCGCACCGCAACCATCGACGCGTGGCGCAACACCATCGAGCACTTCACCATCATCGGGGCGTTCGCGATGGCCGCCCTGGTGATGCTCTGGCTGGTCCGGACCTTCATCGATTACCGCCGCTGGCTGCGGCTGACGCGGATCCAGACCGACGCCCACACCAAGCTGCTCGACCGCCTGACCTCGAACGAGGACCTCATGGCCTACATCCAGTCGCCCTCGGGCCGCCGCTTCCTGGAGTCGGCCCCCATCGCCCTGGACGGGACCGGCAATCGGCCCGTCAGCGCCCCGGTCAGCCGCATCCTGATGTCCCTGCAGGCCGGCGTGGTCCTCGCCGCGGGCGGCTTCGGCTTCATCTACGCCAGCGGACGGGTCATGGAGGACGTCGCCCCCGGCCTGTTCACCATCGGCGTCCTGGCGATTGCCTTCGGCGCCGGGTTCTTCGCTTCGGCTATCCTGGCGTATGGGCTTTCGGAGCGCCTGGGGCTCCTCTCGCCGCCGGCCAGCCGCCCTACCATCGAGTGATGGGGTCATGACGCTGTCCCACGTCGACGGACTCGTCGAGGACACCCGGTCACGGGACCTCGCGTTCCAGATGGACGAGGACCTGTTCCGGGCGTTCTACGAGCGGACCTCGCGCGGCCTCGCCGGTTACCTGGTGCGGCTGTGCGGCGACCGCCAGCAGGCGGCCGACCTCCTGCAGGAGACCTACTACCGGTTCCTGCGCGCCGAGGCGGTGCTCGAGAACGACGCGCATCGCCGCAACTACCTGTATCGGATCGCCACCAACCTGGTGCGCGATCAGCGGCGGCGGCCGTCGCCGCCGCAGGTGCCGCTCGACGAACCCGGGGCCCCCGAGCTCGCCGGCGACACCCGCAGCGCGGATCGACTGGCCCAGCGCCACGACCTCGACGCGGCGATGTCGACGCTCCGCCCGCGCGATCGCGCCATGCTCTGGCTGGCCTACGCCCATGGCTCGACGCACGACGAGATCGCCGGCGTCGTCGGCGTCAAGACCGGCAGCGTCAAGCTGATGCTGTTCCGGGCCCGCCAGCGCCTCGCCGAGCGGCTGCGGGCGCCCCGGCCGCAGCCGCAGGAGGAGTCGCGATGATCGCCCCCGAGTGCGCCCGCGAATCCGAGATCGTCGACGCCATCGGCGCCGGCCAGTGGCCCGACGCCGCGCCGGAGGGATTGCGCGCCCACGCTGTCTCGTGTCCGGTGTGCGCCGACCTGGCACTGGCCGCGTCCGCGCTGCACGACGACGCCGCGGTGGCGAACCAGGTGTCGATAGCGCTGCCGTCGGCTGGCCAGGTCTGGTGGCGCGCCGAGCTGCGCGCCCGCCACGAGGCCGCGCGAATGGCGCAGCGTCCGCTCCTGGCCGTCCAGGTCGTCGCCGCAGTGGTGTTCCTGGCCGCGGTGGCGACGGGTATTCGCCAGCTGGCGCCAAACGCCTGGACCTGGGTCGTCCGGGCCGTCGAGGATGCCCGCCTGGGTGGCTTCGGCACGATGGACAACCTGACGATGGCCCTGGTCGTGTCCGTCGGGCTGTGGCTGATCCTCGGGCCGATCGCGTTCTACATGGTGCTGCGCGCCGACCGGCAGGGCGGCCAGTAGGCCGCCGCCGGGCAGCCGACGGCGGCGGGAACCGTAGTCCGGCGGTCTATGACAAGGCCGTCAGGGGCCCGCTGAGCGGTTGTGGTAACGTCGGAAATCATGCCGACGATCCACATTCCCACACCGCTCCGGCCCTACGTCGACAAGCAGGAAAGCGTCGAAGTCGCCGGCCGCACGGTGCGCGAAGCGCTGGCGAACCTCACCTCGTCCTACGGCGACCTGCGCAAGCATCTCTACAACGACGAAGGCAAGCTCCGCAGCTTCGTCAACATCTACCTGAACGACGAAGACATCCGCTACCTGCAGAAGGAAGACACCGCGCTGCAGGCGACCGACGCGCTCAGCATCATCCCGTCCGTGGCGGGCGGGGCTCCCGCCGTTACCGAGACCGAGCGGGAGCTGCCGACGCTGTCGGCGCAGGAATACCAGCGCTACAGCCGGCACCTGATCCTCCCCGAGGTCGGTCTCGAGGGGCAGCGCAAGCTGAAGGCGGCCAGGGTCCTGTGTGTCGGCGCCGGAGGCCTCGGCTCGCCGGTCGCGCTCTACCTGGCCGCGGCCGGCGTCGGCACCATCGGCATCGTCGACTTCGACGTCGTCGACCTGTCGAACCTGCAGCGCCAGATCATCCACACGATGGCCGACATCGGCCGTCCGAAGCTCGAGTCGGCGAAGAACAAGATCAACGCGATGAACCCGGAGGTCAACGTCCTGACCTACGGCGAGCCGCTGACGTCGAAGAACGCGCTCGAGATCTTCAAGGGCTACGACGTCGTCCTCGACGGCACCGACAACTTCCCGACGCGCTACCTGGTGAACGACGCCTGCGTGCTGCTCGGCATCCCCAACGCCTACGGCTCGATCTTCCGCTTCGAGGGCCAGGCGTCGGTGTTCGGAGCCAAGGACGGCCCCTGCTACCGCTGCCTCTATCCCGAGCCGCCGCCGCCCGGGCTGGTCCCGAGCTGCGCCGAAGGCGGCGTTCTCGGCGTGCTGCCCGGCATCATCGGCATGATCCAGGCGACCGAGGCGGTCAAGATCATCCTCGGCATTGGCGAGCCGCTGATCGGCCGCTTCGTGATCTACGACGCCCTGAAGATGCGCTTCCGCGAGCTCAAGCTGCGCAAGGATCCGGAGTGCCCGGTGTGCGGCCCGAACCCGACCGTCACCGAGCTGATCGACTACGAGCAGTTCTGCGGCATGCCGGCGGCCGAGTCGTCGGAGTCGCCGATCGAGGCGCCGCCGCCGGGGACCACGCGGGCGACCAGCATCGGTCCGGGCGGCGTGCCGGAGATGACCGCCACGGAGCTCAAGGCGTGGATGGACGAGAACCCGCGCCTGCAGATCCTCGACGTCCGCGAGCCGTTCGAGGCGCAGATCTCGCGCATCGACGGCGCCACGCTGATTCCCCTCGGCGAGCTGCAGAAGCGCTACGCCGAGCTCGATCCGTCGCGCGACCTCGTGGTGCACTGCAAGATCGGCGGCCGCAGCGCCAAGGCCGTGTCGTTCCTCAGGGACCACGGCTTCCCGCAGGCGATCAACCTCAAGGGTGGCATTCTGGCCTGGAGCGATCAGGTCGACCCCTCTCAGCCGAAGTACTAGGGCCTGGCGGCCGCGTCCTCGGGCGCGGCCGCCGGACCACCCCGGGGTAAGATAGTGCGACCGTGCTGAGGCTCTCCAAGAAGACCGACTACGCCCTGATGGCGATGAAGCATCTCGCCCTGCAGAGCGCTGCCGCGAGCCCCGGTTCGCCGACGGGAGGCGCCGCCAGCGCCCGCGAAATCGCCGAGCACTACGACATCCCGATCGAGCTGCTCGCCAAGATCCTGCAACGGCTGGCGCGCCGCGGCCTGCTGACGTCGCATCAGGGCACCCGCGGCGGCTACAGCCTGGCCCGGCCGGCGACGGTGATTTCGGTCGCCGACGTCATCCAGGCGGTCGACGGGCCGCTCACGGTGACCGCCTGTTCGGTCGACGACCAGGCCTGTGGCCAGTACTCGAAGTGCAACGTCCGCGATCCGCTGTGGCGCATCAAGGATCGGATCCTGACGTCGCTGGCGGCCTGCAGCCTCGACGAGATCGCCACCGACGTGCCGATGACCAGCCCCGCCCCCGAGCTCCAGCCCGTCACCCTCTCGCGCCGCGCGCGCGAATAGTCCCGACGTGGGGCGGGACACGCTCCTCTATTTCGACGGCCACGCCACGACCCCGTGCGATCCACGGGTGGTCGCGGCCATGCTGCCCTACTTCACCGAGCGCTTCGGCAACGCCTCGAGCGCGCAGCATCCCTTCGGCTGGGCGGCCCGTGACGCGGTCGAGAAAGCGCGCGGCCAGGTCGCCACGCTGATCGGCGCCCGGCCGCGCGACATTGTTTTCACCAGCGGCGCCACCGAGTCGAACAACCTGGCCATCACCGGCGCGGTGCGCGCGCTGCGTGCGCGCGGGCGCCATGTGGTCACGCTCGCGACCGAGCACACCGCCGTGCTCGACGTCTGCGCGGCGCTCGAGGCCGGCCAGATCGACGGCGTGCAGGTCGAGGTGACGCGGCTCGGCGTCGACGCCGGCGGCCTCGTCGATCCCTCGGCGGTGGAGGCTGCCATCCGCGCCGACACCGTGCTGGTCAGCGCGATGGCCGCCAACAACGAGATCGGCGTGCTGCAGCCGATCGCCGCCATTGGCGCGCTCGCCCGGTCCCGCGACATCGCCTTCCATGTCGACGCGGCGCAGGCGGCCGGCAAGATCCCGCTCGACGTCGAGGCGATCGGCGCCGATCTCCTGTCGATCAGTGCCCACAAGTTCTACGGCCCGAAGGGCGTCGGCGCGCTCTACGTGCGCCGGCGCGGCCCGGCCGCGGATCTGCCGCCGCTGCACCACGGCGGT